>JAQGJB010000027.1 GCA_028290825.1 Micavibrio sp.
CTTTATAATAGTCTCTCTAAAATCGCAGGGGAAATAACCGATAAGAATTGGAATGGATGGCTGTTCTTTGGTTTAAAGAAAGCGCAGAAAGCATGAAAAAAATCTGTGCCGTCTATACTCGGAAATCAACAGATGAGCGCCTGGATATGGAGTTTAATTCTCTCGATGCTCAACGAGAGGCATGTGAAGCTTATATCTTAAGTCAGAAATCGGAAGGATGGGTAAGTTCAGCAGAAGCTTATGATGATGGAGGCTTTTCAGGAGGTTCTCTCAAGCGTCCAGCTCTGGATAGGCTTTTGAACGATATCAAGGCTGGAAAGGTACATACCGTAGTTGTTTATAAGATTGATCGCCTTACACGCTCTTTGATGGATTTTTCAAAGTTAGTCGAGATTTTTGATGAACGCGGGGTCACTTTTGTCAGTGTTACTCAATCTTTCAATACGACGACTTCCATGGGGCGGCTAACTTTAAATGTCCTTTTATCTTTTGCACAATTCGAACGGGAAGTGACGGGTGAGCGTATCCGAGATAAAGTTGCCGCCAGCAAACGTAAGGGCATGTGGATGGGCGGGACACCGCCCATAGGGTATGAGATTGAAAATAGACAGCTAATTATTCGACCCGATGAAGTTCATTTAGCAAAGCTCATTTTTGAGCGTTATGCCGAACTTGGAAATGTTCGAGATCTTAAACGTGAGCTAGACTTCAAAAATATTCTCAGCCCCAAACGTATTTCGTTAAAAGGAAAAGAGCATGGTGGATGTCTTTTCTCGCGTGGGGCACTTTATTCGATACTCAGAAACCCGGCTTATATTGGTAAAATTCGCCATCGTGAAAAGACTTATGATGGATTACATCCCGGGATTATTGATTTTGAGCTATGGCAAATAGTGCAAAGCTCACTTGATTCAAACGCAGTCGAAAGAACAGTGACCACTCGTCAGCGGCATAGTCTTCAAGGGTTAATATTCGATGCAGATGGGGTGCCATATTCGCCGACATTTACAGCAAGGCATAACAGACAATACAGATACTACATTTCTCAAAATTTACTCCAGGACCGCGCTCACCCTAAGCATTTAATCGCCAGACTTCCCGCTCATGAAATCGAGCAAGTCATTGAGAAGGCGCTCCGTGATCATCTACCTACTATGTGGCCTGGGGATTCTGGCGATCAAAAGAGGGATCACTTCCTGCGTAATCAGGATGACATACCATCGCAAGATTTAATTCGCGAGATCGTGTCCAAGATTACTATTGATCTCGAGAAGGTGGTTATTCAGTTTCAAGCGCATGGTTTAGAAAACCTGACTAACCGTTTCTTCCAATTAAATCTTCAGGATATTGAACTCAATCTCCAACAACATAGCATTGCCTATAGTACAAAGAAGGCGGAGCGCGGTGCTGTTGTCATCGAAGCGGAGCACCAGCGCAGGGACATATTTGCGGTACCACCTGGAAAACTTAAAAAACTGATTCAGGGCATTGTTTGGCGTGATGAGCATTTTAAAGGTTCAGCCTTAAAGGACATTGCCATAAAACA
This sequence comes from Micavibrio sp., assembly GCA_028290825.1. Lineage (GTDB taxonomy): Bacteria > Pseudomonadota > Alphaproteobacteria > Micavibrionales > Micavibrionaceae > Micavibrio. The sequence goes on from JAQGJB010000027.1 coordinate 1,547, forward strand.
CGGCCATTCTGAGGGATTTGTTGGAAAGGTCATCTTCGATAGTTTTGAGACGTTGCAAAAACACTTCGCTGTTTAGTCTAAAAACTTCCCTGTTTCGTTTAATTAATTCCCTGATCACCGGAATAAAATTCCCTGTTACTTTTATGCCCCATTTTTCAGTAACGTAGGGTTCCTGCGGCTTCTGCTGACTTTTTACGGTCAGCGCCCAAGTAGCATGGAAAAAATTCCCTGTTAATTCCCTGTTAGCAGGGAATTTCTAATCTCGGCACACGGATTATTGGCGGCTTGAGAGAATAGGGGTTTAGGGGTGGGAAATGGGCAGTTCTCTATGCGTGTCGGAAACACCAAATAGCGCAAAACCCCGCAGAGAGCGGGGTTTTATGGGGTGTTTTCTCTGTCCTAGGGGAAAGTGAAGACTGGTTGGCTCCCTGAGCAGGATTCGAACCTGCGACCAATCGATTAACAGTCGATTGCTCTACCGCTGAGCTATCAGGGAAGAACCGTGGCATTCTTATGCAGTTTCAAAGTGAGACTGTCAAGCATGCTATAGACAATAAATACCCAGAAAGTATGGAGGTACGGGCCGGAATCGAACCGGCATAGCGGGATTTGCAATCCCGAGCCTAACCACTCGGCCACCGCACCTTCTGGGTGGAGGTTTATCTCACTTTTGCAGGCCGAATGAAAGCCCTAATTTGCAGAATTCGACGTTCTGCAAAACCCGGATCATGCATCCTGCAATAGCATTCAAAAAAAGTTCCCTATGGCCTTGTTCTGACGATTCGTGTAACTATTTCAATGGTCAATTCTTATTCTTTAAAGCCCGGAATCACATCTATGTCTCACTTTTCCACAGCCCGCATCAATATGGTCGACTCTCAGATTCACACGGCCGGTGTTGTTACCGCGCCCATTCTGGAAGCCTTCCGCACCGTCCCGCGCGAAAATTATGTACCGGAGGAAATGCGCGGACTCGTTTACGCGGATGAAGATCTTTCCCTGGGTAATGGTCATTTCCTGATGGAGCCCGCAGTTCTGGCGCGAATGCTCGAGGCGGCGGAGGTCAATAAAAGTGACCGGGCGCTAAGCATCGGCGATTCGACCGGTTATTCCGCCGCCATCCTGACCATGCTGGCCGGTTTCGTCACCACTGCTGACCGTGTTGCCTCAAATGACCAGTTCAGCCTGATTGTTGTCAGCGGCGCAGTCGCCGAAATGCCGCCCGAATGGCTTTCCCTGCTGGCCTTAAGGGGCCGGATTGTTGCCGTTCTGAAGCCGAAAGGTCAGATGGGCGTGGCGACGGAAATTGAACGCATCGGTGAAAATTCTTTTTCCACACGCAAGCTGTTTGATGCGGGCACACCGTATCTGCCGGGGTTTGAACCGCGCATCACATTTACATTTTAGTTTAACCGGAGTTTCTCATGACTAATCGTTTTCGTCCTCTGCTGGCCACCCTGATGGCGTCGGCACTTTCGTTTCCTGTCGCGGCCTATGCGCAGGATGCCGGGATCCCAACGCCGCAGGCGGACATTACCGCCCCCGCCGATCTGCCGGTGAAGCCCATTGCCAAGCCGGTTGTGCACGGCAAGAAAGCCCATGCTGCTCCTGTCGTTAAACCGATCCTGGATGCTGCGCCAGAGAAGCTCGACCCTGCCGCAGAGATGACCTACACGACGCAGGTTGACGTTGATGCGGAAATGACCGCGGGCAATGCCACGGATCAGACGCAAAGCCTGTTCGACGCCATGCGCTGGGCCTACGATCATTCAAGCACGATCCGCGCCGCGCGCGAGCAATTACTGGCCGTCCAGGAAAATCTGCCCCAGGCCCAGTCCGGCTGGAAGCCGACCGCAACCGCCGGGGCAGGGGTTACAAAAACCTGGCTTGATACAACACCGAAAACGGTCGGCGGTAATGGCGGCACGGAAAAGGACCTGACGCTTTCGGTCAACCAGCCGCTTTATCGCGGTGGCCGCACGATGTCCGGTGTCTCCAATGCCAAGAACATTATCATGGCCCAACGCGCCTTGCTGAACGGCACGGAGTCGCAGGTTCTGCTCAACGTTGTGACGGCCTATATGAACGTTCTGCGTGACCAGTCATTGCTTGATCTCGCAACGAACAACCGTGATGTGATCAACAAACAACTTGATGCAACCAACGCCCGTTTCAATGTGGGCGATGTGACCCGCACCGATGTCTCGCAGGCCCGCGCCCGGCTTGCCGATGCGGAATCCGGCATTATTTCCGCCCGAGGCAATCTGCAATCCAGCCGCGCTGTTTATACGCAAGTGGTGGGAATGCCGCCCGGACGCCTCAGCATGCCGAAAATGACCATGCCGATTCCGCCAAGCTTGGATGAATCGGTCGGTATGGCAATGCGTTATAACCCTTACGTTATAGCCGCCCAGTTCACCGAGGACGCAGCGAAGGATAACGTGACCTTGGTTGACGGCGAATTGTTGCCGACAGTCGGCCTGAATGGCGGTGTAACCCGTGCCTATGATCCATCACCGGGAACTTTCCAGGACCAGACCGTCAAATCCATCGGTATCAATGCAACTATTCCGCTTTATGAAGCAGGTTCCGTAAGGTCCCGCGTTCGCCAGGCAAAAAGCATTTCCAGCCAGCGCCAGGTAGAAGTTCTGCAGTCCCAGGAATCCGCACGTGAGCAAACCGTCAGCAGCTGGGAAACCCTGCAGGCGACAACCGCCGAAATCGATTCCCGCAAAGAACAGGTCAAGGCCAATGCCATTGCCCGCGATGGCGTTCATAAGGAAGCCGAGCTTGGCACCCGAACTATTCTGGATGCCCTCAATGCAGATCAGGAACTTCTGAATTCCCGTTCGGCCCTGGTCACGGCGCGCAGGGATGAGGTGGTTGCACGCTATACGCTGGCTTCAGCAATCGGCCTGATGAACCCGAATGCTGTCGGTTTCCCCGAACTGACACGCGATTACAACCAGCATATTCGGGAAATCAGCGCCAAAATCTTCAGCACCAGCACTGATTACAGCCCGGATAAGGTGGATTCCAAGCCAACGCCACAAAAGCCCGTAAATCGTTGAGGATTAAGTGAATTTGGGGCTTTGACAACTCGGTTTCTATGATAGAAACTGAACGTTAACAGTGTATTAACTACTTCAGATTCGTCAATCAATGGCCGGCGCACCCGAACAGGAACCATCAATCGAGGAAATCCTCGCATCCATTCGTCAGATCATATCTGACGATGATGATCATGCCGCGCCCGCGGTTTCTGCCGAACCGGAGCCTGTGGCTCCGCCTGAGCCTGTCGCGCCGCCACCACCTCCGCCGCCACCGGCGCCCAAGGAAGATATTCTTGAACTGAAAGATCCGCTTCCGCCGCCCGAAAGACCTGTGATCGATCTGGAAGAGCATGTGGAGGAGGTTATGCCGCCACGCGTATCTGATCTCGACCTGACACCGCCGCCACCTGAGCCAACCCGTGCAGCTGCGGTAGACCTGACTGCACCTGAACCGGAGGCTTCTGCTTCAATGGAATCCGTTTTAACCGACGCCGCCAGTGCGGCTGCATTGTCCGGGTTTGCCCGGCTGAGCAGCTCCATGCATATGGAGCGTGGCTCCACACCGCATGTCGCCGATGGCTCGACACTTGAGGATATCGTCCGCGATATGCTGAATCCAATGCTGCGCACCTGGCTTGACGCTAACCTGCCGGGTATCATCGAAAAGCTGGTCCAGAAAGAACTGGATAAGCTTGCAAGAAAAGCGATGGATGATTAAATAATACGCGTCAAAACCAAGTTTTTTGACCCCGGCCCAGAGCCGGGGTCTGTTTTTAAAGCGAATGAGATTGAGATGTTAGAAAAAACCTTCCAGCCCGAAAAAGTTGAAGCCCAGCATTACGAGCAATGGGAGCAATCAGGAATCTTCGCCGCGCATCCGGAAAGCAACAAGGTGCCGTATACCATCATGATGCCGCCGCCCAACGTGACGGGTAGCCTTCACCTTGGCCATGCGCTCAACATGACGCTGCAGGATATTCTTATCCGTTATAACCGCATGAACGGCAAGGATGCCTTGTGGCAGCCGGGCACCGACCACGCAGGCATCGCGACGCAGATGATCGTTGAGCGCAACCTCGCTGCCGAAGGTCTTAACCGCCGTGAAATGGGCCGCGAAAAATTCCTCGAAAAGGTCTGGGATTGGAAAGCCTACTCAGGCGGCACGATCACAAGTCAGGTGCGTCGTCTTGGCGCATCACCTGACTGGCCGCGCGAGCGTTTCACGATGGACGAGGGCCTGAATAAAGCCGTCCGCCGCGTCTTCGTTCAGTTGTTTAAAGAAGGCCTGATCTACAAAGCCAATCGTCTGGTCAACTGGGACCCTAAACTGCAGACCGCCGTCTCCGACCTCGAAGTCGAGATGAAGGAAAGTAAAGGCCATATGTGGTACATCCGCTACCCGATTGAGGGCGAAACGGAACGCTTCATCACCATTGCCACCACGCGCCCTGAAACCATGCTGGGCGACACCGCCATCATTGTGAACCCGGAAGACGAACGCTACGCCGACCTGGTCGGTAAATTCGCTATTCTTCCCGTCGTTGGCCGCCCGATCAAGATTATAGCCGACGATTACGTCGACAAGGAATTCGCAACTGGTGCCATGAAAGTGACCCCGGCCCACGATTTCAACGATTTCGAAATCGGCAAACGACACGGCCTTGAGATGATCAACGTGTTTGACAGCCAGGCCCGCATCAACGGCAATGCGCCGGAAGAATATCGCGGCCTCGACCGTTTCGACGCGCGCAAGAAACTGCTCGCCGAACTGGAAGAACTCGACTTCCTCGTCAAGGTCGAGGACATCACCCACGCCATCCCCTATGACGAGAAAAGCAAATCTGTCATCCTGGAGCCGTTCCTGACCGAACAATGGTATTGCGACGCCCACACGCTGGCCCAGCCAGCCATTGAGGCTGTGCGCACCGGCAAGACCGTCCTGATCCCGAAATCCTCGGAAGCCACATATTTCCACTGGATGGAAAACATCCAGCCCTGGTGTATTTCACGCCAGCTGTGGTGGGGACACCAGATACCGGCCTGGTACGGCCCGGATGATTCCGTATTCGTTGCCGAAACTGAGGAAGACGCTTATGCCGAAGCAAAGGTAAAATTCGGTGACGACGTTCGCCTGAAACGTGACGAAGACGTTCTCGATACCTGGTTCTCGTCTGCGCTATGGCCATTCTCGACTTTAGGCTGGCCGGACAAAACGCCGGAACTGAACAAATACTATCCTGGCGATGTCCTCACCACCGCTGCCGACATTATTTTCTTCTGGGTTGCCCGGATGATGATGATGGGCATCCACTTCATGGGCGATGTGCCGTTTAAAACCGTTTACCTCCACGCTTTGATCCTCGACGGCAAGGGTTCGAAGATGTCAAAGACGAAGGGCAATGTCATCGATCCGCTCGACATCATCGGCAAATACGGCACCGACGCGCTGCGCTTCACGTTGGCCTCACTGGCCGTGCAAGGGCGAAATATCAAGCTGTCGGAAGACCGCGTTGAAACCTACCGAAATTTCTGCACCAAAATCTGGAATGCGGCCCGTTACTGCGAAATGAACCATTGCAAGCCGGACGCTGATTTCAATCCTTTGGATGTTGAAGCGACGTCAAACAAATGGATCATCCACCAAGTCACGGAACTGAAAGCCGCGATCGAGCAGGGGTTGGGTGCCTACAAATTCAACGATGCCGCCGGTGCGATCTACCACTTCATCTGGGGTACGTTCTGCGACTGGTACCTTGAGTTCACAAAACCGATCATCCAGTCCGAAGGCCATGCCCTGGCCGAGGAAACCCGCAAGACAACGGCGTGGGTTCTGGATCAGGCGCTTCTCCTCATGAACCCGTTCATGCCGTTCATCACGGAGGAGCTTTATAATGAGATGGCGGAACGCCCGCTCAATAAAATGCTCATTTCCTCCGAATGGCCGGAATACCCGTCGGAGTTGAAAAATGCAGGTGCGGATTCAGAAATGAACTGGCTGATCCGCCTCGTCACCGAAATCCGTTCCGTCCGTCAGGATATGAACGTTCCGGCAGCGGCCAAGATCAACCTGCAGGTCAAAGGCGCCAGCGCCGAGACCGAGAAGCGCCTTCAGGACTATGACGAGATCATCAAGCGCATGGCGCGCCTTGAAACCGTCACCCTGACCGACACGGCCCCCAAGGGCGCAATCCAGACGGTTCTGGACGAGGCTACTCTGGTCCTGCCCATCGCCGATATCATCGACCTCAACAAGGAACGTGCGCGTCTGGCGAAGGAGATTGAGAAGCTGAAAGCTGAACTGGCGAAAATACATGCCAAAATGAGCGACAAAAAATTTGTCGATAACGCGCCACCGGAAATTATCGACGAACAAAAATCACGCCAGGCCAACTTCGAAGCAACGCTGAACAAATTGGTTGCGGCTTTAAAGCAGTTGGAAGAGGCGTAAACCCGCTCCGTTTGACTTCATTTAGGAAAGCGATATAGTAAATCCATAATAATAAAAATTGGAGGTGGGCAATGGACGAGGAGATATTGTCGGTATTTTCCGACAAAGATCGCGAATTGTATCTCGGCCTGGATACGCTCGATATTCTGACGCATATGAATGCTGCTTTTTCCTATCTGACGCGAATGCAATCTAACATGGCTTATATGGTCGCCCGTGAGCGTCGTATCGGTGCGCGACAAACAGAGGGTTGGTCCAAGATATTCCATGCTGTAAGCCGCCGCCAGGCAACGGTAGAGCTAGAGCTTTACCCCGTATCCTACGCAACGCTGGCTCAGGAAATCATTGAGCTCAATAACAGGGTTGTCGACAGCGAACCCGGCACGGACTACACTGTTTTCGTGCCTGAACTGGAAGAAAAAATGAATGCTATCAATCTTCATATGAATTTCATCACCAACCGCCTGAATATCGTGCGCGGAACGGAAACCAAGCGAAAATTCACACTTAATTAAGGCGCCCCTTGCAGGATGTTACTAATTAACGCCTGAAAATACGCAACGCCCCCTTCATGACGGGGTGACAGAACCCCCCGGTCATAGATGCCGGCCTTCAGGTTTTTCTGCACCAGTTCACAAATGTCGATATCTTCCTGGGTGATGGTGAAACTGGTTTCGATGGTTCTCCGGTTATCCTCCGCCGCATCCAGATCGCGGAAGAAATAGGCATAGGAAAGCTTCATCGTCTCCGGCCCTGTTGGAATGACAAGTTCAAGGTTCATCCCGTTCCGGTAGATATTCAGCGCCGCATGCGGCCATAGCCAGACCCAGACACCGCCATTGACCGGGTTGTCCGTGCGGGTCGATGAAATATGACGGGCGATCTGTTTTCCAGGCTGAACCTGATAAGTCGCCATGTCGAGTTCCTTGTTCAATTCCGGATGCACGACCGGAATGTGGTACCCTTCAAGGTAGTTCTCGACATACGTTTTCCAGTTACAATTCAGTTCGTGCGATGCCATCGAATGGAATTTAAACCCCGGCAGGTCGATGCCATCAAGCGCCTGTGGCAGATCGCCAAGCGCGGCCTCAAACGCGGGGGGACTTTCCGACATGCAGATAAAAATTAACCCGTTCCATGTCTTTACCTGAACCGGGAAGAGGGACGTTTTTGCGCATAGTGCCTTTTCATCGCCGCCAAAATCAGGGGCACGGCGTAAATGTCCATCCGTGTCATAGACCCATCCATGATACATGCAACGCAAGGCCGAAGCAGTCCCGTGACCCTCCTGAAGCAACGGTGACGCGCGGTGGGCGGCAGACATTATGATGCGCCCGTAAATCCCCGTTCTTGTCGCGAATGACAAAGACCGGCCATCCCGCGATATTGCGGGTCAGATGCTGGCCGGGAGCCCGCACCAGGTCCTCATGCCCGTAAAGCAGCCATTGATCGAAGAAAACAGTCCGGCGTTCGGCTTCATAACTTGCGGGATCATGATAGAAGCGCGCCGGCAGGGTGGGCGTGCCGTCATCGCTGTTGTCGATTTTAATAGCGGAAATCATATCCCTGTCTTTCTTATATTTTCTGTTTATGGGCTGAACATATAATGAATAGGGTGGCATGAGAAGCGGGCGAAAAAAATCCCGCCGTTTAACGGGCGGGATTTTTGAATTATGAATGGAAGAGGCAGCCTATTGTGCAGCTTCTTTGGCTTCTTTTTCGGCTTTGCGTTTCGCGGCCATTTCGTCTTCACGACCGGCATCACCGGACAGGAAAGTGCCGAAGCGTTTTTCGAATTTGGAAAGCTGGGCTTTCTCAACCACTTTCTGGATGCCGCCCTGCCAAGCCGGATGGCTGTAGCAATCGACGTCAAGACGCATGGTGTCGCCTTCTTTGCCCCATGTGCTTTTGGTCTTGTATTCAATGCCGTTCGTGGTGACGACGGTGATTTCGTGGTAATCCGGGTGAATGTCGGCTTTCATGGCCTGTAACTCCTGTTAATTTCGAGGCCTTTTCTATAGGGAAAAGACAGCAATATCAAGCATTTTCTGCGGGCATCACGCGTAATGATGTTCCTTCGACCGCGGTGACGAAAACCACCGTTCCAGCTCTAAGATCCTGATTTGAAACGATTTTCCAAACCGTATCGCCAACCCTCATTTCGCCTTTCCCATTTATGACGGGTTTATCCAGTGTAAATCGCTCCCCGATATACTGTTCGCCGCGGCGATTTAGCAGGCTGACCGGGCGGCTTCCGGGATGGGCCTTGCTGTATAAAACAAACCCTGCCACCAGCACGACAGACAGCACGGCCCACAAACTGACGCAGATCGTCCATGCGAGGACGGGAATCACAGCCTTGAGTAAGCCGACAATCACCGCCGCCAGCCCCGGCCAAAGCAGGAAGGTTCCCGGAACAAGGACTTCGAAGACAATCAGGATAATCCCGAAGCTCAGCCAGTGCCAGTCGCTTAAAGTGCTCAGAAATTCGGTCATGATTATTTCGTCCCGTTCCTGAGTGCGTCCTGGACCAGCTCAGTAATGCCGCCAATCGACCCCATAACGGAAGAACTGTCGAGAGGCATGAAGATCATTTTTGCATTCGGCGATTTCGCAAATTCACCGACGGCCTCCACATATTTCTGGGCAACGAAGTAATTCACCGCCTGCACATTCCCGTTGGCGATGGCCAGAGACACCATCTGCGTCGCGGCAGCTTCGGCCTGGGCCTGCCGTTCGCGGGCTTCGGAGTCGCGGAACGCGGCTTCCTTGCGCCCTTCGGCCTGAAGGATGGCAGATTGTTTTTCACCTTCGGCGCGCAGAATCGCGGCTTCGCGGGTCCCTTGTGCCTCAAGGATCACGGCGCGCTTTTCACGCTCGGCTTTCATCTGGCGGCCCATCGATTCCACCAGGTCGCGCGGGGGCGAAATATCCTTGATCTCGATACGTGTGACTTTAATGCCCCAGGGCGCTGTCGCCTCGTCAACAATGTGCAGAAGTTTGGTGTTGATCTGGTCGCGTTCCGACAGAAGCTCATCAAGCGACAAACCGCCCATCACCGTCCGTAAATTTGTCATGGTCAGGTTGAGGATCGCAAGTTCAAGATTCCGGACCTCATACGCTGATTTCGCGGCATCGATGACCTGATAAAAAACCACGCCGTCGACTTTGACCAGGGCATTGTCCTTGGTAATGACTTCCTGCGATGGAACGTCAAGAACGGTTTCCATCATGTTCACCTTCGCACCGATGCGGTCCACGATCGGAACGATGAAACTGAGGCCCGGGCGAAGCGTGCCGGTATAGCGCCCAAAACGTTCAATCGTATATTCCATGCCCTGTCCGACGACGACAACGCCCTTTAAAACAATGATGATTGCAAGAAGGGCGAAGACGATGACGAAGGGAGACATGACTAATCCTATTTGGGTTGAGGCGTTAACGACAGGGCAGGTGGCAGAGCACTGCCATCAATCAGTCCTAATTGAGCAAGGGTGTGTGCAAGTTCCAGCCCGGCGCGCCGCGCATAACCGATATCCCACCCCAGGGCATGGGCCATAACATTCGAATTTTGGAGGGTGAAATTGATAAAGGCCAGGGCGTCGCCTGCTTCTTTGAAATGGCGGCCCGCCGCCGTCGCGACATTAGAAGAAACGTACAATGTCTTCGTCGCCAGATTGACCCGCATTGCGTATCGCCCGGGGTTGCTATGCAGAGCAGCGAGCGATTTGACAATCAGTGTCATTAACCCACCAGCAGCATCGGGTGATTGAGCGCAGAACTCCAGATGGCATCGCGCAATACCAATTCTGTCGTCAGGGCCTTGGTGGCGTCAAAAACGTCCGAAGGTGCCCAGTCAAGGTCGCGCGCCACTTCACTTGGACGATCAAAAGCCGCCGCCAGGAATTCCGCCGCCACCTTTGTATCCCGCTTGGTTGCGCCTGTTACTGCGGCCATAACCCCGAGAGGGACATAAAGATGTTTTTTATTGTCGCTTAATTTCGCGCCAAAATTTCCCGGTTCGCAACGAAGGGCAGGGTCGGTCAGGATGGCCACTTCACGAACAAGTTTCTTCATCTATGCGACTTTTGAAACGGCAGAATCTTTGGCCAGTGTTTTGCCGTAGGATTTAAGATCGGCAAACGCCTCGGTCAGGCGGCTGATAATACCTTCCTCACCAACGCGCAGCCATTTGCGTGGATCGTAAAGTTTTTTGTATGGCGTGCCGTCGACCGGGTCGATCTGGAACTGGAAGGCTTTCATGTTGTGTTCGACGAAATTGCCAACCGATTGCGCAAACGCGAATTGCGTATCGGTATCGATATTCATTTTGAAGACGCCATAAGTCAGTGCCTCGGCAATCTTATCCTTTTCAGAACCCGAGCCACCATGGAAAACCAGGTCGAGTGGGTTGTTTCCGGTATTGTGGGTCTTCTGCACAAGGCCTTGGGAGTTCTTCAGAATCTCGGGACGCAGCTTGACGTTACCCGGTGAATAAACACCGTGCACATTGCCGAACGACGCCGCGACCGAGAAATGCCCGATAGGCTGCAGGATATCGTAAGCCTTCAGAACATCTTCGGGCTGGGTGTAGAGTTTGTCGTTGTCGATTTCATCAGAGCCGACACCGTCCTCTTCACCGCCGGTGACACCGAGTTCGATTTCGATGCTCATGTCGATCTTCGCCATGCGGGTCAGCAGGCGGGCACATTCGGACAGGTTGAAATCAATGTCTTCTTCCGACAGGTCGATCATATGGGAGGTGAACAGCGGCCTGCCGGTTTCTTTATAAAAGGCCTCACCGTGGGTGAGCAGAGCCTCGATCCACGGGATCAGTTTCTTGTTGGCGTGATCGGTGTGCAGCACGACGCAGACGCCATACTGTTCCGCAAGCAGGTGGACATGACGCGCCGCGGAAACGGCACCCAGAACCTTCGCCTGGAAACTATCCGTCATTCCCTTGCCGGCATAAAATTCCGCGCCGCCGTTCGATAGCTGGATAATAACATCGGCCTTGTTCTTCGCCGCAGCTTCCATTACGGCATTGATCGTGCCAGAGGATATGACGTTGACCGCAGGCAGCGCATAGGCGCCATCCTTGCAGGCCTTGACCAAAGTGAGATATTCCGCGCCGGTAACAACGCCGGGCTTCAGGGATGATTGGGACATAACAAAAAACTCCTGCCAGATGAAAGACAGAAGAAATATAGATCAGAATAAGAGAATTAGGGAGAACTTATTCGGGCGAAGGGCCGCCGTCGCCACCTGGGGATCCGCCGCCCAGAGCCGCACCGATAGCAGTCGCAATACCTGCAACCGCACCGCCTAGACCGCCACCGTCGCCGAACGATGAAGCACCGGTATCAACGCCAAGGGTGTAGGCACCGCCGCTATTGGCAAAGTTTGCCGCTGGCTGACCGACCATGTCGGCTACCGCTGCAAGACCTTGTGAGGCCGCTGGTGTTAAACCCAAAGATTCAGACATTCGTACCTTTTCTTTCAATCAATCCCAGTTCGATCAGATTGTTGATCGCCCGGTTATCGGTTGTCACCGGACCATTGTAGAGATCCTGGAACACCTGTTGCCGGTTACTGGGGTCAGCGTCACCTATCGATGCCACAATTTTTGCATCGCGCAAAGTCGGTTTATGCTCACCGAATAAAGACATATACCGAATAAGGAAGTTTTTCAAGACTTTATGCGAATTATCGAAATACTTAAGCGCCGATTCCATATGTTTTCTGGAGTATCCCTCAGTAAAAAGTAAGGTTTCGCGACCATCCTGGCCCGGTTTTTTGCGAATGCAGCAATAATCGACCAACCACTCGATATCCCGGTTCAAAGTGGACTTATCTGCCTTTAATCGTTGGGTAATTCCCGCCTGCGTCGTACCCGGATTCTCATCGATATCAGCCAGAATAACCGCCCGGCGGATCGTACATGCCGGTTCGCCGCCCAGCGCATCGACCAGATGATCAATTACATGGCCGACCTTGGCCACCTTCGACTCCACATTGGCGTCGAAGGGCAGGGTGGTAATGGTGGTTTTGTTTGGCTTTTGCGCCATTCAACAAGCCTTTCAACCCTTATTCTGAGCCAGAAACTCTAACATAACGTTGAATTTATAGCTATAAACAGCAATTAAGAAGCCGAATTAGGAATTTAAGCATATTAAGACGCTTAAAAGCATAAATCACTACAGCAACAGTAATATAAGAGCATACTAATACCGGACCAGAGGGCAGATCGCTTATGACAGAAACAATTAATCCTCCAGTAACCGCAGCCGCAGAAACCGCATAACCCACGAGCAACCCCTGCCGTCCTGGGCGGTTAAGCGCAACAAGAGCCGGAAGGATCAAAGAGGCGAATACCAGGTAAACACCTACAAGCTGAACCGACAATGTAATGCTGAGCGCAAACAGGGCATAAAAATGGCGTTGTGCAATCACCGGATATAAAAACAGGCACCCCGCTATAAGGACATAAATTAACCCCGCCACCAGCAGGGACGGCCACTGCACCCAGAGAATCTGCCCCGCCAGCAGGGAACTCATCCCTTCGCCCGCATGCGGATCGCCCGCAAACATCAGAATTGCCAAAGATGCCGCCAGCACAAAAGCGCAACCGATACAGGCCTCCTGAATGGTTTGTCCGAAGCGTTCGAGTTTAGAAAAAATTAGGGCGGCAAGCATTGCCGCGATAAATGCGGGAATTTGTGCCATCGGCCCCGACCAGTCGAATAAAGCAGAAGCCATGACCGCGCCAAGACCCGCAACTTGCGCCACGGCAAGGTCGAGAAAGACAATCCCGCGATTGAGAACTTCGCGTCCGAGCGGCACATGGGTCAGGGCAACCAGATATCCGGCGGCCAGCGCGGGCGCGAGGAGTTTGAGCATGTCAAAAGTAAAAAGGCTATGCATGATAATTTTTCCTATATCGACATTGCGGGCGAAGCGCGGCAATCCATTTTCGTTTACTACAGGATTGCCGCGTCGCTACGCTCCTTGCAATGACAAAGGTTAGGGTTGTGTCAGGGATTTGACTGTAGTTTCAAACGTCGCCTGCAACGTCTCTGTGCCCGGACGTCCGCCGACCGTAAATGGCAACCGAACGATCTTCGCGCCGATCTGTCCCGCCAGCCATTTCGCCGCCTGATCGTCATCGAACGGAGCCAGCAGGATCATCTTCACACCGGCATTGCGTGATGTCGCCAGAACATCCTGCAGATGCGACGCGGTCGGCGGAATGCCGGGTTTGGCCTCAAGTGTTGCCACTTCATTCAATCCCAGCCAGCGGTTTAGATATGCCCATTCATCGTGATACACGACAACCGGCGCACCCTTTAGCGACTTCGCCGCAGACTCAGAGGCCGTAATCATGCCTTGGAATCTTTGCGTGAAATCACCAAGTCGGCCTTGATAGTAACCTGCATTTTCCACATCAATCTGCGCCAGCCGTTCCGTGAAACCTTTAGCGACGGCCACAATGTTTCGCGGATCGGTCTGGATATGCGGATTACCTTCCGGGTGAACATCGCCCATGGCGCGGTCAATTTTGGCCGGTGGATTCATGAGGCGCACGAAAGACGACGCCATCAGGTTTCCCGGATTGCCCGGCTGAACCTGCGCGTCTGCTGCCTGCTGCATTAGAACCGGAAGCCATCCGGCCTCAAGCCCCGCACCGGTGCAGAAAACCACATCAGCCCGTCGCATCGCGGCGAGGAGGCTTGGTTTGGCCCGCACATGGTGGGGATCTTCGGTGCCGGAAGTGGCAGAAGTTACCGCCACCTTGTCACCACCGATTTCATTAGCAAGCGCAGCCCATTCAGGTTCGCAGGCGAAGATCCGCGTTTCAGCCTGTGCCATATGCGGCATGAGCACCGTGAAGGCCAGTATCAGATAGGTTAGACGTTTCATTATAGTTCTCCTGATTAGAATGTATGAGCAGGGTGAGCGCCAATGGCCATGATGTATTGAAGGATGATCTGGTTATCCTTCTGGCCGTTGGCTGGTTTTTCGTAACCGTATTGCAGGCGGACGCGGCTGAATTCGCTGTTCGTCCAGTCCCCCATCAATGCGGCGTTCCACGGATCATGCCCGCCGGAATCGAGCGCCGTACCAATCAGGGCAGCAGGGGTATCACCCGCACTGGCCTGGCTATACCGCGCACCGATCCGCCATTGCGGAGCGAATTTATAAACGCCCTGCGCATACCATCCACTCTGGTTCTGGTCGAACGGTGTAGGGCCTGTGCCGATATTGGTGTCGTCATAGGTTCCGTTTTCGTTACGCCAGAAATATTCACCCTGCAGACTGATATCCTGCAGCTGGCTGTTTCCTGTCGGTGCCCAGTTGTAACGCAGCGAAGCAACATAGAGATCGCTGTCGCCATGGAACAGGACACTGCCATCATTGCCGGCACGCGAACCAGCTTTCGACACCAGCGCCGAAGCACCAAGCAACCAGCTTTGATTATCGCCGATATCACCGCCAATCCGGCTATAGGCTAGAGCGGAACCGATATCACTGCCGTCCGGAGAGCCGCCGGGGAAATTGCCGCCACGGAATCCACCAACACCGATCTCGGAATATATATCGGTTGGTAAAATCCACGACGCCATAACGCCGTCATCCTTGGTGCTGTTGTTCAGGAACAGGCGGTTTGGCAAAGGCCGGTCAGCGAAATCATCCGTATGCGCATGATGCTCGTTGAGATACCCGACAGGCGTCAGGAACCGTCCCATTTTCAGGCCAAGGCCGTAAGGCAGTCCGAGGGAACGGATATAAGCTTCCTCCAGCTCGACTTCCGTCTCACCATTTTGCTCGCTCAGGGACGCAATGACATTGGCAAAAAATTTGTCATCAACATTCGACGACAGGCCAATTTCGGCCTCATCAAGCGCAAGCCCTTCAGTCGCCCGCCCACCTTCATCCCCGGCGGCAAAGCCCACGACCGTCGGATTGTGCCCGGTAAAGGCGGCATAATGGCCGTTCAATACCGCACTGATGGCAGGGTTGAAGGCATTATCATTCGATTGCGGACCGCTTGGTGCGGCCTCAGCAACAGGGGCAGGGGCGACAGGCGGCGGCGTAATGGCCGCTTCCTGCTGCTTTTCTTCCAGGTGGTTGAGCCGTTCCTGCAGCATCTGGACCTGCTGTTCAGGAGTGTGATTTCGGCATCGGAGTTTGCGTCAGCAGCCCATGCGGGTGCAACGGTCGTTAAAAGGGCGACGGTCAAAGCCGT
Source organism: Micavibrio sp. (assembly GCA_028290825.1). GTDB lineage: Bacteria > Pseudomonadota > Alphaproteobacteria > Micavibrionales > Micavibrionaceae > Micavibrio. The sequence goes on from JAQGJB010000027.1 coordinate 17,295, forward strand.
CCCCATCAATATGCGGGACATTTGGAAAAACCTTTCTTTCCGTTGATTCAGTTATGATTTGTCTGAAGTCTAGGAAAGAACGGGCGGAGCCTGGGCGTTATAAGCCTTGGCAAAGGTAAGAGAGAGGACGTCTTCACGCGCAGTCTCGATAGAAAGCGCAAGAAGAGTAGGAAGGTGCAGCGTAACAGCAGCCAGTAATCCGCCGGCTGCCGCATCCTTGCTTGCAGCACAGATATTACAATCATCGTTGCCGCCTTTATGCGGATGATGATCGTTATCCGTTCCCATATGTTTCGCCAGCGAGAATTGCGGCTCAACCGGGTGGATCGAGTGGTGATACGCCGTTGCAAACTGCGCCAACAGGAAAAATCCTGTCAGCAGCAGTAATAGGTTTTGCCGGAGCGTAGAATGCATTGACTAGAGAGAAGCCATCTTTACCGCAGTATCGAGCATGCGGTTCGAGAAGCCCCATTCATTGTCGTACCAGGCCATCACGCGAACCATATTGCCGTCGATAACTTTCGTTTCGTTGACGGCAAACATCGAGGAGTGCGGGTCGTGATTGAAATCATGGGAAACAAGTTCTTCGGTATAGAAACCGAGAATGCCCTTCAGCGCGTTGCTGTTGGCGGCTTTCATGATCAGTTCGTTGACTTCTTCGACTGTCGTATCGCGTTTGGCGATAAATTTGAAATCGACGACAGAAACGTTAGGGGTTGGAACGCGCATCGAAACGCCGTCCAGCTTGCCCTTCAGTTCCGGCAGAACTTTGCCGACGGCTTTTGCCGCGCCGGTTGTTGTCGGGATCATACTGAGCGCGGCAGCGCGGGCACGGTGAAGATCCTTGTGGTTGGTATCAACAATGCGCTGGTCGCCGGTATAGGAGTGGATCGTGGTCATGAAGCCCTTTTCAATGCCGATGCCGTTGTTCAGGATATACGCAACCGGTGCAAGGCAGTTCGTGGTGCAGGACGCGTTGGACACGATTTTGTGGTCTGCGGTCAGCTGGTCCGAGTTCACGCCGTAAACAACGGTAATGTCTTCATCGGTTGCCGGGGCGGAGATCAGGACTTTCTTGGCGCCCGCGGTCAGGTGCTTTTCTGCATCTTTACGCGCCGTGAAAATGCCGGAGCATTCAAACGCGATATCGATACCGTTTTCTTTCCATGGCAGTTCGGCAGGGTCTTTCACCTGAACGCATTTAATGCGGTGACCGTCGACGATCAGAACATCATTGCCTTCGGTCGATACGTCAAATGGAAAACGGCCATGCACTGAGTCATATTTCAGCAGGTGGGCGTTGGTTTTCAGGTCGGAAATGTCGTTAATCGCAACGATCTCAAGGTCTTTACGTCCGGATTCATACATTGCGCGAAGGACCAGGCGACCGATACGGCCAAAACCACTGATGGCAATTTTTGCAGTCATTTTACACTCTCCATTAAGGTGATGAAATTTGGGGCACAATACGTCTAACAGACAGGAATTGCAAGCGCCGGACAGACGGGCTAAAAGCATAAATATGATCAAAAAACCTCTTATGGCGCTGGCCATCGCGACCCTGATTTTTATGCCGGTTAGCCCCGCCCGGGCCAGCAAGACGGTCACTTCGCCCGTTGTTAATGATGGCGAAACCACGATGGAACTGAAAGGCGAATACGATGTGGATGACCGTTCAGCCCTCCGTGGTGCTTGGAACGGCAAAGTTAACATCGCCCACAGCTTCACCTCCTTCTGGTCCAGCGAAATCGAAACCACGGTCCAGCAGACCGGCCTTTCCAACGCCAGGCTGGATTTCAGCGCCACCGAGTGGAAAAACAAGTTCCAGTTCACCCGGGAGAAGGAATTCGGCTTCGATACCGGGATGCGTATCACCTATAGCAGGAATACGTCCGGCGATCAGGACTCGGTGGAGGTGAAATTGCTGGCTGCAAAAACACTCGGACCCACCAGCCACAGGCTTAACCTGATCGGAACCCGCGTTGTCGGAAATGCGCCTGCGCATGCAGTCTCGTGGGGTGCATCGTGGAGCAGCCGTTACAAGATAACCGATGCGTTCCAGCCCGGTTTTGAAGAATACAGCGCCTTCGGCAAAATCGGGAACGAGCAGGGTTTCGACAAGCAGGACCACCGGCTCGGGCCTGTTTTCTACGGCAAGATCAACGATCGCGTCTCTTATGACGCCGGTTATCTTGTCGGCCTGTCGCACGCTGCGCCGGATGGAACATTGAAAGCCATTTTAAAATACAAGTTCTAGAGACAAAGCCAAAAATGACAAAACCCGAAGGGGATGCCTTCGGGCTTTATAATCATATCATCAATGTTCTATTGCAAAGTGCTTCGTCAAGTCGGTTTGGCTTTGACCATCCCTCGTTTCGGCGAACCCCCAGGCAGGCGAAACTCTTCGGCAGATATACCAATCCACTGCGTGTGTGCAATCATTCTCGAACAGACCTTTTCGGTTAAGTGTTGCTGTTGATAATTTAAGTATCTCATGAAATTATGAAAATATAGTTAAGCGTTGTACTAAAAAATGACCCACCGTTTTCGCAATTGACATTCATTCTCATTCGTGGAAATTTGCCTGCACAAATGATAATCATTCTCAATTGCGGAAACCCTTATGAATTTCAATAGCATAGAAGGCAAAAACGCTGTCCATAAGGCCATTGGAGAGGGTATACGACATGATTTCAGCAATGAGGTGCAGAGCTTTTTGAAAGCCGCGAAACTTCCTGAAGCTCCGGAATTTAAACTCGCCCCGCAAAATGCGTCTTCGGAACCGGTTTATTTCCTGACCGGGGCCTCCTTCACGCTGTACGACGAGGCAAAACACGGCAAAGAAGCCACGCATGCATTTTTCAAAAAGGGTGATGCTCTTTACCTGATGAACAACACTTCTGCGATTCTGCAACGTTTGCTGAACGATAATTGCCGTGTGCTGTTGCATACGCGCAGCGGTGTCGAATTCACACGCGGTCTGATCGACGATCCGCGCGTTCATGTTATAGAAGGCGATCTCGGTGAGCCTGAAATTCTGCAGAGCGCCTATAACAGTCTTGCCGCCATGTCAGCCGAAAAACCGATCAGCGAAGTAAGCATGGTCCTCTACCAATCCTTTGCACAGAACAGTGGCGAACCATTCAAACCCATGCACCGCGAACCGGTGGAGGAAGTAGAGCGTGCGGCAAACCGTCGTCTGCGTTTTGTCTATAACATGGCGGCAATGGGCTATGATCTGCTGATGAACCGTGGAATGGAAGATCTGAAGATCATTTCGCTTTCTGCACTTGCCGCAAACCGTGCCAGTTACGGCCTGATGGCCGATGCGGCGGACAAGGTCATGAATGAACTGGCCTGGAAAACTTTTCATCTGGAAGCCAACGCCTCAACCGGAAAACCGGTCAGTATTTATCAGATCAATGCGGGTATCACCACCGCGTGCGATACCTATCGCGATCCCCGCGCCATGAACGTCGTCATGCGTGAATCCGTTGCCGACGGCTTTCCTATGGATGATGCCGTCCTGACCGGTGAGGCGCATATCCCGCAGCTCAGCGCCAGCGATATCGCCTGGGTCAGCGACCAGTTGCTTCGTACCGCAGAGGGTGATAATCCCAACGCAGGCATGACCCCGGAAATCAAGACAACGCTTTACGGCGGGTTCACCCCGGCGGAATTAAAGAAACGTTTTCTGGCTGCCCTTGAGGCCAGCGACGACACCCTTGTTCTGAATACCGATAATCTGTTGCCTGAACATATCCTGACGCCCGGTACTGTTTACGGCGCTTTA
>JAQGJB010000029.1 GCA_028290825.1 Micavibrio sp.
AGGGTGCTTTTGTATCCTTCGCAATCTTGTCGACATTCACAAGATCCATCCCTTCAGCGCGGTTCATCTCGTTCTTGAACGTGATAGTCTTGCGCGTATATGGATCTTCGCCCAGCTTCGTTGGCCCGGTATTGGCGTTAGCCATGTTTTCTGCAATGACTCGAACACGTTGGCTCTCGGCCTTCATGCCATATGCTGAGATTTTAAGTGCGGAATATAAATCGGCCATTTTCTAAATCTCCCTAAACCTAACGTCCAAGTGCAGTGCGCATCATGTTGACATTCTTCTGATAAATCGCGGTCATCAGATTGTAATCGGTCATCGTCTCGGTGGACTTGACCATCTGCTCCTCCATCACCACCGCGTTGCCTGTCGGCGTGACATCATAGGTCTTTTTCATCTGTTGTGATTTTGCTTCATCGGTCGGCAACGCATTCGGCGACAAATGCATCTTGTTGGTCATGTCCGGTGTAATGGTCGATGTATCACCGGTGATGCTGGATAGAGCGCTCGAAAAATCAACCTTCTCCAGATCTTTCGGTTTATAATCAGGGGTGTTAGCATTGGCGATGTTCTGCGAAATAACCTTCTGGCGCTGGTCCAGATAGTTCATCTTCGCGCCAAGAGCTTGGAATAAACCGAGTTGCTGCATACCCATAATAGAAACCCTTTCGTTTTTTAACCACCGCCTAAAGCTTTGCAGGATCCATGCCAATGGTTGACAAATATGACGATGGGAACGAAAAGGACCGGGATGACCCACTTAACCCACTGAATTTAAAGAAAAAGCCATCCAGATTGACGGCTGTAGCCATAACCGATGGCAAACCCGGCGGTCAGGCAAAAGATGCCCTGCCCCAGATCACCGCAGCCGGTCGGGGAAAAATTGCCGAGCAAATACTGGCGCTGGCCTTCGCCAACGGTATTAAGGTGCGCGAGGATTCAGCGCTGGCCGAGATGCTGGCCGCGCTTGAACTGGACTCGCCCGTCCCCAACGAGGCGCTTGTCGCCGTCGCCGAGATCATGTCGTACATCTACCGTGCAAACGGCGCGCCAAATCCGTATGATGCGATTCTCAGTGATGAAACAGAAGATTGATTATGGAACTGATCTCCGGCCACGACTTTCTCCGCCTCATCTCCGCGCTCGCCCTTGTGCTGGCGCTTATGGGCGGCCTGACACTCATCCTGCGCCGCATTAACGCCGCCGCCGGGCTGCAGATGCCTGGAAACAAACGCCGCCTGAAGATCGTCGAGATTATGAACCTCGACCAGCGCCGCCGCCTTGTACTGATCAGCCGCGACGGCGTGGAACACCTTGTCATTCTCGGCGCGGCAGGTGAAACTGTTGTAGAAACTGGAATCGCCCCTGTAGAAAAAAACGATGACGCGTCTGCTCAACCGTAAATCCCTGGCAATATTTGCCGCCCTGACCGGACTGGTAATTACCGGCCTCGTCATGACGCACCCTGCCCTGGCCCAGACCGTCACGCTGGATATGGGCGATACCGGCAAACAGGGCACGGCGACGGGCCGCATGATTCAACTGGTGCTGATGCTGACTGTCCTGTCGCTGGCCCCCTCCATCCTGATCATGATGACGTCCTTCACCAGGATCATCATCGTTCTCTCCTTCCTGCGCACCGCCATGGGAATCCAGCAGACACCGCCGAACACGGTAATGGTCTCCCTTGCTTTGTTCCTGACCCTCTTCGTCATGACCCCCACTTTTCAGGCCAGCTACAATGAAGGCGTTAAGCCTTTGCTCGCCAATGAAATTGATGAAATGACCGCTTTTGAGCGCGGTATCGAACCCTTCCGCACCTTCATGCTGAAAAACGTGCGTGAACCGGACCTCACACTCTTCGTCGGCCTCAGCAAAACCGGCCCGTATGAAAAGCCGGAAGCCATTCCGCTGCACATCATCATTCCGTCTTTCATGATTTCGGAACTGCGCCGCGCCTTCGAAATCGGCTTCATGCTGTTCCTGCCCTTCGTCATCATCGATATGGTGACGGCGTCGATCCTGATGTCGATGGGGATGATGATGTTGCCGCCTGTGATGATCTCGCTGCCATTCAAGATCATTTTCTTCGTTCTGGTCGATGGCTGGCATCTGCTGGCGGGTGCCTTGGTGCAAAGCTTCGATGTTACGCCATTACCTGTGACAGGCGTTACGCCTTAACCTTTCATTAAATATTCTGGCAAATTGTTTGCATTGCTTACTTCCATAACCTTAATGGAGTAACGCTCATGTCTGCCTCGGCCAATGTCGTAAATGTTTCTTTTAATCAGCAATATCAACCCCCTACCCTGCTGAGTTCCGAGGAAATCGACACCCTGCTGGCAAAACTTGCCCGCGGCCATATCGGTACGATGCAGGAAGAATATGCCGAGCTGAAAAAAGTGCTCTGCTGCCTCTGATTAATTTGACGGCTTGTTATCGGCGCGGTAGCTATCAAGGAAATCCTTGAACAGGTCAACCTCCGACACGAGCGCCGCAATGCTTTCGCGGTCGGAGGATAAAGATCCCGTCCGCTGACGCGTTACCACATCGAACATTTTCGCCCGTGAGGTCTTCTCCATCATATCGGCAAATTTGCTGCGCATGTTGGAGAGCGCAACGCGGTCACCCGAAAGGTTAAGCGCAACGGCGCGATTGAGGATAAGGTCGGCCTGCTTCTGGGTCAGGGGCCGCGCCACATCGATCGGCTCGTCCACGATCAGATTCTGCAATGCCTCCGCCGCATCGCCCCACATCCCCGCGTTCCACGCGATATCCGCGCGCAGGCGGTTTACCTCGGGCGACGGCGGGAATTTATTGAGGATGTCCAGCGCCTCTGGCACCTTATCCATCTTCGACAACGCCCGCGCGCGTAAAAGGATGACTTCACGTTGCTTCTGCGCCACCTCCGCATCCTGCGGCAGGGCGCCATAAAGCGCCGTCGCTTTATCGAGTGCCGCATTCGCCGCCTGCGGATTATCGTTCAAAAGATCAATCGCCGCCAGGCGCAGGGCGACATCCGCCGCATCGCGCCCGGCCAGACGGCCGTTGACCAGCGTATTCATCATCACTGCAGCCCGGTCAAGCAGATCGGCATCCACCAGGCGCTCGGCCAGACGCCGGATAATCTTGTTGCCGGTGTCACCGGTCGGGATCAGCTCCGGAAAATCTTCATAGATCGACGCCGCGTCAACCGGCGTCATTTTATTCAGCTGATCGCCAAGGAACATGTCGCGGAACGAACTCGCCATGTAGTTTGAGATATCCTTGCTTATGTCCGCGTCCGGCGCGATCTCTTTTGCATCGCGCAGAATTGTGTAGCCCTTCCCGTACCGCCCGTCCTGCAGGTACAGCTTGCCCAGCATATAATTGACCTGCGCCTCAAGCTCATCCCCGCGCCAGTGATAACGCAGACCCTCGAGGCGGTCGATGGCCACAGCCGGTGTAATTTCCTTGTTACCGAGTTGCAGCATGGTCAGCGCGAGGCTGGCCTTCACGCGGTAAAGATCATCTTTGCCCTTGGTCAGCGGCATCCAGGAATCCTGCGCCTGCTTTATTTCATTGGCCTGACGATGCTTTTCACCCGAAAGATAATCCATCCCCGCCCGCGTCCATGGCTGCAGGTTGGAGCGTTTTTGTTCCAGTGCGGTAATCAGGTCATTGGTCGCCGGAAGATTACCCGAACGCAATGACAGCTCGGCCAGTTTCAAAATCAGCCGTTCCTGAATTTTCAGCGGATAGGTTTTAAGAACACTCAGATCGGTAGGCAAGGCTTCTTTCGCCTGTTGCCAGTCCTCAAGACCTGACAACGTATAAGCCCGCCAGTAACCGATTTCCCCGTAATCTTTCAGCGTCGGTGTGGAAAGATCGCTCAGCGCCATCTCAAATTTCCCGGCCATCGCCTCCGCCGCAGCGCGCAGGGCCAGAAATTCCGGGCTTTGCGCAATCTCGGGCAACTCTGCTTCGGCAAAATTGAGGAAGCCGACAGCTTCCTGACCACGGTCATTCGCCATGTTCATTTTCGCCAGCATCAACAAATCCTGCGTCCGCCCTGTCTTATCTTTCGTCGCCAGACCGGAGAGGAGAATTTGCTGGTTCTCCCGCAAAGCCTGCAGACCGCCCATCATCCAGCGGTCAAAATCAAAAATACGTTTCATGCCCGGATGGGTCGGATCGGCGGCGGCCTTGGCATCGGCCACGGTCTTTTGCACCATGTCGCGCGTGCGCGTCAGGGCGAGGCCGCCGGGCCGTGTGACCTGCACGCCATTGCCAACCGGTTGCATCACCACATCATCAACCTTCGGCACAATCGCAAGGCCCAGCGGTGAATTCAGCATCAGCGCATCGACAAAATCGCGCCCGTCCCCCGCAAGCTGATTAGCGTTATCGACGGTGCCGACAAGAATGGTATCGCCGAGCGATGGGTCTATAATTTTAACCACGCGCGTCACGCGCTGCATCGGCCAGAACAATGTTCCGCCGCGCACAGTTTCACCCGGCGCAAAATTACGCACCGGCTCGATCGCAGGCTTCCCGGCATCATTGGCTGTCAGATTGATTTTCCACACCAGCCCGCCGCCTTCCGCACTGACCTTCACGCCTTCCGGCAGACGCGTGCGAAATGCAACCCCGCCCTCGGCATCGACTTTCTTGAACGGCGGGAACAAAGCTTTTTGCGGACCGGATAATTGCGGCGGAACGGTCACATCGCTGCGGTCCAACACCACCCATAAATCGTCATTTCTCTGGAACACGCCGACGCCAACCATATTGGTGGAGGTCACGCTAATCGTATTTTTATCGATCGCGGAAATGATCTGCGGCGGCGGTGAAAGAGATTTGTCCAGCCCCTCAACCGTAGCCGCCGGAATCGCAGGAACAGGCGGTTTATCAATTGTATGCACCACAACAGGCTCATGCGACGGTGCAGCGGCAACAATCTCCGCCTTTTTCTCAACCGGCTTGGTAACCGGTGGCTTCACAGGCTCCGGTTTTACCTCGACGGCCTTGACTGGTTTAGGTTCAACTTTCGGCTCAGCCTTTACAACAGGCTTCGGTACAGGCGCGGGTTCCGGTTTTTTCTCGGCAATTTTTTCTACAGGCTTTTCAGCCGGTTTCTCGACAGCCTTCTCGACCGGTTTTTCGATCGGCTTCTGGGCTTTGGGCTCCACCGGCTTTGCCTCCGCCGTCTTCGCCTCAGTTGCTTTCACGCTGCCGTAGACATCGAAAATGATTTTATTACCGATGGCGAACTGACGGTAATTACTGCCCGCCGGAATTTTGACGCGGACTTTCAGGTTTTCGCTGGCCGCGGAAATCTTCTCGACGCTTTTAATCGTGGCGGCCTGCGCTTCGACACCGGATGAATCCATCTCTCCCGGCTTTTGAAATATAACTTCAAGCGTATCGTCACTCACTTTCTTGACAGTATACGGAACGCTCTGGCCCCAGTCGAAGACCAGGCGAGAATAACCGTCATGCGGCGCGGTGCGCACGGAAACACGATCAGCCGACCACGCCGTCACCGGATGGCACAGCAGGGCGGCAGACATGCAACTGGTCAGCAGAAAGCGACGCAAGAATTCAGATTCCATCCAAAATTATGGCAAGGTGCAAATGCACCACACCCGGCGATTCAGTATAACAAATATTCCTGAAACAAGAAGGTTTGAACCAGTCTATGCACAGAAGAAGACATTGAAAATAAAAGAGGTTCATCTTGTCCCGCCCTATCCTCAGGGCAGCAGGACCGGGCTTAATTGGATGCCGGGGGCAGGTCAGGCTGTTTTCTCTGTTCGGCCATCATTGTCGTCACTGTTTTGGCGCGTTCGGTGCTCATCAATGCCAGGACCGGCGAAGATTTACGTTCAGACATCTTCGTCATAATCACCATCAGGACATCAAGATCAAGAGTATTGAAAATACTGGCCGCATCCTTCGGCTTCATGCCCTCGTAAATTTTGACCAGGCTGCCGATGCGGGCATCTTCTTCCTCACTGCGTTTTTTGGTCGCGGCCTGAATTTCGGCTTTCAGGGCGGTCAATTCGCGTGTCTTCTGGTCCAGTTCCCGTTCGGCAGCGCTTAAAAGGGCCTCGCGCACGGCAATTTCCTTTTCACGCTTATCAAGCGTATCCCGGCGCTTGGCCAGATCCTTGTATAGATTATTGCGTGAATCGGAATCCTCGACATCGCTGTCTGCGGCATCTTTCCATTGGATGGGCTTGCCCGTTTTATCCAGGTTCGGCCCACTGGCAAGATTAGTTTCATCGCTGGCATGCGCGCTGGCCGCTTCCTTCGCGGCATCTGCTTTCGCCATCGGGTCCGGAAGGACGGCACTATCTGCCGCTTTTGCCTTCTCAGGGATGGCAATCTGCTCTGCCGTTTTAGGGGCCGTGGCCATATCGGTGTGCTCCGCCGTCATCGGTGGCGGTGCGCTTTTTACTTCCTGTGCATTATCCTGTGCGTGCGCCGTGCCCATGCTGTCCAGCGTGCTGACAAAATCACCGACGCGCACGACAAACGCCATGCTGGCCACAATCATCATCATCGGGATCAGACGGAAATAACGCGGCAATCTCATGGCTTGTTCCCCATTTTCAGGGCGGCCATTAATTCACGTTCCGCGCGGGAAAAATCATCATCCATTTCGGCATCAGCTTTTGTAACCTCACTCCGCGCATTGTTTTTCGTGTCGTCCTGATCGCGGTCGCGGATGGCGAAGGCCGGGCCGGTTGGAACACGCTTGTTTTCCTGCACGCGCGGCAAGGCCGGTTCCTTGGTTGAAATCCCCGCCGTTTTTCCGCCGCGCGTTTCAATACGCTCTGCCGCATCGCGGTTGCGTTCGGCCAGGCGCTCAAGGCGGCTGGCCAGATTGTCGCCGGAATCGTTCATAAGCTGAAGCTCCTCCGACAGGCGGCGCGCTTCATCTATAACGTCCTGCAGATCACGGCCTGCGCCCTTGGCGGCATTGTTCATGCCCTGCGTTGCGCGCTCGGCCTTTTCAATCTGGCGTGACAGGTCCTGGAGAAGCTTCTCCATTTCCTTGCGGCTGTTGCGGAAGACCTTGATATTGACCGACAGACGCCAGGCAAAAACCATTGTCGCGCTCAGGAAAAGCAGCACCAATACATCCATGACGAGGGCGAGCAATTGCATGGCCTTTAATCCTCGCGCTCTGGCGGGATGTAGCTTTCAATCCTGACGGCCAGCGATCCGGCCTTCTGCCCCACAGGCCCGCGGAACATCGGGAACTGGCCGCAGCGCAGTTCCAGTTCATCCTGGGTATTGGTGTTGAACATCACCTGCGTTCCGACCTTCCAGTTGAGCAGATCGTCGAGTGACACGGTTGTTTCGGCAAGCACCGCCTGCAATTGAACGTCGGTCTTGTACAGCTCCTGCGTCAAGTGGTTTTCCCAGATGGAGTCACGGCCGAATTTTTCACCCATAAACATCTGCAACAGCAATTCACGGATTGGTTCCAGCGTCGCATAGGGAATTAGAATTTCAATCCGTCCGCCGCGGTCACCCATATCGACACGCAGGCGCGCAAGAACGCAGGCATTTCCCGATTGCGTAATCGTCGCGAAACGCGGGTTGGTTTCCATACGGTCAAGAGTAAATGTCACAGGCGCCAGCGGATCATACGCGGTCGACAAATCGCCCAGCGTCACCTGCACCATGCGCTCGACAAGCTTGCTTTCAATCGTCGTGTAAGGCCGCCCCTCGACCCGGATCGCCGGAGTTCCCTTGCGTCCGCCCAGCAGGACGTCAACGATGGAATAGATGAGCGCCGAGTCAACGACCAGCAGACCGTTATTGTCCCACTCTTCCGCCTTGAACACCGACAGCATCGCCGGCAGCGGGATGGAATTCATGTAATCGCCGAAACGCACCGTCGATACCTGATCGAGCGAAACCTCGACGTTGTCGGAAGTCAGGTTGCGGAGTGAGGTGGACATCAGACGCACCAGACGGTCGAACACAATGTCGAGCATCGGCAGGCGTTCATAATTGACCATCGCCGAATTGATCAGCGCCATGACGCCGGACATCTGCTCGATACCCTGGCCGTCTTCGTCAAAACCTAAAAGGGAGTCGATTTCGTCCTGGTTGAGAATGCGCGCAGAGCCTTCATCGCCATCCCCGTCAAACGCAGGCGTGGCATCCCCGCCTGTGGCTGGGTTGGACATTGCCTCCATCTCGGCCAGCATGGCCCGGTCGGCATCCGACATTGTTTCTGTGTCACTCATCGTAGTATCTACTCTGCAATCGCTGTGCCACTCTGCAAGTTATATAGGTCTATTGTATCAGGATTTCCTGGAACAACACATCTTTGACCTCGGTCGGATAGGCCGCCGCGTTTACCCGTGACAGCAACTCCATCTGCAACCTGTAAATCCCGGCAGAACCGCGCAAATCCTTGATCCGCAGTTCCCGGAGATAAGTCTGGAACTGGTCCACGACGCGCGGTAAAACCGCCTTCACCGCCGCCAGATCGGCATCATTGCCCATCTCAAGCTGCACCTTTAAACGAAGATAGCGCGGCTGGTCGTCAGGTCCACTAAGGTTGACCAGCATGTTCGGGATTTCAAGGAAAACAGCCTCGCCGCAACCGCCACCGCTGCTTTCCTCTTTCTTGCCGTGTCCGCCGCCTTCGGCCTTCTTGGGCTTGTCTTTACAATCGTCCTTGGCCTTGGCGGCATCAATATGCTCGCCCGTTTCGGCGGCCCCCTCGACAGGCGCCTTGCCCAGAATTTTATCGAGCGTACCGGTAAAATACAGCCCCGCCCCGCCCGCAGCCAGCAGGATCACCAGACCGATCACAATCATGATGATCAGTTTTTTCTTGGACTTTTTTCCACCCTCGCCGTCAAGACCGTCAACGCCCTCACCCTCAATCGGGACTGGCGCTTCGGATTCCGGTTCATCTTTGGGCGGTTTTGCCATGGGGGACCTCTGAGAGAGAAAGCTAATGCTCTGATTCTATTTAGAATATCACGAGGCGGCCCAAACGGAGGAGAAAAAAGGAAAGAGCCCGGCCCGAGTTTCGGTAAAAATTGCCCGGTCTGACTCAAACCGCCCCGCAACCGGGCATTTCCGTCTTGTGGATAAGCCACCTTCACCACCATTAAGCATCTGAAATACAATAATTATTCGCTCTGGCATGGTCCCTGCATAGTGAAACACGATCCGGTACTTGCTCCGGTGCATGAACAAAGGTGTATAGCGCATGGAAAATTCGATCTACGTTGGCCTTTCACGCCAGGCCGCCCTGCAATCCGAAATGGATACGGTCGCCAACAACCTTGCCAACGTCAACACGCCCGGCTTCCGCGCCCAGTTCATGATGTACAAGGAATATGTCGAGAAACCGCGCGGCATCGAACACCCCATTTCTATGGTCGAGGATTACGGCCAGTTCATGAGCAACAAACCGGGCAGCTTCCGCCAGACCGGCAACAGCCTTGACGTCGCCCTGCAGGGAACGGGTTTCTTCAGTGTTCAGGACGCCAGCGGCGAAACCCTGTATACGCGCGCCGGGAATTTCTCCACCAACGCGAATGGCGGCCTTGTCACCACCAGCGGCCAGCCGGTTCTGGATGGCGGCGGCGCGCCGATTACCATTCCACCCAATTCAAAATTCATCAGCATCGGCGAAGACGGCACACTTTCCACCGATGCCGGCGTGTTCAGCCGGCTCGGCATCACCGAATTCGAAAACGTCAACAAGCTGAAACCTGTCGGCGACAACATGTATGACGGCAAGGATGCAGGCGGCGCCACAGCCCAGAACACGCGCGCGATGCAGGGTGCCATCGAATCCTCCAACGTCAACCCCATCATGGAGATGACCCACATGATCGACGTCAGCCGCGCCTACCAGACAACGGCACGCCTTTTGCAGAATGAACATGACCGCCAGTTAACGATGATCCAGCGCCTGTCACGCGCCAGCTAAAACAGAAGTTTTGAAGGAGTACTGAATTATGATGAGATCCCTTGATATCGGCGCAACCGGCATGCTGGCCCAGCAGCTGAACGTTGATGTGACATCGCAGAACATCGCCAACATGACCACCACCGGTTACAAACGTAACCGCCCGGAATTCAAGGACCTGATGTACCAGAACATCATTCGTCCCGGCGCTACATCCTCCGACAGCGGTACGATCGTTCCCTCCGGCCTGCAGCTCGGCCTCGGTGTCAAGGCGGGTGCGGTCTACCGTGTTCACGAACAGGGTTCCCTGCAGATCACCTCCAACCCGCTGGATCTCGCTTTGAACGGCGACGGTTTCTTCCAGGTTGAATTGCCGAACGGCGAAACCGCCTATACCCGCGACGGTGTGCTCCAGCGCAACCAGGACGGCGATATCGTGACCAGCCAGGGTTATAAAGTCCTTCCCGGCATCACCATTCCAGCGGACGCCACAGATCTGCAGATCAGCACCGACGGGATCGTCCAGGTGAAGATCAGCGGCCAGACCGCCCTGCAACAGATCGGCCAGTTCCAGCTGGCAAACTTCATCAACCCGCCGGGCCTCGAAGCCATCGGTGACAATCTTCTGAAAGAAACCGAAGCCTCGGGCACGCCGGTTGTCGCCAACCCGGAATCCACCAATTTCGCCTCGATCAAACAGGGCGCGGTTGAGAACTCAAACGTCAACGTGGTTGAGGAAATTACCAACCTGATCACCGCCCAGCGCGCCTATGAAATGAACTCCAAAGTCATCAGCACCAGCGATGACATGCTCGCCACGATCACCCAGCTTCGTTAAGTGAAGGAAAGGACAACACCATGACATCGATCAGAATATTTGATTCAGCCTTCCGTCTCGCTGCCCTGGTAATGGCCTTGATGTTGTTCGCCTTTCTGATGGTGGCGGGGGCGGCGGTGGCCCTGGCCGCGGCCGACCTGAAAAAAGATGTCGTCACCCTGACGGGCGAAAACCTGACCGTCGGCGATATCTTTGATAATGCTGGTAAAAACGCCGCTTTTATTCTCGGCCCCGCCCCGGCGCCCGGTAAGGAAATGGTTCTCAACACCTCGACCCTTATCCGCATCGCATCGGCGCTTGAACTGCAATGGCAACCGGCCAGCAACACCGACCAGATTGTGATCCGCCGTGCCGCCACACTGATCCCGACGATTGCCGTGCTTGATGCGATCAAGACAAAGATTGCGGAAAAAGTCGTCATTGAAAAATTCGCCCTCGATACCGGCACGATGAATCTCGACATCACTCTGCCAAACGACCAGCCCGGCACAATGGATGTGACCGACGTCACCTATAACCAGCGCACCAACCGTTTTGAAGCCACTATCGTTGCCCCGTCCGTAGCCAACCCTGTGAAAAAACTGACCGTGACCGGCAGCGTCAAGGCCATGACCACCATTCCGGTACTGAAAAACGCCCTGCGCAATGGCGACATGATCGGTGAGGGTGACATTGAAATGGTCGATTTCTTCACCAGTGATATTCAGGGCAACACCATGCTGAAAGCCTCCGATGTCATTGGCATGACACCGCGCCGCATGGCCATGGCCGGTAAACCGATCAACGCCGTCGATCTGCAATCCCCACAACTGGTCGATCGCGGCCAGGGCGTAACCATTATCTTCAAGGCCGGACCGCTGAACCTGACCGCCATGGGCAAAGCCCTGCAGGCCGGCGCCCGGGGTGATGTCATCCATGTCGTAAACAATTCCAGCAACCGCACCGTCGACGCCATCATCAGCGGCGAACGCGAAGTCACCGTAAAGGAATAAGGGAGTAAACATATGAATAACCGTGCAATCTCGAAAACAATTCTGTGCCTGCTGATGGGATGTTCCCTCAGCGCCTGCGGCACGGCAGACCGCCTGGCAAGGATCGGCAAAGCCCCCGATATGGCCCCGATCCAGAACCCCCAGACTGACAGAAACTATAAGCCGGTCAGCATGCCGATGCCCGCACCGCAGATTGCCAGCCGCCAGCCGAATTCGCTGTGGCAGTCGAACCGCAAAAGCTTCTTCAAGGATCAGCGCGCCGGAACCGTCGGTGATATCCTGACCGTCACCATCGACATCAAGGATAATGCCGAAGTGAAAAACAAAACCACCCGCCAGCGCGACGGTTCCGAATCCGCCGCCGCGCCCCGCCTCCTCGGCTTTGAACGGCAATTGCAAAAGGTTCTGCCGGTTGCGTCCGATGTCTCGGCACTCGCCGCCATCGACTCATCCTCCTCAACGACGGGCGATGGCCAGATCAAGCGGAATGAAAGCATTACCCTGAAACTTGCCGCCGTGATTTCCCAGGTGCTGCCGAACGGCACCCTGGTCATCAATGGAAAACAGGAAGTTCTGGTCAACTACGAGAAACGTATCCTCTCCATAAACGGCATTATCCGTCCGGAAGATATTTCCACCGACAATTCGGTGCCCTATGAGAAAATTGCCGAAGCCCGCATTGTTTACGGCGGCGACGGCCAGATCAGCGATATTCAGCAAGCCCGCTACGGCCAGCAGCTTTTCGATGTGATCTCCCCGTTCTAACCCTTTACCCCCAACCCACCCAAACGACTTAAAACCCGCCGATTGGCGGGTTTTTTCTCTTTGGGCTACGAAACCATGAAACCTTTTATATCCGTCCACAACAACCCGTTGCACACCAGATAAGTCGAACCATTGAACTCCATCGCCCCTTTTTTCGTGCACACAGCCAGCGTCGGGATGCCGACAATCTTTATCCAATAGGTGCCGTTACAGACCTGGTAAGTTGACAGGATCGGTTCAAAATCCATTGCGCCTTCCGTGGTGCAGGTGCCAAGCGCAAGCCCCAGGCCGAAATTATACCATTTCGTTCCGTCAAAAAACTGCATCTGGTGCGTCGTATAATTATAATCACGTGTCCCCGCCGTTGCAGCCTGGGCCGCATTTGCAAACATCATTGTATAAAGACAAAAGACTATAACCCTAAGACCATGTTTTACATGCACGACAAGCAAACTCCCCTTATTTTCCGCCAGAAATTTCAGTCTCTGGGGAGTAGAGGAGCAAAAACAAAACCGGCACACTTGCGTATGCCGGTTTTAAGCTAAATACAGCGGAATTTATTCGTCGCGGTGCGTTTTCTCCAAACGCTCGTGACGTTCCTGCGCTTCGATAGTCAAAGTCGCATTCGGGCGTGCGTCGAGGCGCGCAACCGTGATTGGCTCGCCCGTCTCTTCACAATAACCGTAAGAGCCATCTTCAATGCGCAGCAACGCCTCGTTGATCTTGCCGATCAGTTTGCGCTCGCGGTCACGGGTGCGCAGTTCAAGCGCGTGATCTGTTTCCGCCGATGCACGGTCGGCCAGATCGGGTTTTTGCAATTCGGTGTTCTGCAAGGTCTCGTGAATCGTATCTGTTGATTCACGGATCAGTTCTTCACGCCAGCGGATCAGTTTCTGACGGAAATATTCCAGCATGACTGGATTCATGAATCCGCCCTTGTCCTTCTTGGGATCATAATCAGGCGGCAGGATCGTTGCATTGGTTGGTATCACTTTAGTCCTCGGTACGCTTACTGGGGCTGCCGCCGCTTTGGCCGGAACAACTTTCGCTGGTGCGGCCTTCGTCGGGGCAGTCGATTTTGCCGCAGGCTTCGCAGCAACCGTCTTGGTTGCCGGACCTTTGGTCACAGGAGTTTTAGCTGCAGTCTTTGGCGCAGCTTTCGCTGTCGCCTTCGGTGCAGTCTTGGCCGCAGCTTTCGCTGGTGCTTTCACCGCCTTTTTTACCGCAGGTTTCGCGGCCGCTTTTTTTGCCGGAGCTTTCGCTGCCGTCTTTGCGGTTTTAGTCGGTTTGATTTTAGTGCCTTTCGTCAAAGCCGTAATTCCCCTGTTTGTTGAAAGCCTTCCAAATATAAAGCGGCTGGCGTATCAAACAAGGCGCAATTCAGGGTTTGTGAACAGGTTTCTTGGTTCAGGACATCGAAAGGCGCATTTTCGCCAGTTCGATCTGGGCCCGGAGGTCGATTTCATCCAGAACCGCGGTCAGCTTAGGGTCCATGATTTTTTCCCGGTGCTGGGCAACTACATCAGCAATATCAATGACATGGCCAACAGTCAGGGTGCCGGTCAGCAAGCCCAGACGCATATGTTCCAATTCGTCCAGAAGGTCGTCTGCACGCTTTTTCATACGTTTTCTGGCCGCGCGCTCGGTCGGGTTTTCCGCCTCCTGCACTGCCAGCAGCGTATCGATATGGGCAATGGAATGCGAGGCGGAAGAACCACCGGTTTCCGCGGTACCTTCGCTCATAAAATCGCCAAAACCACCGCTGCCGTCGGAAATTTTACCTTTCCGGCCGGTTGATGCTGTCTGGCGTGTGCTGTTTGGGCCTTCGACTTTCATTATTCTTATAGTGTAGCACAAAGCATCCCCCCTTTCGCCCGGAAAAATTTGCCGACCGCTTTGATGCGAACGACAGAACTTGCCCCACGCAAAAAGCCACCCCGTCTCAAATACCAGGCTAACATACTGTTTTCATTAAATTTTTATATCGACAACGAATGGCATGTTCCCTGCAACAGTAGATACGGATGAATGGTTCTTTCAACCTTATGGCAAGAGTACACATGCAAAAGGCACATTTATATATAGCGACCATCGCGCTTCTGGCGGCCACGCTTCTGGCCCCGGTGAACGCCTACGCCAAAACCACGCGGATCAAGGACATCGTCCAGGTCGAAGGCGTGCGCGACAACATGCTGGTCGGTTACGGCCTCGTTGTCGGCCTCAACGGTTCGGGCGACAGCCTGAACAACTCGCCTTTCACGCAACAGAGTATGGTTGCGATGCTTGAACGCCTTGGCGTCAACACCCGCGGCCAGAAACTGAACACCGGCAACGTCGCCGCCGTTATGGTTACCGCCACCCTCCCCCCCTTCACCAATCAGGGCAGCCGCGTTGACGTCACCGTCTCCACCCTCGGCGATGCCAAAAGCCTTCAGGGCGGCATGCTGCTCGTCACGCCTTTAATGGGCGCGGACTCCGAAATCTATGCCGTAGCGCAAGGCTCCGTGAATATCGGCGGCTTCACTGCCGAAGGCGCAGGCACAACCGTCGTAAAAAACGTACCCACCACTGGCCGCGTTCCCGGCGGTGCGATCGTCGAACGCGAAACCGATTTCAAACTGTCCGACTACAGCCAGATCCGTCTGTCCCTGCGCAATCCGGACTTCACTACCGCGCGCCGCATCGCCAAGGCAATCAACGGCTTCACCTCCGGCAATATTGCAACAGCCGAAAATGGCTCCAGCGTACGCCTCGACAAACCGCTCAACTATACCGGCTCGATCGTCGACCTGATCACAGACATCGAACAATTGCCGATCCAGCCTGACCAGATCGCCCGCGTTGTCATTGACGAACGCTCTGGTGTGATCGTCATGGGTTCCGACGTCCGCATCAGCACCGTCGCGATTGCTCAAGGCAACCTGACTATCAAGATCACCGAAACACCACAGGTATCGCAACCGAATCCGTTCTCAAGCCAGGGTGAAACCGTCGTCGTGCCGCGCACCGATATCGATGTGAACTCCGGCGCCGACACCAAACTGGCCGTCCTCGACAGTGGCGTCACCCTGCAGGATCTCGTTACCGGCCTTAACCGCCTGGGCGTGGCACCCCGCGACATGATCACAATTCTTCAGGCCATCAAAGCCGCCGGCGCTTTGCAGGCAGATATCGAGACATTGTAATGAGCGATTACGGAACCTTCGATAACACAGCCGCAATGTACCGCGCCGGGCAGGTCAAGATTGATGCCTCCTCGCTCGCCCTGAAACACACTCTGGCCTCGACCAAACTCGATGCCAAGACACTGGGCCGGATCGACAGCGCCGCCAAGGATTTCGAGGCCAGCTTTCTCTCCGAAATGATGAAGCCGATGTTCGAAGGCATCCAGGTTGATGAAACCTTCGGCGGCGGCAAGGGTGAAGAAGTCTTCCGTGATTTCCTCGTTCAGGAATATTCGAAGAAAATGGCCGACCGTGGTGGCATTGGAATTGCAACGGCTGTTCGTGACCAGATGATCAGAACGCAGGAGGCGTCGATAAAATGAGCAAGATTGTAAAAGACACCAATAAAGACACCGGCATGATGCTGTCACCCGATCCGTCACAGGCATTGAACGAGATGATGATGACCATC
>JAQGJB010000033.1 GCA_028290825.1 Micavibrio sp.
CCGAAAATGGGCTTTTTTAGGAAACGGGGAGATTGGGCGTGTGTGGCTTTTAGGCCGGCTTGAAGTCAGCGCTTAAAAGGCGGAGCTTTTAGACAGCGTCCCGGGCTTGGTTATATAGGGTTGGCGGGATATTAGCCGGCCCGGCCTTATCAAAAGCGTTAATTGTTTCGGTCCACCACCTGTATTCATTGCGATGCACAGTAACGCGGTTCATTGCTTTATAATGTTCAGCGACAGGGACCAAGGAGCGTGCTTTCAGGAAGGCATTTTTTATGTCGATAATGCGGTATTCAGTTTCTGCAACAGACGGCTCTGGCCAGGTTTTGTCGGTATACTGCGTTTCCTGCTCTGCAATGGCCTCCCGAAAGAATGCAGCATGCGGAGACTGGGCTGTTGCAAGTCTCATCTGAGCCAATAGTTCAATTGGCGAGATGTTATCGGGGCCAGTGGCTAAAATGGCCGCTCCCTCAATCATGTCCAGGGTAATGACGCGTAATTTCGCATCTTTATCAAGATCGGGTAAGTCCATGATTATTTTATGGTTTCCGATCCAGCGTGCAAACATGCGCTCATAATCGGGGCGGCTGTCATGAAGCGGGCGATCAGCATTTTTTTTCTGTTCTAGCCAGGTTTTATTCCGTGCAATCTGGGCTTCGGGAAGCTGTCGCACGACATTGAAAATTGCCTGCAGGGTTGGCTGATCGGGCAGGTCCTGAAAATCTGTTTCTGAATAAGTTATAAGCGCCATCGTATTTCCTCGTTGGAATATGGACATCAAATACCCTTGCAGCGAAATATGCAACTGGTCACTCAAAACCCTTAGGTTTGCTTTAGAAACTGTTATCGCTCAACAATTACTGCATAAAAGACGTACATCTTGGGATCGGCGCTGGATTGGAAACAGGCCTCCGATTTTCCGGCCAGCTGGTCGTCCTGTCCGGACGTTCTGCCGATAATGCCGTATCCGCCGTTTTCCATTATTATACCTGGGTCTCCGCTGGCAATTAGAGAATAATCGGCAAAGCTGACCGGCATGGAGGTAATGCCAAGTTTCGCATTAATAGCCGCGCACACAGATTGCTTAGGCCCAGAAGAAAAACCATAACGTCCACACTGCTTTCTTCGGCTGCGCCCGAGGTGCTTGTGCTGCCTATGTTTTTGACCTCGTTTTCCGAATTTAACACCCAATCCCCGTCATAAGCAGGGTCAATCAAGTTTTTGGGTGGCAGCGGATAGGGCATTCCTCCGCCGGTCGGGTGGTAGATATTGGCCTTATTCATGGCCGCCGAAGACGTATGAAACTTTCCGGTCTGCTTGCAACGATCTCTCCCGCGTCCATGCCCTTTGAAATCATCATTCTTTGCGCCGCCATGCGGTAGGCTGTGGGGACGGATAATATCTGGGCGACGTCCACCTCGCTGGTTTCCCGGCCTGCATCGGTTCCGCCACCACGGCTCGAATTCGTCACGGCATAGGATAAAGCGGCAAACAGGGTGACGGCGATTAATATCAGGAATAAGACATTCCCGCTTTCACCGTTAGGTACCTTTCACTTTTACTTTTACGTCTTAAAAATCTGATTACGTTTCCCAAGGATGGTCACCCTTTCCAGAATACAATAATATTAGAATATTATGACCCTCTAATATTAATGAATTACGAATTTTCCTAAATCACCGCGCTTGGCTGAAAAGCTATTGTTTACATAAAGTTATGACTTTATCTGGCACCTTTATAAATGAAGGGTAATCCGTCTCTCCTTCTATAAACAAAGTCAGTGAACTCGGTGTCCAAATGGTTTAGAAAGCCCATAGATAAGAAAAAGGCCCAAAATCATGGAAATTTTAAAACCTTACCGCGCCCGTATTGATGCGCTGGATGATAAAATCGTTGATCTGCTGATCGAACGGGTCGGGATTATCCGTGAGGTTGGCCATTTGAAAGCGCGGGAGGGTATTCCGGCGATTTTGCCGGACCGGGTGACCGAAGTGCGGGAACGCGCCGCCGCCCGTGCCGCGGCCAGGGGGCTGGATGCCGATCTGGTGCGGCGGCTTTATACCATTCTCATTGATTACAGCTGCAATCTTGAAGAAGAGATCAAAGCCGAAATAGAAAAGGCCGCCTGATGCCAACCGAAAACCCCGACCAGCCCGACCTTTACGGCGAGAGTCAGCCTTATCCTGAAATGCTGCATGCCCGCGGCATTGCGTTGAAGGTCTTAGACCTGGTGCTGACGCGGCGCACGCCTCTCGATCAGGTGCTTGAGGAAAATACGGATTTAATGGAATTGCCCGTGCGCGACCGGGCGTTTGTACGGATGATCGTTGCCACCACGCTGCGCCGCATGGGGCAGATTGACGACCTGATCGTCAAGGCCAGTGACGGCAAGCCCGCGCCGCAGCCACCGATGCTGCACCATCTGCTGCGCATGGGCGTGGCGCAATTGATGTTCATGAATGTGCCGGATCATGCGGCGGTGAACACCGCCGTGCAGCTGGCGGAGAATGTCGGTCTTGGGCGCGGTAAAGGTTTCGTGAATGCCATCCTGCGCCGTCTGGGCCGTGAGGGACGCGGCTGGCTGGAGGCGCAGGACGAGGCGCGCGCGAACGTGCCGGAATGGCTTTTGAAAGAATGGATCAATGATTACGGATTGGGCGAGGCGGCGGAGATAGCGCAGGCGTCGCTGGCCGAGGCGCCGCTTGATATCACCATCAAAGACCCTGCGAAAATGGATTACTGGGCGGAGGTGTTGCAGGCGACACCGCTGCCAGGCGGGTCTTTGCGCCGCATCTCCGGCGGGAACGTGCAGGATCTTCCGGGTTATCATGACGGCATGTGGTGGGTGCAGGATGCATCGGCGACGTTGCCAGCGCGGCTGTTCGGTGATCTTCATGAAACGGAAGTGGTCGATCTTTGCGCTGCACCCGGCGGAAAAACGGCGCAGCTTGCGGCGGCAGGGGCCAGTGTGATTGCGCTCGACCGTTCAATCACGCGCATCAAGCGTCTTGATGAAAATATGCGGCGTCTTCGTCTTGATAAGACCGTGCATACCGAGGCCGCCGATGGGACAGTGTGGCAACCGCGCGTTCCTGTGCCTGCAGTGTTGCTTGACGCTCCATGTAGCGCGACCGGAACGATTCGTCGCCATCCTGATGTGCTGCGCCTGAAACGGCCGGATGATATTGTCCGGTTGTGCGAAATGCAATCAAGGATGCTGGATAATGCCTGCGATATGCTCTTGCCTGGCGGGATGCTGATTTACTGCACCTGTTCATTGCAGAAGGCGGAAGGGGAAAGGCAGATCGAGTCTTTCCTGAAACGTAACCCGGTCATGAAACGCAAGCCGATTGCGGCGGCAGAAATCGGTCATCTCGAAAACGCGATAACGCCGCAGGGCGATGTGCGGATTTTGCCGTGGCACCTCGCGGCCCATGGCGGAATGGACGGGTTTTATATTGCGCGCATGGTCAAGGAATCCTGACTCAGGATAAGCCTTTCACCCTCTTACTTTTGATTGTATACTGCTGGCCACGACACTTTACCGGAGTTATCATGGCCCTTTCCCGCGTTGCTCTTGCTGCCACTTTGCTTGTTCTGCTGGGCGGCGTTTTTAACCCGGCCTATAGCCAGAAATACTGCAAAGATTTCAAAAAAGTGCCGACGCAATACAACATTGCCCTCGACATGCCTGCGCCCGTTTTTCATTTTGAAAAATCCGTAAAACAGCTGACCAGCACAAACAAAGCCAAAATGGCCAGCGACTGGGCGACGACGCCCGAACGCAAGGCCTGGGTCGAGGGATCGTATCTGCAGGGACTGGCCTCGGGGCGTCAGGCCTATCAGGGCCAATCCCTGCTCAGCGGCATATCTTACAGTGGCTACGGCGATTACTGCCCGTTTTTCAAGGCAATCAATATCGCCATTACCTACAAGACCGATATTTTTATCGCGAACGATTACAAGCAGGACAGTTGTGAATTTGAAAATATCGTCGAACATGAATTTCGTCATCACCGCACCAACCAGCGCATCGTGCAGAAATACATCGCCAGACTGAAAAAGGATCTGCCCCCGATGACGGATCAGATGGAGGCGATGGGATATGTGCATTATACAAAAATTGACAGGCGATTCGAAATGATGCGCCTGGGGATGGATGACGCCATTCAGATCTACAATGATGAAATGGAGAAAGAGATCAACCGCGAGAACGCCAAGATCGACACGCTGGAAGAGTACCGTGCCGAAGGCGACCGGTGCCGTGGCGGCGTGGATACCTGGGCGGGGAAAAACCCTTATGCGCTTTCTCCGGCTGAATTCGCGATGATTCCCGGTGGTTTCGGCGGACGTCCCGGCCCTGTTGCCGTGTCAGGACCCGAGCAAGAGCAGACGGTTGTTTTAAAGGCTGCACCTTTGCCGGATATCAAGCCTGCCCCTTTGCCAATGGTGCCGGCCCTGGTGTATAGACAACGTAAATAATCAACGCCATAAATGGAACCAAAGTCATGATGCTCACTCTATTCAAACTTGCGCTGTCTGCCGGTGTGATTTCGTTTGCATCGTGGCTGTCGGGGGAAAAACCCGAACTGGCCGGGTTCGTCATGGCGCTTCCCCTTGCGACGCTGTTGGTGCTGCCCTTTTCCTACATGGAATATCATGACGCCGCCGCCAGCGTAAAATTTGCACAAAGCATTTTTATCGCCGTGCCGCTTAGCCTGGTGTTTTTCGTTCCGTTTTTAATGGCGACAAAACTGGGGTGGAGTTTTCCGCTGCTTTACAGCACAGGTCTTGCCTTACTTATAGGAGTATATTTTTTTTACCAATGGATTTGCCGTGTTCTTTAGATTGTATAATATATAAAAAAACAATTTAAAGAATGAGTTCAAAAATGTTATAAATTGGCCCTTTCATTATCAAGAGCCATTAAAAAAATGATTATTAAGAGTAAAGAATTTTTCTTGCCTGTATTGGGCTACTCGGGTCTTACCCTATGTCTCTTTTTTTATATGAATCATAGAATCCAGCCTGATATGGCTTGGCTGATGATCGCGGCAAAGCGGCTGGCCGCAGGCGGGACTATGAGCACCGATTTTTATGAAACCAATCCGCCGCTCAGTGTGCTTTTCTATATAATTCCGGCTCTCACCAGTGAGTATCTATCCTTTCTTCCACCCTATCTCAGTCCTCTGCTTTTTAGTGTCATTCTGTATTTTATGTCGGTGGCGTCGGTGGCGTTTTTGGTCCGGCAGATGCGTTTGTTTGAGACTGGCTTCAGGAGATATTGCGTTTATTGTTATGCGGCGGCGCTCATCATTATTCCTTTATTATGTTTCGGGCAGCGCGATCATGTCGTGGCCATGGCGTTGCTTCCCTTCATGCTGGTTCAATGGTCGCTAACGCAAAGAATCGTGCTTAATTCCTGGCTGAAATGGCCGGTGCTGATTATCGGCAGCATCGTCATTCTGCTGAAGCCACCCTGTGGTCTGGTGCCGGTTCTGATGCTGGCGGATCGCTTCTACCGTCAGCGGCGGTTTAGTATTGTTTTTGATCCAGATGTTTTAGCGCTTGCGTCTGCGCTTAGTTTATACCTAGTCGCGATTTTTATCTTTTTTCCGGATTTCATCAGCAATATTCTGCCCGATGATCTGGTTCTTTATATAATGATCCGGTTGCAAAGTGTGGCAATGCTCACGGGCACCCTGGTCTTTCTTTCGGCAGGGCTTGGCCTGCTTTTGTGGTCTATGCCAGCGGATTCAACTGAACCCTGGGCAGGGGTATTTATTTTAACGGCGCTTTTATGCCTGGTATCATATTATGTTCAGGGAAAGGGATTTTATTATCATCTGGTTCCTTTTCTTATCTTTTCCTCGATGGCAATGGCTTTTGTCTTTTACCAGTTTGCTGCATCGTTTTACGGCCGCGGGGACTGGAAGACTGAACTCTTTTCATTCATCGCCTTCGTTGTCTGTCTTTTTGGCCTGACCAGACCCCCGCTTACACTGCTGACGCACGCAGATTTTCAGAATTCTGTTCTGGTCAAAACCATCCAGAATAAATGCGGCCCTGACTGTTCATTTTTTATGTTCAATGATGCGCTCGAGATTTTCGCGCCCGTTTCCCTATATGCCAAACGGGAATTTGGTTCGCGCTTTAGTGTCTATTGGTTCCTGCCCGGTATCCTGCAGGAGCAGAACAGTCTGACAAAAAATCCTGATGACAAGGAACTAAGCGCAAATTTGAAAAAACACAGAGAAAAATATACGCAGATTGTTGCTGAGGATTTCAAGCGATATAAGCCGCAACTGATTCTGATTGGGGATTGCACTATTTACAATACAGCCGACCATCATTGCATTGTATCGTTTGCAGAATTTTTTTCTACAAATAGGGAATTCAGGCGGCAATGGAGTCACTACAAGCGTGAGGACATTATAAAGGTTCCCTGGAAGCGTTATTTCGATGCCAGTATCAAGGACGGACCAGAGGCAGAAAATTACACTTTCACTGTTTACCGGCGTAAATCCTAGATAATTTCATTTATGACAATAAGGTCGGTGACCTAAAAGAGATTATCTCCCTGAGTTGATGAAAACTGCTTCTCTTTCTGTTATTGTTGTTTGTAAGATACTCGCGTTGCCGTAGCCAGCGGTGCCCGCCTTCTACATCTTCTTTCAACAGCCCCTGACTGAAACCATGACACAGAATCCTGTACGCATCGCGCCGTCCATTTTATCCGCAGATTTTTCGAATCTCGGGGCTGAAATCCGTGCGATTGATGCGGCGGGGGCGGATTATATCCATATTGACGTGATGGACGGTCATTTTGTGCCGAATATCACCATCGGTCCGATGATCACCAAAGCGATCCGGCAACATTCGGCCAAAGTGTTTGATGTTCATCTGATGATCGCGCCTGCTGACGGGTATCTGGAAGGATTCGCCAAGGCGGGGGCCGATATTATCACAGTGCATCCGGAAGCCGGGCCACATATTCACAAAAGCCTGCAGACGATCCGGGCGCTGGGGAAAAAGGCAGGGATTGCGCTTAATCCTGGAACCCCGGTTGAGGTGCTCGATCATGTTATGGATCTGGTTGATCTGATCCTCGTGATGACGGTCAATCCCGGTTTCGGCGGGCAGGCGTTTATTCCGCTGGAAGATAAAATTTCCGCCGTCCGTCAACGCATTGCGGCAACGGGCCGCGCGATTGACCTGGAGGTCGATGGCGGGATCAATCCGCAGACAGCCAAAGCCGTGATTGCCGCCGGGGCCAATGTCCTGGTTGCCGGGACGGGCGTGTTCGGCGACGGGCCGGAACATTATGCGCGCAATATTGCCGCGCTGCGCGGGGGTCGATGATGATCCGTACAAACCTGATTTCAAATCTGCGTCACAAGGCCACGGCTTATGCCTACAGCACGCCGCTCTATCAATGGACGCTGGGCGGAAATATTCCGGACCGCCTTGCCGTAGTGCCGCCGGACCCGTGGCCGGGCGATGCGATGGCCGGGCGCCTGATGTGCCAGGATGTTTTCTCAATGCACGGCGCGCAGCTTTCGGCGCAGGACGGCACGTTTGAACCCAAAGGCGCGAATGAGCGCTGGATGGCGCATATTCACGGCTTTGAATGGCTGCGCGACCTTCGGGCGCTGGGCGGCGATCAGGGTCGTCGTCAGGCACGGGCGATGGTGACGGCGTGGATGGACAAATATGACGGATGGTGCGAAACCGCCTGGCGTCCCGACCTGACCGGCAAACGTATTGCGCTGTGGATTTCACTGCATGAATTTTTTGCAGCCAGTGCGGATGAAACATTCCAGACGAATTACCTGGCGTCGCTGCTGCGTCAGGCGCGGCATCTGTCGCGGGCTTTGCCGGGCAATCTTGCCGGATTGCAATTGTTGCACGGAATTCGCGGTCTTGCCTATGCGGGGCTGGCGTTTGAGGGGCGTGAAAGCTGGTTGGAGCAGGCGCTTGATCTGCTCGATCATGAAAGTTCAAAACAGATCCTCGGTGATGGCGGCCATGTCAGCCGGTCGCCCGCGCAATTGCTTGAGGCCATGCAGATTTATATCGATGTGCGCAGCGCCTTGCAGGCTGGGCAATATCCGGTGCCGGAATTCATCCAGCACACGATCGACCGCATGGCGCAGGCGCTTCGTTTCCTGCGCATGCCCGACCGCCAGTTCGCCCTGTTCAACGGTTGCCAGGAAGGTGACGCTGGATTGATGGATATGGTGCAGAACATCGCCAACGCGCAGGGCAAGGTGATGAAATCCCTGCCTGAAAGCGGCTACGAGAGATTGAGCGCCGGGCGCAGCATTGTGATGATGGATGTCGGCGCCGCGCCGATCTGGCCGCATGACGATCAGTCGCATGCCGCGCCGCTGGCATTTGAATTTATCTACGGCAAGGAACGTGTGTTTGTCTCCTGCGGATCACATCCGATTGATGACGACTGGCACGATGTCCTGCGCGGCACGGCGGCGCATAATACTGTGTCGCTTGATTACCGCAATGCCTGCGAGATTCGCAAAGACGGCCATTTCGGCCGCCGGACGCGTAATATCCAGATGATGCGTGAAGAAAAAGATGGCGCAACACTCATCGACGCGGTCCACGACGGTTATGTGCCGATGAACGGCATTACGCATCGCCGCCGTCTTTACCTGTCAGATCATGGTCACGATCTGCGTGGCGAGGAAACGCTGACCTGCGCGGTCGGGATCAGCAAACCGGTGGAAGTTGCGATCCGTTTCCACCTTCATCCGCGCGTTCTGATTTCACTGACCCGTGGCAAGCAGGAGGCGTTGTTGCGTCTTCCCGGCGGTGCGGGCTTTACCTTCTCGCATTCCGGCGGAGAACTGATGATCGATAACTCGATCTATCTCGGCTCCGGCCTGCGCCCGCGTAAAACCAAGCAGATCGTCGTCTCCGCCAAGATGGATACGGATTTTGCGCAGTTTAAGTGGGCATTACAGCGCGAAGGCTGAGTTTACGGAATAAATGGATTTTTTTGTCCCCTTTTGCTATGAAAGCATTATAGCAAAAAAGTAAAAAGCCTCCGGAGGGTACAATTATGTTTCAGAATACAGTTTCCAATGCGCGTCTTTCCAAGAATTTTGGTGATCTGGCCTTGTCGGGGTTTCAGGAACTTCCTGTAACCGGGACTATCCGGAAGCTGGATAACATCCTTGATGAGATCGATGCCTGTGTTCAAAAATATAACGGCCATATTGAAAGCCGTAAGAAAGCTCTTGGTAAGCTGGTTTATTTTGACTGGGAAGTTAATAAGGTACTGCCCCGGTTTCCGGACAAGCTGACGGTTAAAGACTGTATGGATTATTTCGATCAGGAATACCTGATCAATGAATACCATGAACCTTTTTACGGGCTCTCGGTTAAGGGCCGAAAAATCATCAATCCGTTGAATGATATAGAGCTTAAAAATATGGCCGTTGCTCCCAATTCTCCTCATGCGGGCATGGTTGGCGTTGCGGCCGAAAAACTTTCTATTTTAGAGGGCAGCCTGCGCCAATGGGGAAATACACTCAAAGATATCGAGGCCAAAGCACTGGAAATGACCCAGTGGCAGGAATGGGTTTTATCGGATGATGGTGACAATCACTTTGGACCTCCCGCATTCCTTATTCAGCCCGAGTCTTCAATGAATAACTGTCTGGAAAGACAATGGCATTATAACGCGGCTCTTACGACCCTGTGTAAGACTGCCGTTTCTGAATCTTCCGAGTTCCGCTCGCAACTTGCGCGGCTTGGAGAAATTTACAGTGGCATGGATTCCATGCGGCAAAGTGCCGCCGGGCAGGATTTCTCCGTTCCTGCCGTCAGATAAACGCAGGGACGAAATTTCCTAAATCTTGCTGCCGGTGCGGCATAATGTTCTTGCTTTGTTCCTCGTTTCGCGTAAGCTGAACACATGGCCAAGTCACGCTCCTCCTTCATCTGTCAGAATTGCGGTTCGATCACCACGCGGTGGATCGGCAAGTGTGAGGGCTGTTCTGAATGGAACACCATTGTCGAGGAAGTGGCCGAGGCGACCACGCATAAGGGGCTGGGGCCAAAGGCCAAGGGCGGTCGTGCGCTGGAACTGACCGATCTGAAGGGCAAGGATCATAAAATCCTGCCGCGCCTGATTTCCGGGATCGGGGAATTTGACCGGGTGACAGGCGGCGGGCTGGTGCCGGGTTCGGCGCTGCTGATCGGCGGTGATCCCGGGATCGGGAAATCAACATTATTGCTGCAGGTTGTCTGCGCCCTGGGGAACCGCAATGCGCGGTGCATTTATGTCTCAGGCGAAGAGGCCATCGATCAGGTGCGCCTGCGGGCCAGCCGTCTCGGGTTATCCGATGCGAAGATTGAACTGGCCTCCGCCACCAATGTACGTGACATCGCCGCGACGATGGAGACGGAAGATGTGCAGTTGATCGTAATCGATTCCATCCAGACCATGTATATCGATACTGTCGATGCCTCACCGGGAACCGTGACACAGGTGCGGACGGCGGCGCAGGAACTGGTGCGGATCGGCAAGAAAAACGGCATTATCGTTGTGTTTGTCGGCCATGTGACGAAAGACGGGCAGATTGCCGGACCACGTGTGCTGGAACATCTCGTCGATACCGTCCTCTATTTTGAAGGGGATCGGTCACACCAGTTCCGTATTCTGCGCGCGGTGAAAAACCGTTTCGGCGCGACCGATGAAATCGGTGTGTTTGAAATGGTGAATGAGGGGCTGGCCGAGGTTGCCAATCCTTCTGCGCTTTTCCTCGCACAACGGCAGAGCAATGTTGCGGGCTCCTCGGTGCTTGCGGCGCTGGAGGGGACGCGACCTGTGCTGGTCGAGGTGCAGGCGCTGGTGGCACCCTCACCGCTTGGCACGCCGCGCCGCGCGGTGATCGGTTATGATTCGGGGCGGCTTTCCATGATCCTCGCCGTGCTTGAGGCGCGGTGCGGGTTGCAGATGGGGATGAACGATATCTACCTGAACATTGCGGGCGGTATCCGCATCAGCGAACCAGCGGCGGATATGGCGGTGGCGGCAGCGATTTTAAGCGCCTGGAACGGGACACCGCTTCCCGCCGATATGGTGTTTTTCGGCGAGGTCGGTCTGGCTGGGGAAATTCGTCAGGTGTCGCAACCCGATCTGCGGTTGAAGGAAGCGGCAAAGCTTGGCTTCAAACGCGCCTGCCTGCCCACCCGCAAAAATAAGAAGGAAAAAATCGATCCTTTGCAGGCAAATGAAATCGATCATCTGCAGACATTGATTGACCGGATGATCGACCGTCAGGCCGTGCGGGCCGCCGCAGAATAGATTTTCATAACTTTCGCAGGGCTTGCTGTCGGTTTAAGGAGGACGTGTTCTGGCTGGGACGGAAAACTCGTCAGCCTGAACAAGCGCTGTCGCGCGCAAACCTTGCATTTCCTCACCAGAACTTTACGATGCACGTCTTACTCACTGACCAGGATCTGCGTTTCTCATGATTTTCGACATTATCGTTCTTGTCGCTGTTCTGATTTCTGCCTTCATCGCTTTGCTGCGCGGATTTATCCGGGAGTTGCTGACCATTGTCGGCGTGGGCGGCGGGGTTCTGGCAGCTGTCATGGGCGGACCATTCCTGCTTCCGGCGATGAATAAATGGCTGGACGTTCCGGTTCCGCCGGAGAAAATGACCAAGATTTTCGACCTGATCCCGCGCGATATGGCGGCGATGATCCTGTCTTACGGGGTGATCTTCGTTCTCGTGGTCATCGTGCTTTCGGTCCTCAGTTATTTCCTGGCATCGGGTGCCAAGGCTGCGGGCCTTGGTCCGGTCGACCGGGCGCTCGGCTTCGTCTTCGGCGTGGGGCGTGCAGTTCTTTTGCTTTCGCTTCTTTATTTGCCTGTTTATAAAATGGCCAAGACGGAAGAGCGCAACGCCTGGTTCAAAGGCAGCATGACACGCCCCTATGTCGAGATGGGTTCCGAATGGATCGCCAGCCTGATGCCGGATAGTGGCGAAAAGCACGATGATAAAGATGCGGACGGAAAATCGGTTGATGCCCGCACCAAGGACGCGCAGACCCGCATTAAAGAGGCCGGCGATAAATTCCAGCAGATAAAAGGTCTGCAGGAATCGGCCGGTAAAGCCGGAGCCCTTTTGGAAGACGCAAAAAAAGACGCCCGCGAAAAGCTGGATGAGCTGAAAGGCGCACCCACTGCCGATGACAAGGAAGGCTACAAGGAAGATCAGCGCAAAGATCTCAATCAACTCATCCGCACCAATCAATAGGAACCAGCATGCAGACGAATCCGCACGACGATGACAAGCTGCACGAAGAATGCGGCGTCTTTGCCGTTTACGGACATGAGGATGCTGCGGCGTTAACCGCGCTCGGCCTTCACGCGTTACAGCACCGCGGCCAGGAAGCCAGTGGAATCGTTACCACCGACGGCAATCAGTTCAATGTTCACCGCTCCCTCGGCCTGGTTGACCGCGCGTTCAGCGATCCTGCGGTCATGGCGCGCCTGACCGGGCATTACGCGATCGGCCATAACAGGTATGCAACAACGGGCGCGTCACTGGTGCGGAACATCCAGCCGCTTTACGCCGATCTTTCTTTCGGCGGCTTCGGCCTGGCGCATAACGGTAATCTGACCAATGCGCAGCTTTTGAAAAAAGACCTGGTTAAAAACGGGGCGCTGTTCCAGTCGACGACGGATACGGAAGTGATCATCCATTTGATGGCGGTGTCCAGGGTTGACGGCGTAGCGGAACGCATGGTCGATGCCCTGCGCCGGGTTCAGGGGGCTTATTCCATTGTTGCCTGTCATTCGGGGGGGATTATAGGTGTGCGCGATCCGCTGGGTCTGCGTCCGCTGGTGCTTGGGAAGCTTGGCGCATCGCATATTCTGGCGTCTGAAACCGTGGCCTTCGATATTATCGGCGCTGAATTCGTACGCGATATTCTACCCGGTGAGATGGTTATTATCGACGGGGAGGGCGTACACAGCCGGATGCCGTTCGGGCCGGCACAGCCGAAGCGTTTCTGCATTTTCGAGTATGTGTATTTTGCCCGGCCGGATTCGGTTGTCGAAGGGCGCTCAGTCTATGCATCCCGCAAACGGATCGGGGCGGAGCTGGCGCGCGAAGCGCCGTGCGATGCCGATGTGGTTGTGCCGGTGCCGGACAGCGGCGTACCGGCGGCACTCGGTTATGCCGAGGCAAGCGGAATCCCCTTTGAATTCGGTATCATCCGCAATCATTATGTCGGCCGCACCTTTATCGAACCTACTGACCAGATCCGCCACCTTGGCGTAAAGATGAAGCATAATGCCAACAAGGCGTATATCGAAGGCAAGCGTGTCGTCCTGCTTGACGACTCCATCGTTCGCGGCACGACATCACGCAAGATCGTCGACATGATCCGCGCCGCCGGGGCGACCGAGGTGCATATGCGCATTTCCTCTCCGCCCGTAAGCCATTGCTGTTTCTACGGCATTGCCACGCCGTCAACCGAGGAATTGCTGGCGCATAAGATGACCGTGCCGGAGATTGAAAAATTCATCGGTGTGGACTCTCTGGCCTATATTTCAACGGAAGGTCTTTACAAGGCGATGGATGAGGAACGCAATTCCCCCGGCCGTTCCTTCTGTGATGCCTGCTTTACAGGCGAATATGCCATTCCACTGACCGACTACCGTAACCAGTCGGAACAACTGACCCCCACCGACCTCGAGCGCCTTCAGGCAGGACAAAAATGAACGAACAGGTTTTGAAAGGCCGTGTGGCCCTGATTACGGGCGCATCGCGCGGCATCGGTGAGGCTGTGGCAAAGGCTTACGCGCGCGCCGGGGCGCATGTTGTTTTGACGGCTCGCAATACGCGTGCGCTCGAATCCCTTGATGACCAGATCAGGGGAGAGGGCGGGACGGCGACCCTTATCCCTCTCGACCTTCTGGATTTCGCCAAGGTTGATACGCTTGGCCCGGCGCTGGCCGAAAAATTCGGTCGCCTCGATATTTTTGTCGGCAATGCGGGAATGCTTGGGACGCTCGGGCCCCTCGGTCATACGGATGCAAAGGAATGGGACCAGGTCGTCGGACTGAACCTGACCGCAAATTTCCGCCTGATCCGCACGCTTGATCCCTTGCTGCGCGCCAGTGATGCAGGTCGGGTGATTTTTGTCAGTTCGTCGGCGGCGGAAGGGTACCGGGCTTACTGGGGCGCTTATGCCGCAACCAAGGCTGCGCTCGAATCCCTGGCGCGGACGTACAAGTCGGAAACTGAGCAGACCAGTATCCGCGTCAATATCGTCGACCCGGGCAAGACGCGCACGAAAATGAGGGCGGCTGCGTTCCCGGGCGAAAAACCTGAAACTTTAAAAACCCCGGATGATATTACGGGGGTCTTCCTTGACTTGGCGATGCCGGGGTGTTCCCGGAACGGTGAGCGGCTGCGGGCGCAGGCCTAAAGGCTTACCGCATAAGAAAAAAGGACCTGGCATCCAGGTCCTTTTTTTATTCAATCCAGCTAGGATTAGCTGCGTACTGCAACCGGGATTTCATCCTCGAATTCTTCAGCTTCGTTGCCTTCGGCAGCGACCGGTTTGGCAACGTGTTCACGCATGATCATTGGGGCCAGTTCGTCAAGGTCGAGGAAATGGTCGGCTTGGCGGCGGAGTTCGTCGGCGACCATTGGCGGGGTTGTCTTGACGGAGCTGACCACAGTGACGCGAACGCCCTTGCGCTGAACAGCCTCCAGAAGGCGGCGGAAATCGCCGTCGCCGGAGAACAGCATAATGTGATCGAGGTTATCGGACATTTCCATCATGTCGATGGCCAGTTCGATATCCATGTTGCCCTTGATCTTGCGGCGGCCCTGGCTGTCGACGAATTCCTTGGTCGGCTTGGTAACCATGGTGTAGCCGTTATAATCCAGCCAGTCGACCAGCGGGCGGATTGGGGAGTATTCTTCATTCTCGATCAGCGCGGTGTAATAGAAGGCGCGCACGAGGCGGCCCTGCTCTGCGGCCCAGCGCAGGAGTTTTTTGTAATCAATATCGAAATCGAGGGAGCGGGCAGCGGCGTAGAGATTGGAACCGTCAATGAAAAGGGCTAGCTTTTCTTCAGGGTAAAAAGGAATATGCGACAGGGCTTTTTTTGCCATAATCTTAAATCCATTCGTTACTTAAAAAGTGGGTTTACACAAAAACGTTTTTTCTCAAAGAGAAACCTAGGGAAAAAACCGAAAACATTAGTATCGTATAATATAAGAAAAGCCAACCTTATTTCAACCTTTCAGCCCGTTAAATTTTGCATAGGTGGAACGCAAATCTCATGAATCTTGCACTTTTGCCTCCGTCCGCACGGCCAGCCCTTGAAAAGCCTTGCGAAAAACCGCAGAACACCTTATAAAAACACGGTTTCTAGCCCCCATTCAATATATACACAGGTGCAAAATGGCTCGCGTAACCGTCGAAGACTGCATTGAAAAGATCCCGAACCGCTTCGAACTGGTGATGATTGCCGCGCAGCGCGCACGCAAAATCAGCGCCGGCGGTGCCCTGACCATCGATCGCGACAATGACAAAAACCCGGTTGTTTCCCTGCGTGAGATTGCCGAAGGTACTGTTTCCATTGACGATCTTCGTGAAGAACTGACCCGCAACAACCAGCGCGTTGTGGAGATGGATGACGGCGAAGACATCATCGACAAGATGGACGGCGAAGACGAATGGAACGCGATGGCGGCGCAAGGCGCGGCACTGGAAACCCAGATGCGTGATGCTGAACCGGAAGAAGAGTTTGACGAAGAAGATGGTGACGACGAAGCCTCACTCGAGGACATGGCTGGCGGCGCACCGGAAGACGACAAGGAATAAGTCTTCCCGATCCGAGAGAGTTTAAAAAAGCCGGATTATTTCCGGCTTTTTTTTCGCTGTTTACCAGGTTCGTTAATGATTTCGAACGTCCTTCATGATAATTTGGTCATCCCATGATTACAGCCAATGACCTCATCACCCAGATCAGAACCTATAACCCGGATATTGATGGCGCTCTCATCACCCGGGCGGTGGAGTTTGCCAAATTAAAGCACGAAGGCCAGACACGAGCCTCGGGCGAGCCTTATTACACCCATCCTGTTGAGGTGGCGGGGCTGCTGGCCGAAATGCGTATGGACCCGGCGACCATCGTCACTGCGATCCTTCACGATACGCTGGAGGATACCAAGACCACGTTCGAGGAATTGAAAAAGACCTTCAGCGAAGAAGTTGCCAATCTCGTTAATGGCGTCAGCAAGCTGAGCCGGATCGAAGGCCAGACTGTCGAAGGCAAGCAGGCGGAGAATTTCCGCAAGCTGGTTCTGGCGATGTCCGACGATATCCGTGTGCTTCTGGTCAAGCTGGCCGACCGTCTTCATAATATGCGGACCATCAATGCCATCGAGAAAGTCGAGAAGCGCCGCCGCATTGCGCGGGAAACTATCGAAATTTATGTACCGCTGGCCGAACGGATCGGGATGCACAGGGTAAAGGAAGAGCTGGAGGATTTGTCTTTCGCCGTCCTGAACCCGGAAGCGCGGGATTCTATCGCCGCGCGTCTGTTGTATTTGCGCGCCGAAGGCGGCAGCGACATGGTCAAGGGGATCATCGTCACCCTGACCAAGCTGTTGAAAGAGGCGGGGATTGGTGCCGACATCAATGGCCGCGAAAAAACCCGCTATTCCATCTGGCGCAAAATGCAGCGCAAGAACGTGGCGTTCGAACAACTATCCGACATCATGGCCTTTCGTATTCTGGTGGATTCGGTGGAGCAGTGCTATCACGCGCTCGGCATCATTCATTCGCAATACCCGACCGTGCCGGGACGCTTTAAAGATTATATTTCGACGCCGAAACAAAACGGTTACCGCTCGATCCACACCACCGTGATCGGACCGGAAAACCAGCGCATTGAAATTCAAATCCGGACCCGCGATATGAACGCCGAGGCCGATTTAGGTGTTGCCGCGCACTGGTCCTATAAAGGCGGCCAGATGAAGGCCGATCTTCAGGATGCGAAGAAATACCGCTGGATGCGGGAGCTTCTCGACCTGATCGAGAACGATCACAAGCCGGAAGATTTCCTTGAGAATACAAAATTAGAGCTATTCCAGGACCAGGTTTATGTATTCACGCCAAAGGGCGAACTGATCGAAATCCCAACAGGGGCGACGCCGATCGATTTCGCCTATGCCATTCACTCCGGTCTTGGCGATAAATGCGTTGGCGCGAAAATCAACGGGCGTATCGCGCCGCTGAACACCAAGCTGCATAACGGCGATCAGGTCGATATCATCACCGCCAAGAACCAGAACCCGTCACCGACCTGGGAACGCTTTGTCGTCACCGGCAAGGCAAAATCGCATATCCGCCGCTTCATCCGGCAGCAGCAACGCTCCGAATATTCTACCCTCGGCAAGGCCATGCTGCAGAAGGTCTTTGCGATGGAAGGCTATGAATTTACCGATAAGGCCGTCAACAACGTGCTCGACCAGTTCAAGGCGGAGGAACCGGACGATCTGTTCTCCGGCATAGGTCAGGGCAATATTGTCGCGCGCGATGTATTCAAGGCAATTTTCCCGGGGCATAAATCAGTCCCCTCCCGGCCCGGCGGCGATATTACCGAACAGAACATCGTCAACAAGAAACCTGATGTTAAATCGTCGAAGCCGATGCCGATCGTAGGGCTTATTCCCGGCATGGCCGTGCATTTTGCGCGGTGCTGCCACCCGCTTCCGGGGGATAGGATCGTCGGGATCGTCACGACGGGCAAGGGCGTGACTATTCACACTACTGATTGCGAAACGCTCGAGAACTTTGCCGATACCCCGGAACGCTGGCTGGATGTGTCGTGGGGCGACGGGGCGGATTCGCCGGAATCGCATATCGGGCGCCTGAATGTCACCATCACCAACACGGCGGGGGCGCTCGGCACACTGTCCACCGTCATCGGCAAAAATGGCGGTAACATTACAAACCTGAAGATCACCAACCGCAGTCTCGATTTCTGGGACATGCTGCTTGATGTCTATGTCAATGATACAGCGCATCTGAAGGATATTATCGCGGCCCTGCGGGCGACGCCGCAGATCGCCAGCGTTGACCGCGCTAAAGGGCGATAGCCATGTTTGTCCGCAGCGCCAAGCGCCATATCATCCGCGAACTGCGTGAAGCCGTCTGGCCTTCGATGGGCTGGAAGCGGGCAATGATGTATTATAAGCACCGTCTTCTGCGCACGCCGGGATCAACCTACAAGATTGTCGGCGGGCTGGCGGTCGGTATGGCGGTTTCCTTCCTCCCTTTGCTGGGTACGCACTGGATTGAGGCGATTGTTTTCGGCTGGATGCTGCGGGTCAATAAATTTGCGGCGTGGGTGGGGACGGGTATCGGCAATCCGCTGACCTTTCCGCTGATGTTCTGGGCGGATTACAAGATCGGCGCGTATATTTTCGGCGTTCGCGGCATGAACGACATGGTGATGCAGCCGGAGCAGATTACCTGGCATCATTTCGCCGAAAACCCGATGGGGCTGTTCCTGCCGATGCTTCTGGGCGGTGCGGTCATCGCCCTCGTCGTCTGGCCGCTAGCTTATATGCTGCTTTATTTTCCCATCCGCGCGATGAGGAGGGGGTATCGTGATTATCGGCACGGGTAACGATCTCATTGATATCGGGCGGATTGAACGTTCACTGGAACGCTTCGGGGAGCGGTTTATCCAGCGCTGCTTTACTACGGAGGAAATTGCCCTGGCGGAATACCGCGATAAATCCGGCAACCGCGCAGCGACCTATGCCAAGCGTTTCGCAGCGAAGGAGGCCTGTTCCAAGGCGCTGGGGACCGGATTTTCCAATGGCGTGTTCATGAAGGATATTGGCGTAATCAATGACGGTCTGGGCCGTCCGACCATTCGCCTGACGGGCGGGGCGCTGGTCCGGGTGCGGGCCATGATGCCACCCGGCATGGTGCCGCATATTCACCTGACCATGACCGACGAGCCGCCAACGGCAATGGCGAATGTAACAATTGAAGCCGTCTCAGAGAAGACATAATTTTCGGTCAAATCTTTTAAAAGCTTGGAAACTCTCACTTTTCTGGTTAAAACCCTGATATGACCGATGATCTCAATACCGAGGCGCCAAAAGCCCACCAGCCCCCGTTATCCGCCCGCGAGGAATGGACGGATTTTATGAAGACGGCGGTGATCGCCGTTATTCTGGCGATGGTGATCCGCACATTTTTGTATGAGCCGTTTAACATTCCGTCCGGCTCGATGAAGCCGACGCTTGAGATCGGGGATTATCTTTTTGTCTCCAAACCATCTTACGGGTTCAGCCATTTTTCCTTTCCCTTCGGTATTTCGCCGCTGCCCGACACGGGCCGGGTGATGGCCAAGCTGCCTTCGCGCGGCGATATCGTGGTTTTCAAACTGCCTACCAATACCAGTATCGATTTTATCAAGCGTATCATCGGTCTGCCGGGCGATACGATCCAAGTGATCGAAGGGCGTCTTTATATCAATCATCATATGGTCAAGCGCCAGACGATCGGCTTAAGACGGGTTGATGAAAACGGTGAATCTACAACGGTGACCGAATATCTTGAAACGCTGCCCAACGGGCTTGTGCATCACATTTATGAGATGTCCGATAACGGCCAACTGGATAACACCAAGGAATTCAAGGTTCCGGAAGGCCATTATTTCATGATGGGCGATAACCGCGATAATTCGCAGGACAGCCGCGTCATGGATCATGTCGGCTATGTGCCTTATGAGAATTTGGTTGGGCGTGCCTCGTTCATCTTCTTCTCCACCAACGGTTACGCCAATATGGCGGAAGTCTGGAAATGGCCAAAGAGCATCCGTTATAACCGCCTCTTCAAAATCATCGAGCCAAACCGGCCTGAACCCGAAAATGCCGATACACCGGATGCAAAAACCGATGCCCGGTAAGGACCCGTTACTCACGGCGTTCGAATCGCGGTTCGGTCATCGCTTTGCCAATGTAGAAAATCTGAATCTGGCGATTACCCACTCCTCGACCGGGGCAGGCCGTAATTACGAAAGGCTGGAATTCCTGGGCGACCGGGTTCTCGGCCTGGTGATGGCGGAGCTTCTTTATGATGTCTTTCCGGACGAGGCTGAGGGCGACCTTGCCAAGCGTCATGCTGCGCTGGTCTCCGGCGAAACACTGGCGATTATTGCCGAACAGATCAATCTGGGTGAGGTTCTGAAGCTTTCCCATGGCGAACGGGCCGGGGGCGGTGCGAAGAATGAAAATATCCTGGCGGATGTAATGGAGGCGCTGATTGGTGCTGTCTATCTCGATGCGGGTCTGCCGCCCTGCAAGCCGGTGATTGCCTCGCTCTGGGAAGCTGTGCTGCATACGATGAAGGAGCCGCCACGCGACCCCAAAACCGGATTGCAGGAATGGGCGCAGGGGCGGGGTTTGCCTTTGCCGAAATACGAAATGATCGGACGCTCGGGCCCCGATCACGCCCCCGTCTTTACAATCGCCGTGACCGTTGAGGGGTTTGAACCGCTCAGCGCCGACGGTCCGTCACGCCGTGCCGCCGAAAAGGCAGCCGCCACTTTATTACTGAACAGAATCGAAGGCCATTCATGACCGAAACAGATACTCCGACACGCTGCGGCTTCGTCACCATTATCGGTGCGCCGAATGCAGGCAAGTCCACCCTTACCAATGCCCTGATGGGAACGAAGGTGACGATCGTCTCGCCGAAGGTGCAGACGACACGGATGCGCGTTCGTGGAATTTTGATGCGCGGCGCGACGCAGATTATCCTGATTGATACGCCCGGCATTTTTGCGCCGAAGCGCCGCCTTGACCGGGCGATGGTCGCCGCAGCCTGGGACGGGCAGAGGGATGCCGACATTACCGCTTTGATCGTGGATGCCAGCAAAAAGGATGTTCCGGGGCAGGTCGAGCATATTCTCAAAAAATTGCCGCTGGAGGGCAAGACCTGCATCCTGATCCTGAATAAGACCGATCAGATGGCGAAAGATAAATTGCTGCCCCTCACCAAAGAACTGAATGAACGCTATCCGTTTGAGGCGACGTTCATGATTTCCGCGCTGAAGGGCGACGGGGTTGACGATATTGCCGAGTGGATTGCGAAGCGTCTGCCGGAAGGTGTTTATATGTATCCGGAAGACCAGCTGACCGATCTGTCTGAACGTCTACTGGCGGCGGAAATCACGCGCGAAAAACTGTTTCACCAGATGCATGAGGAAATTCCCTATGCGCTGACCGTCGAGACGGAAAGCTGGGAAGAGTTTGATGACGGCAGCGTGAAGGTCGGACAACTGATCATCATCGCGCGTGAGGCGCATAAACCCATCGTCATCGGCAAGGGCGGATCACGCCTCAAAAATATCGGCCTGCAGTCGCGGCTTGAGCTGGAGAAAATTCTTGGCCGTCGTGTGCATTTGAATCTTCTGGTTCGCGTGCGCGAAAACTGGCTTGATGATCCTGAACGGTTTTCGATCTGGGGACTCGATCACAACGCATAAATTTTATGCGTGTGTGTAGAGGGAATAGTTCCACCTCATTTGCTGTGGATAAAGGACTCCCGATTCGCTGGCGAATCTAGGCACCGATTCGGCACCCTGTTAGGGTGTCTTCAATCACAACGACACAAGAAGTTTTTTTGAAGAAGCGGAGATGGTTCCGCCCATTCACATATGTGTCCGATTGAAAGAAAGGGTCGAATTTTGCAAGTGGGAGGCATTTCGATGAGTTGGACAGACGAGCGCGTAGCGCTGTTAAAAAAGCTGTGGGGCGAGGGGAAGTCCGCAGCAGAGATTGCCAAGATGCTTGGCGGAG
>JAQGJB010000101.1 GCA_028290825.1 Micavibrio sp.
CAGGGATGTATTGAGCCTGCTCGATGGAGAATCATCATCCGAAGGCTTCGACATATCAATGCTGGTATCCTCACCGATGACTTGCGCCATGACGCACGGGGACACCGTCATCAGGACAACAGCAAGAACACTTGAATATATGTATTTTCTGATCATATTGAAAACATGCCGTTTCTCAACGCCAAGGTCAACTGGGGTTTTAAAACCCAGGCCGTTTATTCGCACTAAACCATAGAAAAATATCAATTTTTCGGTCTTTCCCTTTCGGTAACAATCTGGTCATATCATTTCTATGCCGAATACCAGACCCGCCGAAATCGCCCCCGACGCGACTCACGACCCCGCGCGCAGAATGCCGGGGACACGGCCGTTCATCCTCGACGGTCTTTTTCGCCCTTTGACCGCCCTTCCCGGCATCGGTCCGCGCAACGGCGCATTGATGGAGAAACTGATCCTCGGCCCCAAAGTTCTCGATCTTCTCTGGCATAAACCGTCAGATTTCATCGACCGCCGTTTTTCACCCACAGTGAAAGACGCCCCCAGCGGAAAAATTGCCACCCTCACCGTCACGGTAATGAAACATTTTCCAAATGAGAGAAAGAACCAGCCCTACCGTGTGTGGTGCACCGATGAAACGGCAGGAATAAATCTTGTCTTCTTTAATCCTCACCGCGATTACCTGGAAAAAAACCTGCCTGTGGGCGCGAAAGTGATTGTCAGTGGAACGGTTGAAAATTTCAACGACAAGATCCAGATGGTCCACCCCGACGCCATCGGCGCGGAAGAGGATTACGACAGCATTGCCACCATCGAACCGGTTTACCCCCTAACCGCAGGCATTACCAACCGTGCCGTTCGAAAAGCCGTCGGCCACACACTCGAAGGCCTGCCCGACCTTCCCGAATGGCTGGACCCTGCGCTGAAAACGCGTGAACAATGGCCTGCCTGGAAAGAGGCAGTACAGCTTCTGCATAATCCCCCCGGTGAAAACGGCCTCAACCCGAACTTCCCAGCGCGCGCCCGCCTTGCCTACGATGAACTACTCGCAAATCAGCTCGCCCTTGCCATGGTCCGCCACCACCAGCGCAAACGCCATGGCCGCGTCTTTAAAACCGGCGGGGCGCTGCGCGACCAGATGCTGAAAGCCCTGCCTTTTACACTGACCGGCGCACAGAAGCGCAGCCTCGCCGAAATCGACGCCGATATGGGCGCACCAATTCGTATGCTGCGCCTCCTCCAGGGCGATGTGGGCAGCGGTAAAACCGTAGTGGCCGCCCTAACCATGCTCAACGCCATCGAAAGCGGAAGCCAGGCCGCCCTGATGGCCCCCACCGAAATCCTTGCCCGCCAGCACGCGGAAACCCTGCGCCCCCTTCTCGCCGCCTGCGGCATTCGCTTTGTTACCCTC
The DNA here is from genome assembly GCA_028290825.1 of Micavibrio sp. Classification (GTDB taxonomy): domain Bacteria; phylum Pseudomonadota; class Alphaproteobacteria; order Micavibrionales; family Micavibrionaceae; genus Micavibrio. The sequence continues at coordinate 1,409 of JAQGJB010000101.1, forward strand.
ACAGGTCGTGACAAAGGCAAATCCCGCGACGCCATCCTGCAGCAGATCGCCAGCGGTGAAGCGCAGATCGTCATCGGCACACATTCTTTGTTTCAGGATTCCATCGCCTTCGCCGATCTTGGCGTCGCAGTTATTGATGAGCAACACCGCTTCGGCGTCCAGCAACGCCTGATGCTCTCCGCCAAAGGAAAAGGCGTGGATATCTTGGTCATGACCGCCACACCGATCCCGCGCACGCTCACCATGACCTCCTACGGCGACATGGATGTCAGCCGCCTCGACGAAAAACCGCCCGGTCGCAAACCCGTCGACACACTTCTCGTCTCCACCGAAAAAGCCGAAGACATGATGTCGGGCCTCGCCCGCCAGATGGCTTCCGGCGCGCGCATCTACTGGGTCTGCCCGCTGGTCGAGGAATCGGAATTCATGGACCTCGCCGCAGCCGAAGAACGCTACGACATTTTAAAGGCACGCTTCGGTGATCAGGTCGGCCTCGTTCACGGCAAGATGAAAGCTGCCGATAAGGACGAAGTGATGCGCAAATTCACCACAGGCGAAATCTCCATCCTAGTCGCCACCACAGTGATCGAAGTCGGCGTCAACGTTCCCGAGGCCACCATCATGATTATCGAACACGCCGAACGCTTCGGCCTCGCCCAACTGCACCAGCTGCGCGGTCGCGTCGGACGCGGCGGCGACAAATCTTATTGCTTCCTGCTTTACGTCGCCCCTCTGTCTGAAATGGCCAAGGAACGCCTCGGCATCATGCGCGAAACGGAAGACGGCTTCCTGATTTCAGAAAAAGACCTTGAACTGCGCGGTTCAGGCGACGTCCTGGGCACGAAGCAAAGCGGCCTCCCGCCATTTCGCCTTGCCGACCTGACCGCTCATGGCGGCCTGTTGGAAATCGCCCGCGATGACGCTTCACTTTTGATCGAAAAAGACCCCGACCTGACCGGCGAACGCGGCAAAGCCCTGCGCCATCTGCTCTATCTTTTCGAACGGGATCAGGCTGTTCAGTATTTACGTTCCGGTTAAATCCTCCGGTACGCCATAGGCGCAATGCCCCTTGTCCGCTGGGCATATAACCTGCGCCGGAATTCCCATCACAGACATCCCCGCCGGAACATCCTTGACCACGACAGAGTTCGCACCAACCCGCGCGCCATCACCAATCGAAATATTGCCCAGGACCTGTGCCCCTGACCCGATCATGACATCATTACCCACATCCGGGTGACGCTTACCGCCCTTTGAATGACCTTTTCCGCCAAGCGTAGAACCATGATAAATAGTGCAGTTATCGCCCACCGTCGCCGTCTCACCGATTACCACGCCCATGCCGTGATCGATAAACAGGTTCTTGCCGATAGTGGCCCCAGGATGAATTTCAATCCCAGTAAAGAACCGCCCGATCTGCGACCACAACCGTGCCAGCGTTTTCAAATTCTGTTTATATAGCCAGTGCGCCAGTGGATGAAACAGCACCATCGTATGAAACCCGGGATAACAAATCACTACCTCCGCCACCGACGGATGCACGGGGTCGCGATCGCGGATGGATTGGATAAAGGCATGAATGCTCATGAAAATCGCAGTCTTTGGGTGATATCTTATTTTAAAGGGAAAGCTCTATTACATACAGCGATTGCAGCAATCGTATTTTCGCCAGTTTTCCTAATTTTTTCAATATCATTTTGAATAGAATCACTCTCTTTCTGAGATACAGTGCCGCCAACTTTATTGTTCAGATTATCTTTTTCTAAAATACTTACTCCGACCTTGATAAATGCATCAGCAAGCCGCAGATGCTCGCACTCTTGTCGAACTGGACCTTGCGTCAAAATTTTTGCTGTATTCGTATTGGATTCCACGATCAAATGCGGAAGAATTTGAAGAACTGTATTCGCCCCCTCTTTCATCTTTGCCGCATGTTCAGCCTCAGTTTGCTTATCATCTAATAAATTAGGCAACGTAATTAATCCTAATAGAGTGAAAAGACCTCCTGTTCCCAATAGAGCCGCTGTCTTAAAACGACGCAAGCCATTTAAAAATTCATTGCTCATATGGACCTCAAAATATCACTGCTAACTCCAGAATTATAATCTCCAAAAGTTAAATTAAACTGAATTCTACTCCAGCCCATCGAATAAAGCTGTCGTCATATAACGCTCTGCAAAGGATGGAATAATAATCACGATCAGCTTACCTTCATTCTCATGTTTCTTGCCCACCTGAATCGCCGCCCAGATTGCCGCACCCGATGAAATCCCCACCGGAATCCCCTCAACTCTTGCGACTTCCCGCGCCATCGCAATGGCATCGTCGTTGGTGACCTTCACGATCTCATCGATCAGGCTGGTATCCAGAATGCTCGGCACAAACCCCGCGCCAATTCCCTGAATTTTATGCGGCGCAGGTGCCCCGCCCGACAATACCGGGCTATCCGCCGGTTCAACCGCCACCGCCTTAAACGAAGGCTTCTTCGCTTTAATCACACTCGCCACACCGGTCAGCGTTCCGCCGGTACCAACACCTGAAATCAGGATATCAGCTTCACCATTGGTATCATTCCAGATTTCAATCGCCGTCGTCTTACGGTGAATTTCCGGGTTGGCCGGGTTGTCAAACTGCCCCGGAATAAAGCTGTTCGGAATTTCTTTCGCCAGTTCCTCGGCCCGCGCAATCGCGCCCTTCATCCCTTTTTCCTTCGGCGTCAGTTCCAGTTCCGCCCCCATCAGCTTCAGCATCTTGCGCCGTTCAATCGACATGCTCTCCGGCATCGTTAGGATCAGGCGGTAACCCTTGCTCGCCGCCACGAACGCCAGCGCGATCCCGGTGTTGCCCGATGTCGGCTCGATCAAAACAGTTTTACCGGGAGTGATCTGTCCCGCGCGCTCAGCCGTATCAATCATAGCAAAGCCAATACGGTCCTTGACTGAGGAAATGGGGTTGAAGAATTCGAGCTTCGCAACGAACTTGGCCTTCACGCCATACTTGGCGGCAATACGGTCCATCCGCACCAGCGGGGTTGCCCCGATCGTGTCGATGATCGAGTCGTAAATCTTCCCGCGGAATTCGGGTTGGGCGGAGGATGTCGGAAGCTTGGCTGCGGACTTGGTCACGATAAAATCCCTCTGTAATAAAATGTGATCTACCCCTGTGTTGTAGCAAATCCGCCACCCACAGGGAACTGGGCAGAAATGAGATAGAGGCGGTGTGTAAAACCGCAATACTTTGGGGAAAATTCTGTTATACTTTGAATAAGCGCACGTGCCCCTGGCCCCCTCCCTACGAGGTGTTGGTTTATGCAACGACGTAATACTTTGGTTATTGGACCACCAACGAAGAACGGTCCGGTTACAAAAGGGTTACAGTTGATGTCTAACCAACTCGCATTTCGGGGTATGGCCCCGTCATCACCAGATTCTGTCCAATACAAAAAACCGGGGTCCACGACAGCCTGGCACGGCTCCGTTGATGCGCTGGTGGCGCAATTGCGCCCGGCCCTGCCCTTGTATCTGCTGCGCCCTGCGCGCCTGGAAGCGAACGCGAAACGCATCGTCGGCGCGTTCCCCGGCACAGTCGCGTATGCGGTGAAATGCAACCCGGATAAAAACGTCCTGCACACGCTGTACAAATCCGGCGTGAAAGCGTTCGACGTCGCCTCGCTGGAGGAAGTGCGTACCGCGCACAAAATCGCGCCCAAAGCGAAGCTCTTTTTCATGAACCCGATAAAATCCCGCGAAGCGATCCGTAAGGCATACTTTGTCCACGGCGTGCGGGCCTTCTCTCTCGACTGCGTGGATGAACTCTACAAAATCCTGCAGGAAACCGACCTCGCGCCTGATCTCGAACTCTATGTACGCCTCTCGATCCCGAAGGCGCACGCGACGATGTTCGACCTCACCGGTAAATTCGGCGTAACGGCGGAGGAAGCTCCGGCGCTGCTGCAGGCGTGCCGCCCGGTCTCTGCAAAACTCGGCCTCTGCTTCCATGTCGGAACGCAGTGCATGAACCCGCAGCGTTACGCGCAGGCGATTAAAATTTCTGCCGGTGTCATCAAACACGCCGGTGTGAGCGTTGACGTCCTCGATATCGGCGGCGGTTTCCCAACCACCTACCCGGACATGCCGGGAATGCAGCCGGCACCGTTCGAGGATTACATGGCGGTGATCAATCAGGCAATTGCCCGTCACCGCCTCGGTAAAATGGAACTCGTTTGTGAACCCGGTCGCGCCATGGTGGCGAACGCTGGTTCCCTGGTCGTGCGCGTTGAACAGCGTAAGGGCAACATGCTCTACCTGAACGACGGCACCTATGGCGGCATGTTCGATGCGGGAGCGCAGGGCAACCTGATCTTCCAGACTCGGCTCATCCGCCCGGGTGAGGTCAATCTGATCTCCGACCAGTCCTATACCTTCGCTGGCCCGACCTGCGACTCCATCGACATGATGAAGGGCCCCTTCAAACTGTCCGGCGACGCAGCCGAAGGCGACTGGATCGAAGTCAGCCAGCTCGGTGCCTACTGCATCGGCCTGAATACGCGCTTTAACGGCTTTGGGAAAAGCAATATGATGATTCTGTCCGGCAAATAAGCCGGGCAGATCGCCCACCCTTTAGCCATCAGGATGCGTCATGAAAATCGTTGCCCAAACCGAAGACCCGTCGACATTGAAACTTCTCCCCGCAGGTGAAGGCTTCCTGGAACACGGCCCCGATGACCGCACCGATCCGGCGAAAGCCCAGGTGCGCATTATCCCCTTCGGCCTCGAACATTCTGTCAGCTACGGCGGAGGCACCGCGGCAGGCCCGCTTGCAATCCTCAGTGGCTCCCACGAACTCGAAAAATGGGACGAAGAATTCTGGTGCGAACCCGTCACCGACTACGGTATCTGCACACTCGATACCGAAGCCCCAATCCCGCATAACAACCGCGCTGCCCTCGTTCAGTTGGAAGGCATTGTCGAGGAAGTTCTGGAAGCCGGTAAATTCCCCTTCATTTTAGGTGGCGAACACACCCTCACCGCCGGTGCCATCCGCCCGCACGCGCGCCGCGCCGCAGAGAAAGGCGAAACCCTCACCATCCTGCAATTCGACGCCCACGGCGATCTGCGCAGCGAATTCCGCGGCGAGACCTTTTCCCACGCCGCCGCGATGTATCATTGCCTTGAACCAAACCCGAACACCCTCCTCGTCGCCGTCGGCATCCGTTCAATCTCCAAACCCGAAATTCCTTTCCTGGAGTCCAACAAGGACCGCATCACCACCTTCTGGGGCAAGGACATCGGCAAATGGACAGCGGAAGAAGTTGCAAAGGCCGTCGGCACCGGCCCCGTCTACATAACCTTCGACATCGACGCCTTTGATTCCAGCATGATCCCAGCCACCGGCACCCCGGAACCGGGCGGGCTGTTCTGGCATCATGCTATGGATATCCTCCGCCTCGTTGGCAAACACGCCAACGTCGTCGGCGCTGACCTCGTCGAACTTGCCCCTGCCCCCGGTCTTCACGCCTGCGAATTCCTGGCTTCGAAACTGGCCTATAAAATGCTGACGTACAGCCTCTACAGCAAACGCTAAAAGAAAAACCCCGCCTCGCAGCGGGGTTTTTTGTACCTCAACCAAAAGCGGTTAAGCGGCTTTGCTGTCCGCAGACAGCAGGTCTTTCACGCCATCCTGCTCTTCCAGCAATTCCTTCAGAGTAAGATCAATCCGCTCTTTCGAGAACGCATCAATCTCCAGACCCTCAACAACTTTGTACTCGCCGTTTTCAACTGTCACCGGATAACCGAACATTACATCTTTCGGAATACCATATTGTCCATCACTTGCGATACCCATCGTGACCCATTTGCCGTTGGTGCCGAGGGCCCAGTCGCGCATGTGGTCGATCGCTGCGTTGGCGGCGGAAGCAGCGGAGCTGAGGCCGCGTGCTTCGATAATCGCTGCGCCGCGTTTACCAACAGTCGGCAGGAAGGTGTCTTTGTTCCAGACATCATCATTGATTGTCGACTTCACATCCTTGCCTTCGATTGTGGCGAAACGGTAATCGGCATACATGGTCGGTGAATGGTTACCCCATACGGCCAGCTTCTCAATCGACGCAACAGGCTTGCCGGTTTTCAGTGCGATTTGGGACAGTGCGCGGTTATGATCGAGACGCAGCATCGCCGTGAAATTCTTGCGCGGCAGATCCGGTGCCGATTTCATCGCGATCCATGCATTGGTATTGGCCGGGTTACCCACAACCAGAACGCGGACATTGCGTGACGCAACGGCATTCAGGGCTTTACCCTGCGCCGTAAAGATTTGTGCGTTAGCCGTCAGCAAATCTTTACGCTCCATCCCTGGCCCGCGGGGGCGCGCGCCAACCAGCAGTGCATAATCCGTATCTTTGAACGCCGTCATCGGATCGCTGTGCGCCTCCATACCGGCCAGCAGTGGGAACGCGCAGTCTTCCAGTTCCATCATAACGCCCTTGAGCGCCTTCTGGGCCTTCTCATCGGCAATTTCCAGCAATTGCAGGATAACAGGCTGGTCCTTGCCCAGCATTTCGCCGGAGGCAATACGGAACAGCAATGCGTAACCGATCTGACCTGCGGCACCGGTAACGGCGACGCGAACTGGCTTCTTGCTCATAATGTGGAATCCTTTTGTTTGGCGGGTGAAAAGCTCTGGTTTGAGAAATACCCCTTGCGCCCCGCCCTGTCCAGACCGAAACGGTTACAAAAGAATGTTCAGAAACAAGCTGTTAGATTATCTCACGCGCGTTTTTCCCGGAACTGCCGCAGGGGGGACAGCAGCCAGAATGAAAAACCCCGCCAGTTTCACCGGCAGGGCTTTTCGTGTGTGGCAACAGACCATTTAAGGAGAAGCGGATCAGGTGTGGGGACACTGAAACGCTATAAAATGGAATGTTAAACGATATTAACCATACAAGTATAGGCAAAGTCAAGATTAATTTTCGTAATAAATAATCTTGCACATTAGAAAATCTAATGCATATAATGGACGATGTTTATGACACCTGATCAGATCCGCGCTGCACGCGCGTTAAAAAACTGGAGCCAAGCCGAACTCGCCGAGCATGTGAGCATGGCAACGCCATCAATTGGCAATATTGAATCTGGAAAACATGTCGCATCGCCTCAGACCCAGGCCGCCATTCTTGAGGCTTTTAAAAGCGCAGGAATAGAATTTATCAATGGCGGTGTCCGACATATGCAGGACGCGATTCAAATTCTTGAAGGCAAGGATGGTTATCTGCGCCTGCTCGATGATGTTTTTCATACACTGAAAGAACATTCTGATCCCGAGCTTTTGATCAGTTGTGCGGATGACCGTATGTCACCCCCTGCCGTCAACGATGCCTATCGTCGCATCCGCAAAGCGGGCATTAAAATGCGTCAACTGGTTGAGGATGGAAACACCTATCTGATGGGTGATGTCAGCGAATACAGATACATTCCGAAATCGCACTTTATAAACCGCGTTTTAGTTATATATGGCGATAAAACTGCTCTTATCCTTGATAATGAGAGCAAGATTCTCATTTTTAAAGATGATGTCATGACATACGTGCAGCGTAACATTTTCAATCTTTTGTGGGAAACCATGCAAAAGCCGGGAAAGAGCACCGCGAATGAAACGTTCTGATCCAACCCAGTACCCGCAGCAAACCGGCCCTTATAGCGTCCGCGTTAAAACGGGTGCGAACTGGCAGAACTATAGCACCTGCCGCCTGCAGATCAGTGTTGGTCAGGCCTATCATGAGGGTGCTAAATTTGAGGCGACGATCAACTGGGTCAAAGAACGTTTCGACTCCGTAATTATTTGCGTCAATGATACATTACAACGTCATAATACGCTTTTTATGGATGGTGGCGATGACGACACCGTGGCGCGCAGATGGAGTTGCGAAGGCGCTAACTGGATAGCGCGCCACAAAGATCTTCTTGCAACGTTGGAAGATTGCACTGTTTACAAATGGGATGCCTGGCGGAACCAGGAGAATTACACATCCATCCGCGAACAAGTCGATCATTTTTATGAAACCAACGATTTGTTTCATAACGCAATCAACGCCAATATCCAGACCTTCTGGGACCGGAACGCGATCAGCTATGAAGACCGGCATGAACTGGACTTTACAAAATTTGCCCGTCACTCCCTGCGCTATCTTCTGGAAGAAACGGCAGTATTCTCGATCATGTTCGACCAGATCGAAGCCGTTGATATATATCCGGGTACGGTCCTGCTGCCCGCCTTCCTGTTTCGCGGCAACCCTGTCCCCGGTATGCCGGAAGGCCTGGATAAGGGAGCCTTTACGCGCATTGACTTCAAACGTAATTCGGCTAAAGCGCTGTCAGATAATCAGGATGCCTTATCTCAATTCTCCTCAGGCAAAAATAACTGATCAGATGTCACATCTGTTAACATAATAACTAATTTTTTGACGGTAAAAGAAAATCCCCAGTGGTTTGCACCGCTGGGGACTTTCGTGTGTGGGGACATCTCATCTTACGGAGAGCGGCCCAGCCGTGTGTGGGGAAAACCGGACCGCGATAAAATGAAATGCTGGACCGGAATAAATCATATGTGCGCCCAAGGCGTCAACGGTAAGTTTTGATTTGTAAGTGCCAAAGCTTGGCTTTTACCAAGTTTGAAATGTAATTTGAGAATTATTCTCAGTCTGAATGAAAAATAGCGGTTTCCGGCCCCCTGAAAGGGGGGAAAGTGGTGACCGCGGTGGGATTCGAACCCACGACCATTCGATTAAAAGTCGAATGCTCTACCAGCTGAGCTACGCGGTCCCAATGGTAAAACCTCTTGAGATGCTGGAAAATATGGATAAAACCCCGCCCCGTCAAGCGTTTAATGCAAATTATAAACGGCCGTGCTTTTCCTTCATTTTTTCGTGAACGGCCGGAGTGATAACATCGCTGACATCCCCACCAAGCTGGAAAATTTCCTTCACGAAAGACGACGATACAAACTGCCATTTATCGGCCGCCATCAGGAACATGGTTTCGATGTTCGGGTCTAGCTTGGCGTTCATTCCGGTCAGCTGAAATTCGAATTCAAAATCCGATGTCGCGCGCAGGCCGCGAATGATGCACGACGCATTCATATCACGCGCAAAATGTACCAGGAGGTTATTGAAGGACCTCACCTCAATGGTGCAGTACTTTTCGTACATCGCATCCACATCGGCCTGCACCATGGCCACGCGCTCCTCAATACTGAACAATGGCCCCTTCTTATTACTGTCGGCCACCGCAACAATAAGATGATCGACCATCTTGCTGGCACGGCGGATCAGGTGAAGATGACCTTTGGTGATCGGGTCGAACGTACCCGGATAAACACCGATCAGCTTTTTCGTTGTTGCTTCATTCATAACTATATCCTTGATTTCATCAGTCGTGCCGGCGTGCCCACATAAACTCCGTAAGCCTGCGTCCTGGTTTTAACAACGCTATTAGCGCCGATTACGCACCCCGTTGCAATATCAGACCCGTCAAGGATTTTGGCCCCTGCCCCGATCCATACATCATTGCCGATGGTAATCCCGCGTTTGATTTCACCCGATGCGGAAATGGGCTTGTCCCGTTCGGCAAAAATATGATCGGCGGGAATGGCCACCACCTGCGTCGCAATCTGCACATCATCCCCGATGGTCAGCCCGCCATGGCCATAAAGCACGCAATACGGATTCACATTGCACTTGCGCCCGATCGTGATCTGCCCGCCATACGTTTTCAGGAAAGCGCCGCGTTGAATGATCGTACCTTCGCCGATGGTAATACTTCCCTTATCGGGGTCGATGCAGGTGAAGGGATGAATGCGCACCCGCTTCCCGATAACAAGTTTCTTGCCCTGGATACGGTTGATCAGAACCAGAAAGCGCGCATAAAAAGCCGAAATCTTCTTCATGGCTTATTTTTAAAGCCTAAAACCCCGCGCAGCAACGCGTTTTTAAGCAATCCTCCCACCTCGACCAACAAAATCGCCAGCATGATCAGGATACATCCCCAGATCTGCAGCCATCCGAGCGTTTCCCCAAGCATCACCGCACCCGCAATCGCCGCAAACAACCCTTCGCCCGACAGGATAATCGCGGCGTCCGACGCCGGTGTATGCTGCTGCGCCACTGCCTGAAGGGTATAGGCTATCCCGCCCGAAATAATCCCGGCATAGGCAAGCTGCATCCAGTTGACCTGGATAGCCTCTATATTCAACCCCTCCAGCCCAAACCCCACCGCAAGCCCTGCGACAGAGCAAAGACCATACTGAAGCGCGGAAAGAAGCATGGGACGTCCCGTCCGCCGCAACAACAACCCGATCAGCACAACCTGCGCGGCAAAGCACACGGCGCACGCCATCACCATCAGATCCCCAAAACCAAGCTGCGAAAGCTGCGCCCCGTTCAGCAACCAGACCCCCGCCAAGGCCATCACCGACCCAACCCACACAACCGCCCGCGGCCTGATCCTGAACAGGACCCACGCGATGAACGGCACCAGCACCACATAAAGCCCGGTGAGGAACCCCGCATTCGTCACCGTGGTATGCAGTATTCCCAACTGCTGAAACAGAACCCCCGCCGTAAAGATCACACTCAGCCCCAGCGCCATCCACCAGTCGCGCCGCCCCACCGGAACCTGGACCCTGCGTCCCTCCCGCCACACCAGCGGCAGAATCACCAGCAACGACAAAACAAACCGCACCCCCGCAAACCCGAACGGCCCGATGCCGTCCATGCCGGTCTTCTGCGCAATGAAGGCCGTACCCCAGATGATTGCGGTGATAAAAAGGAGAATGTCGGCGCGGAGGCGCGTCATATCAGTTCTTCTGCCTCAGGCTCTTGCGCTCGATACCACGATAGAAATTATTGTCCCTGGGCTGGAGCCATTCCCCTTCACGCAGGAATTCAGGCGACATGAAAGGCAACGCCCGGATTTCATCAAGCGAGAAGAAACGAGCCTCTGCAATCGGTCCGTCATGATCGACCCAGCCCTTCACAATCTCCCCTTTCTCAAGGGTAACGAAGAACAGCATCTCCAGAACATGAAACCCGATTGTTTCGTCATAAAATTCAGTAACCGCAAACAGCGTCCCGACCGAAACACCAAGCCCCGTTTCCTCAAACATCTCACGCTTAACGCAGGCGCGAATATCTTCACCAAGATCGGCCCGCCCGCCAGGCAATGTCCAGAACGTCCCGTCACCATTGCCGCGCACCAGCAACAGCCTGTCATCTTGTACAAGAACTCCGCGTCCCGCCCCTTGCGCACATTCCGGATATTTCATGACCGAACTCCTTTCAAAAAAAGATCCCGGCTTTTGGCCGGGATCCTGCATTCTGGATTACGCCTGAACTATTGCACCGATGGAACTTCATCCACGGTCGGCTCCGGCGCATCATCACCTTCTTCATCGATCAGCCACGCAACGGAAACAACCTTCTCGTCTTCCGCAACCTTGAAGATCGTTACGCCCTGTGCCGAACGCCCCGTAAAGCGGACAGTGTTAACAGGCGTACGGATCAGCTGCCCGCCATCGGTGACCAGCATGATCTGGTGATCGTCGGTGACCGGGAAGGTGGAAATAACCGCCGCCCCGTTCTTCGCGGTCAGACCCATATTGGTGACACCCTGGCCGCCGCGCCCCGATATACGGTATTCGTAGGCCGAAGTGCGTTTACCAAAGCCCTTGACCGTCACGGTCAGCAGGAATTGTTCATTGGCCTGCAGCTCCTTGAAACGGGCTTCGGACAGCTCGACACCGGACCCGGTGCCTTCCTCCATCTCCATCCCTTCTTCATCGGCGCCGCGAAGTTTGCTGGCGCGTTTCAGGTAAGCATTACGCTCATCCGGCGTGGCATCGACGTGTTTCAGGATCGACATCGAAATAACTTCGTCTTTCACATCCGACTTGTTCTTGCCTTTACCGGCCTCCGCCAGCCTCACACCGCGCACACCGGTCGAAGTACGGCCCGCAAACACACGGACATCGTCAACCGGGAAGCGGATGGCACGGCCCTGTGCCGTCGCCAGGAGAATATCTTCATTCTCGTGCGCGATCTTCACATCGACCAGCCTCTCGCCCTCTTCTTCCAGCTTCATGGCAATCAGGCCGTTGGAGCGGATCGAGCGGAAATCGGAAAGCTTGTTACGGCGGACATTGCCATGCGAGGTCGCAAAGATGATGTCCATCTTGTCCCACATCTCCTCATCCTCGGACAGGCGCATGATAACCGCCATGTTCTCGTTTTCGGTCAGCGGGAACATATTGATCAGGGCCTTGCCCTTCGACTGCGGCGTACTGAGCGGCAATTGCCAGACCTTCAGCTTGTGCACGATCCCTTTATTGGTGAAGCACAGCAGCGGCGTATGGGTCGATGCGACGAACATCTCGGAAACGAAATCCTCATCCTTCAGCCCCGTCCCCGAACGCCCCTTGCCGCCCCGGCGTTGCGCACGGTAGGTGGCCAGCGGCACACGCTTGGCGTAGCCGCTATGGGTGATGGTGACAACCATCTCTTCACGCTGGATCAGGTCTTCGATATCCTCATCGAATTCTGAATCCAGGATAACCGTACGGCGCGGCGTATTGAACTTCGCCTTCACTTCGATCAGTTCGTTCTTCAGCACGGCGAGCATTTTCTCGCGGCTGGCGAGGATTGCCAGATATTCGGCAATCGCATCGGTAATTTCTTTCAGCTCATTGCCGATCTTGTCGCGCTCGAGCCCTGTCAGGCGGTGCAGACGCAGATCCAGAATGGCCTTCGCCTGAATTTCCGACATCTGGTAGGTGTTGTTCTCATCCACCAGATATTCAGGATCATCAATCAACGCGATCAGCGGCGCGATATCGCCTACCGACCAGCGTTTCGAAAGCAGACCCTCTTTCGCCTCTGCCGGGTTCGGCGCATTACGGATTAGCGCAATGATTTCATCGATATTGGCAACCGCCACGGCCAGACCGGCCAAAACGTGCGCCCGTTCGCGTGCTTTACCCAGTTCATAGATGGTCCGGCGGGTAATAACCTCTTCACGGAACTTGATGAACGCAGAAATAAAATCGCGCAGCACCAGCTTCATCGGCTTGCCGTGATGCAGGGCCACCATGTTGCAAGGGAATGTCGTCTGCAGCGATGTATGTTTATACAACTGGTTCAGAACCACATCGGCATTCGCCCCGCGTTTCAGTTCAACAACGATCCGCACGCCCTCGCGGTCGGATTCATCGCGAACTTCGGACATGTCTTCAACAATCTTCTCACGTCCGACTTCCCCAAGACGCTCCAGCAAACGGCCCTTGTTGACCTGATACGGAACCTCACGAACGATAATCGCTTGGCGCTTATCGCGGATATCTTCAAATTCACACAACGCCCGCATTGTGATCGAACCGTTACCGGTCATATACGCGGCCTTGATACCCATACGGCCCAGAATCTGCGCCCCTGTCGGGAAATCAGGACCTGGAATAATTTCCATCAGGTCATCATTGCCGATATCCGGATTATCAACCATCGCGATACACGCATCGACAACTTCACCGAGGTTATGCGGCGGAATGTTGGTCGCCATACCGACGGCAATACCGCCCGCACCGTTGACAAGCAGGTTTGGAATACGCGCCGGAAGAACCGTCGGCTCCTGCATCGACTCGTCATAGTTCGGACGCCAGTCCACAGTATCCTTATCAATATCATCCAGCAGTGCTTCCGCACCCTTCGCCAGACGCGCCTCGGTATAACGCATCGCCGCTGGTGCATCGCCATCCATCGACCCGAAGTTACCCTGCCCGTCAACCAGCGGCAGGCGCAAAGACCATGTCTGCGCCATACGAACCAGCGCTTCATAAATCGAGGAGTCGCCGTGCGGGTGATACTTACCCATCACATCACCGACGATACGTGCCGATTTCTTGTAGGATTTATCCGAGGTATATCCGCCCTCTTTCATCGCCCAGAAAATGCGGCGGTGAACCGGCTTCAACCCGTCGCGCACATCCGGCAGCGCCCGGCTCACGATCACGCTCATCGCGTAATCGAGGTAGGATTTTTTCATCTCGTCTTCAAGCGAGATAGACGGCATATCGGGGGTGGCGATCGCGGAATCGGACATCGTTTTACCTGTGTTTTAAGGACCCCGTTTTGTAGCATTTCCGCCATTCTTAAACAACAGAAAACAAGGGTTATCCGCAATACTAAGATACTGATATTAAATGATTTTTTTATGGTCGGGCATGTTGCAAGGAAGCGGGCATATAAAGGCATAAAAAAAGGCCGGAAAACCCGGCCTTTTTTGAAAGATTTCATGCGCTTAAGGCCGTGTACCTGCCGCCGGGTTAGGATCAATTTTCGGGGCCGCGCTTGGCGCGGTCGCACTTGGTGTCGGGGCCGGCGTGTTGGACGGGATCGCCTGTGTTACGGGAACGTCCGACACTTTTGGCACGTTTGGTGGTGGCGCTTCGCCGCCGGTGCGCTGCTCGATCATTGCCTTGTCCAGCATCTGGAAGATCAGCGGCTGGAGCTTTGCCTGGTATTGTGAAATTTTCGGCTGGCTGCTCTTCGCCTCTGCCGAGCCGTAATAATCAACCATCTTTTGAAGCTCAGGCACCGTGAACAGAGATACCATCGCATCGACCGATGCCTTTTCCAGCCTGTCGTAATCGAACGCCTTTTGCACAAGTTTCAGGAAACGGTCACGTGCGGCGGGAGCCAGTTGCTGGCTTGCCTGTTGCACCACATCATCAACCTGCGTCTTCACCGGCTGGATCGCCTGCATCTGCCGGGCCAGTTCCAGTTTCTTGGCGTAGTCAGGATCATTTGTCGATGATACGGACGGCGCCGTGGCCGCCGCAGGGGCCGCAGCCGTCGCGGCATACGCGTCGGCAATTCCCGTCACAGATAATACACCGGCAACACCGGCAATCAGAATATGGCGCATCCGCCTTCTCCATCGTCAAAAGGGTTCGAATAAGGATCTTAGCTTAGGCCGCTTTCAAGGCAATTTCGAGGCGCGATTGAACATTCACCAGTTCATCAACAGAATCCTGCCCCGCCACCCGGGAACTGAACCTCGCCCATTCTTGGACGATCCCGGCATCGATCAGGCCCGCATATTCACGCCCTGCATGAACAATATCGCGGGAGACAAGAATTTCGCCAAAGCGCCCGGACAGATTGTCATCCAATACCAAAGCGTGCGTATCTTTTATAAAAGGCAACCCGGAACGTGAAGCGGTAAACACCGGGAACTTCCCGCCTGGCCTGGTAATGAATTGCGTCGGCTGCAACATGGCTGCCTGCGCGGCGCCCAGCATCCGAAGCGCCGCCTGGGCCTGCGCACCTTCAAATACATGTCCCACAACAAAATCATCCGCACGGACCGTACCGGCCACTTCGCTGAAACGCCGCGTTGCGTTCATCGGGTCGTTTATACGTTTGCTGGATTTTATCTGCTGCAATCCCGCCTCGGCCAGACCGTCATATAACCTGATCCAGTGCGGCAGCATGGGACCGAGGGGAATGGCGTAACGGGCATCATCGTGTTCACGCACCAGACCCGGCTGTGTGCGGATAAGGTTTAGGAAACAATGCGCGAAACCGAGCTTGTAACTGCTGTTCTTGGCTGACTGGATAATGCCGTCGCGGTAGGTCGGCAATACTTCTGTGTGACGGTCCGGCACCCTCAGGCAGACGCTGTCCCACCATACATCGCCGCGCCCCAGCTTATCTTCCCTGGCGTCTACGATATGTTCGAAGTGCATCAGGCCGGTCGCGGCCATGCCCTTCATTTCCGCCGCCGACACCGCGAACATCGGGCGATCCACCGGGGCCGGACCGTGACGCAGGGTAATAAACATCATCGCGCCGGGATTGGTAATGGCGGCCAGTGTAGAGAACATCTTCCTGCGCTTACCGTCGTCCAGATGCATCCAGGCCGCGCTCATCACCACGACATCATATTTCTCGCCGCTGGCTTTTATTTTATCACGGATCGACGAAAGGTCCGGCATTAGGTCGACGCCATAGGTGATATTCTGATGCGGGTTCTGCTGCCGCGCCTGGGCGATCATGCCGACCGCGCCGTCAACCGCATCGACAATCAACCCCTGCTCCGCCAGCCACCGGGCATGGCGCCCGTTTCCGCAGGCGATATCCAGGGCGCGGTAACGCGGCAGCCGCGCATTTAAACCGGCCAGAACGTCAACCGAATTGACGCTCTGGTATTGCGCCGACAGCTTGGCCGCCTGCGCATTATAGGTTGATAAAATCAGTTGCCTGACATCATCCACTGAACCGGGGCCTAGAACGGAATTTCGTCTTCGAACTCGTCAACTTTGGCGGCTGGCGACGAAGAACTGCTGCTGCTGCCTGAGCGTGATGGCGCGGGGGAATAGCTTGATTGCTCGCTCTCGCCCATACCGCCGCCGCTACGTCCGTCCAGCATGGTCAACTGGCCGTTGAATGGCTTCACGACGATCTCGGTAGTGTATTGTTTCACGCCGTCTTTTTCCCATGAACGGGTTTCGATCTGGCCTTCGATATAGAGCTTCGCGCCCTTCTTTACATACTTCTCGACGACGCCGACGATGTTCTGGTTGAACACGACGACTTTGTGCCACTGGGTTTTTTCCTGGCGCTCACCGCTTTTGTCTTTCCACGTTTCCGACGTGGCCAGAGAAATGTTGGCAACCCGGTCGCCCGATTGCATGCTTCTGATTTCCGGCTCGACGCCGACGTTACCGACCAGAATGACTTTATTGACGCTTCCCGCCATGGTTAAGCTCCGCTTCGCTTTCAATGATGTTTATGAACTGGCGTCACTATAATCATCCGCCAGAGGTTGAAAAGACCTTATCCCAAACTGCCAACACCTATGACACCCCGATTCGCAACGAAGCGTTCCCATAATATAACTAACACACTGTTATCTAAAGATAATTATTAAATTTTCTTGAAACTCGAAAATTTAGGCGTAGAGTGAACAGACTAAAAAAAGGCCCCTCAGAGGCCGGAAAAACGAAAAAACAGAACAGAGTAAGACACATCAGGGAGAAGTATAATGAGCAGTCTGCAACAGGACTTCCAGAAGGCCGTTCACAATCAGATCGACATTTTCGTCAATAAAATCCGCAATTTTGCCGCCCAGCGCGACATGGCGGATGCCTACGCAAACCTCCCGGCCAGCATCAGAAACAACCGCACGCTGGAGCAGGTCATCCTTGACGACCTGCTGGATGGGTTTGTCACCATCATGGCCGACGTCCCGCAGTCCGACATCCCGGTTTCCATTTTTCACCGGCTGCTCAGCGCCCGCGAAAGCCAGGCCATGCAGGAATACCAGGCAAGAGCCATCCTCAGAAAAGCCCTGACCCGGAAACGCGCCGACCCCTCTGAAATCATTCCGCCGGAATTCATACGCCTGCTGGTGGATATTGTGCCTGAGGAGCAGATGAATGAAATCGGCAAAGACTGGATCGAGCTGACCGGCCGTTTTGGAACACTGACCCTGACCGATGCGGTTTACAGCAGCGTCCGCCAGGCGGGCACCCTGAGCGACGTGGCTGCCGAAGCCCTCCCCACCCTGGAGCTGAACAACGTTTCAAAAAAAGCTGCAAACGACAAAAACATTAAACCGTCCAAAACCACCAGCGGACCGTCTACGCCTCCCCCGCCTGCCTTGCTGCGGGGTCCGTCTGCGCAGGGCGATCCCCTCACCCGCGAATTGCGCGAATTACTGGCGCGCACGGCCAAGGAAGTCAGCGCCGCCGAGCTTCCGGTCGCGCATGGGCGCGCCGGCGATGTTGAAAATATTTCCGGTGTGCTGCTGAGGAAAGATGCCCCCTACATCGCCCTTCATGGCGAGGAAGGTGTCGGCAAAAGCACAGTGGTCGAAGCCGTCGTAAAACTTCTGGCCGAAGGTCGCGGTCCCGGTCACCTGAAAAACGGCAGGATCTTCCGTGTCAGCATGGAAGAACTGATCTTCAAGGATCGCAACTTCACCGAAACGCTGAAAGAACTGATTAAACGATCAGCCACCCATAACCGTACCCACCCGAACGATCCGGTCATCCTTTATATTGACGATTACGGGCTTTCCTCCTCGGCGCTATCCGGGTCCATAAGCACTCTGCGTGCGCATATGAATTTTGAGATGAAAAGCTCGCCGGGCGCAATGATCATCGCCGAAATGACGGACCAGCAAATGTTCGTGCTTGAAAAAGCAGATCCGGAATCCTTAAAAAAATTCCAGAAGGTTTCCATCAGCGAACTCGCCGCCAGCGCAACGGCAGATCAGTTGAAGATCGAAGCCGCCAAACTGGCCCGTCACCACAAACTGACCATCAGTGATGATGCCATTGACCACATCATCAAAAAGACTACGCGCTATATGCCGGCCCATTTCCACCCGGCCAAAGATCTTGCAGTTCTCGCGGCGGCGGCGGCGCAGTCCGAACTGAACGGTGAGACAACAATCTCCGATAAATCGATCGATACCAGCGTTGCCAAAATGGCGAAATTGCCGATCTCTCTCGTCGGTGGTGAATCCTCCGACCGCATCGATACGCTCGAAGTTGAACTGAACAAGGAAATCTTTGGCCAGGAACCGGCCATCAAGGAAGTCTCCGATACGATCGGCCTCGTAAACCAGGGGCTGCAGGATCCGAAAAAACCGATTGGCGTCTTCTACCTCACCGGCCCGACCGGTGTTGGCAAAACCGCTCTGGTAAAGGCTTTGGCTAAAGCCCTCTTCGCCGATGAAGATGCCCTGATCCGCATCAACCTCGGCGATTTCCAGGAAAAGCACACGGTCAGCCGCATCACCGGCGCGCCTCCCGGCTATGTCGGCTACGGTGAAAAGACCGCGCTTGAAGATATCTCGGAAAAACCTTTCTCCGTCGTTCTCGTGGACGAGGCGGAAAAAGGCCACCCGGATGTCGATAACGTCCTGATGAACATCATGGACGAAGGCGAACTGACATTGCTGAACGGCAAGAAACTGAACTTCCGCAACGCCGTCATTGTTTTCACCAGCAACCTCGGTGCCAGTGCCGCCGAAGCAATACGGGACAAGCACACCATCGGTTTTGTTTCCGGTAACAACGACAGCGACGTCAAACAGATTTCGGATGAAGTCGCTAAGGCGCGACTGAAACCTGAATTCCGCAACCGCGCAGCCTTCCTGACGCTGAAATCGCTCAGCCCGGAAATCGTGCAGAAAATCACCCTGAAGGAAGTCGATAAAGTTTCAAAACGCCTGCGTGATAATAAACTCTACGCCGGAATTAAAATCGACCTGACTGAAAACGCGCTGAAAGAACTGATGTCTGTCGGTTACGACGCCAAACTCGGTGCCCGCCCGATGCAGCGCGCAATGCAGACCTACCTCCAAGTTCCTCTCGGAAAGTGGCTGCGCTCGAATAAGGACTCACTTCTGAACAGCGAATTCACCCTGGTTGTGAACGGCCTGAAAAACGGTCTCGACCTGAAGATCGTCTACCCCGTTGCACCGGAACAGAACAACAGCCAACCGGATGAGCCGAAAGTCGCCTGATTTACCTCTTTTCGAAAGTAAAAAGGTCCCCGGGTTATCGGGGACCTTTTTTCCATTCTATCCACCGCGCTCTCTACAGCAGTTTTTTTCAAATCAGACCTAGCCAAATCCCTTACGAGTCACATATATAGTAAAGACAAAGTGGAACTTTTAGAGAACATATATATGTTAAAAAACATCAGCGTCCGCGGCGCCCGTGAACACAATCTCAAAAACATCAATGTCGATATTCCACGCGATACGCTGACCGTCATCACCGGGCTTTCCGGCTCCGGAAAATCCTCGCTCGCGTTCGACACGATTTATGCCGAGGGTCAGCGCCGTTATGTCGAAAGTCTCTCCGCTTATGCCCGCCAGTTTTTGCAGCTGATGCAGAAGCCCGATGTCGACTCAATCGAAGGCCTTTCCCCCGCCATTTCGATCGAACAGAAAACCACGTCAAAAAACCCGCGCTCGACGGTCGGCACCGTTACCGAAATTCACGACTATATGCGCCTCCTCTGGGCGCGTATCGGCGTTCCTTATTCACCTGTAACCGGTCTTCCCATCGAAAGCCAGACCATTACCCAGATGGTTGACCGTGTCAAAGCCATGGACGACGGCACCAAACTTTATATCCTCGCCCCCATCGTCCGCGGGCGTAAGGGCGAATACCGCAAGGAGTTCAAGGAACTCCTTGGCAAAGGTTTCCAACGCGCCAAAGTTGACGGCAAAATATACGAGATCGAGGAAATTCCCGCCCTCGACAAGAAGTTAAAGCACGATATTGATGTTGTAGTTGACCGTGTCGTCCTGCGTGACGATCTCGGTAACCGCCTCGCCGACTCCATCGAAACCGCCGTCCGCCTTGCCGACGGCCTGATGATCGCCGAAAACGCCGATACCGGCGAACGCACCGTCTTCTCCGAAAAATTCGCCTGCCCCGTCTCCGGTTTCACGATTGCCGAGATTGAACCGCGCCTGTTCTCTTTCAACAATCCGCACGGCGCCTGCCCGAACTGCGACGGCCTTGGCGCCATGATGTATGTCGATCAGGACCTTGTAGTCCCCGATGCCAGCAAATCCCTGGCCGAAGGCGCGGTTGAGCCCTGGGCCACCAGCTTCTCACATTACTATCAGCAAGCCCTCGAAGCCGTTGCAAAACATTATAAAGTCAGCATGAACAAGCCCTTCGGGGACCTCCCCGTGAAGGTCCAGCAGGCCGTACTCTACGGCTCCGGTGACGATGATATCGCGATCGTTTACGAAGACCGCGCCAACACCTACCGCACTAAAAAACCCTTCGAAGGCGTCATTCCCAATATGGAGCGCCGCCTCCTCGAAACCGACAGCGAAAGCCAGCGTGAGCATCTGTCACGTTACCAGAACACTGCCCCGTGCGAAGCCTGTAACGGCTACCGCCTGAAGCCCGAAGCCCTCGCCGTCAAAATCGATGGCCAGCATATCGGCCTGATTTCTGAAATGGATATCGGCAAGGCCCAGGACTGGTTCGCCTCGCTGAACAAAAAGCTCAGTAAACAGAAAATCGAAATCTCCGCCCGTATCCTGAAGGAAATTAACGAACGTCTCAGCTTCCTGATGAATGTCGGCCTCGACTACCTGACCCTCTCCCGCGCCTCCGGCACACTCTCCGGCGGCGAGAGCCAGCGTATCCGCCTCGCCTCCCAGATCGGCTCGGGTCTAACGGGTGTTCTCTACGTTCTCGATGAACCATCCATCGGCCTTCATCAGCGTGATAACAACAGGTTACTGGATACTCTTAAACATTTACGCGATCTGGGTAATACCGTCCTCGTCGTCGAACACGATGAAGATGCCATCCGCACCGCCGACTACTTGATTGACATGGGTCCCGGCGCAGGGTCGCATGGCGGCACGATCATTGCCGAAGGCACCCCCGACGAAGTGATGAAACACGCCACCAGCGAAACGGCTCAATATTTAACGGGCCGCAAATTCGTTCCCGTCCCCTCTGAACGCCGCCCCGGTAAAAAGGGCCAGTTCATTGAGGTCGAAGGTGCAACCGGCAACAATCTGAAAAACATCGACGTCCAGATTCCGCTCGGCACCTTCACCTGCGTCACGGGTGTTTCAGGTTCGGGCAAGTCCTCCTTCACCATCGACACATTGTTTCGCGCCGCCTCCCAGGAACTGATGGGCAGCCGCGAACATCCGCTGCCCTTCAAAAAGATCAAAGGCCTCAGCCAGATCGACAAGATCATCGATATCGACCAGTCCCCGATCGGTCGCACCCCGCGCTCTAACCCCGCCACCTATACCGGCGCTTTTACCCCTATTCGTGAATGGTTTGCAGGACTTCCCGAATCCAAAGCACGAGGTTATCAACCCGGCCGCTTTTCCTTCAACGTCAAGGGCGGCCGCTGCGAAACCTGCCAGGGCGATGGCGTGATCAAGATCGAGATGCACTTCCTCCCCGACGTCTACGTCACCTGCGAAACCTGCGACGGCAAACGCTATAATCGCGAAACGCTCGAAGTGAAGTTCCGCGACAAATCCATCGCCGATGTCCTTGATATGACGATCGAAGATGCCGCCCAGTTCTTCAAGGCCGTCCCCTCGATCCGCGACAAAATGGAGACGATGGAAGAAGTAGGCCTCGGCTATATCAAGGTCGGCCAGGCTGCCACCACCCTCTCGGGCGGCGAAGCCCAGCGTGTTAAACTATCAAAAGAACTTTCCCGGCGATCCACCGGAAAAACCTTGTACATCCTCGACGAGCCCACCACCGGCCTGCATTTCGAAGACGTCCGCAAGTTAATGGAGGTCCTCCACAAACTGGTGGATCAGGGCAACACAGTCGTCGTCATCGAACATAACCTCGAGGTCATTAAAACAGCCGACTGGATCATCGATATCGGCCCCGAAGGCGGTCGCGGCGGCGGCCAGGTTCTGGGCGTTGGGACCCCTGAGGATATAGCAAAGTTGAAGGGCAGCTACACCGGCCAGTATCTCGGCCCTGTTCTGAAGGCACCAGGCACGAAAATGGCTGGAAAAACCTCCGTATCCCTTACAGCGGGCGAAAAACGTAAAAAAGCCGTTTAAAAATCGGCTCAGCGAAATGATAATACTATCTTGCAGTTTTGTCTGAATTATGTTAATTTAGCTTACTTTTGCAGACTTCCGGAGGGTGACCGTATGCCTACATCTTATCTTCATAAAACCACGAATTTCTTCACGACTGATGGAAAAATTACCCGCCAGGGTCTTTTAGGCAGCACAATTCTGGGCGGCCTTTATCTCGGTCTTCCTGCGTATCTGGCCATAAAGAACATCGGCACGATCGGTAAGGCAGCAAAATCTGCCGCAGCCGCCACAAAGGACTTTATCGCCGATTACAAGGCTGGCACCGCCGGCGGTATCAGCGGCACAGATTTCCTGAAAGCCAGCCTTGCTCCACTCAAAACAAAGAAAACGTTAAAAATTGCTGGCGCCTTCACAGTCGCGGCGGCCTTGCTTGTCACTGCGGATCACTTTACCTCGTTCGAGAATGAGAACTGGAACCGCCTCTCCCATTTTGGCGTTGGCGTGGGAACAGTTGGAAATGCGGCGGCCGGTGCATCCGCCGATTTTATAAGTAAAAAACGGGGGTTTTGGGAGTCTTTCGGCCCGCGTTTGTGGCATAAAACAACGGATGTCGGCGCAATTGCCATTGATGGGACGATCAACGCAGCTGTAACAACGGCCAATACCGCGGCGTCTACAGTTTCAATTTTTGCCGACCCTGAAGATAAAGAAGGCAAAACCATTTTTGCCAAACCTCTTTCAGAAAAATTCGTGACCGTTTGCGTCAATAGAAGCGACTATTCAAATCCTGTAAAAGATGCCCAGGGTAGTATTAAATGGGAAAAGAAAACTGGCCCGAAGGCAGAAGCCGATAACAGGAAAATTCCGGATTATATCTCCCGCCTGAACGTGACTGCCGAAGAATTCAAAAAGTCAGGGAGCGATTTACGGACCGCTCTTGAAAAATCCGCATCCGGAATCGTTATTATTGAACCCGGTTATATTAAAGATAACGACAAGATAAAAATTACAGAGGGTGCCACCTGCCCCGATCTGAAAAGCAAAGAATACAAATATAAGGCCGAAACTTATCTTAAGAGTCAGGGACAGGGCCATCTGCCCGCCGGGCCGGTTTATCGCGGAAATTAAACCCAATGCTCAATAAAAATGCCCGCGTAATTTGCGGGAATTTTTTATTGAGGCAGTTAAGCCATTCATAATTTTACTGAATAATGGTGCCCCTGGCCGGACTCGAACCGGCACTTCTCTCGAAATCCGATTTTGAGTCGGACGCGTCTACCAATTCCACCACAGAGGCCCTGTACAAAGATGCGGACGGCCAGACTTTATCGAAATGCCCTGAAATTTCAAGAGGGCAAAAACCCTGAATTAAGGGGTAATTCCCCGCCACGTATCGCCATCACAATATTGATGCCGTGCTGCTGTCGAATTGAACAGTAAATCTCCGGCCACCCCCGCAGGACTGACACACCCTGCCAATGGCCCCGTCGGGCTGATTGGCCCCGCTGGATTCCATTGCGTTCCATCGCACCATTGCAGGACGCGATAAGCCGAATTGAAAAGCAGGTCACCTCCTGTGCCGGACGGTGAACTGCATGACGTTCCGCTGCTCCCCGTGACATGGGTAGGCGCATTCTGCTGGCTAGTTGTTCCGTTGCCGACCGCGCCATTATAATTTTCACCCCAGCACCATAATGAACCGTCAAGTTTTATCCCGCAGACAACCCAGCCAGGACGAAGCACCTTCCACTTCGAACCAGCTTGTATCTCATGGGGTGTATTATAATCGGAAATCGCACCGTCACCGTTATTCCCCTCCTGACCATACCCCCAGCACCAGCCGGTTCCATCTGTTTTAATACCGCAGGTCTGAGAATCGCCGGCTACGATATCCGTCCATGTCGTGACACCGCTGACCGAAATAGCCTGCGGGGTGGTATATGTGCCCCCGGTTACGCCGACGCCGATCTCTCCGTAGTCATTACCGCCCCAGCACCAGCCTGTTCCATCCGTTTTTATCCCACAACTCTGGTTGCCACCCGCCGAAATCGACTTCCAGGTTTGCACACCGGTTGTAATAACTGCAACCGGCCCTTTACTGTCCGTGCCGCTGGAGCTGAAACCCAGCTGCCCCCTGTTATTATAACCCCAGCACCAGGCCGTATCGTCATTTTTCAGTCCGCACGCAAAACCGTTTCCCCAATTGCTGCTGGCCTCCACTTTTTTCCATTTTGCCCCTGCGCTGGCAACGGCATGCGCATCCCAGAACCAGCTGCCAAAATTGACACCGTCACCCCATTGATTATGGTTGTTCTGCCCCCAGCACCAGACTGAATTATCGCTTTTTAAGGCGCACGCGAAATCGTCTCCGACACTGACTTCCTGCCAGGTTCCACTAAACGTAACGGCACGTGGCGCGTTGGCGGCCGAGGTTGATGAATTCCCTCCCTGTCCGAAATTATTGTCACCCCAGCAATACAGAGAACCATTCATTTTGATTCCGCATGTCGAAAAAATTCCACTTCCATTATTACCGCCCGTAGAAACATCGGCCCACGCACCGGCACCACTCACAGACGCAGGATAGAGAACATTAGACCCAGAAGTTCCATTTCCGATCTCGCCGCTTCCATTCCTACCCCAGCAAAATGCAGTGTTATCAGCCTTTATTCCGCAGATATGAAAAATACCTGGTTTAACATCTTTCCAAGTACCGGGAATAGATCGCAGCCAACCCTTCCATGACGTCCCGTCACAGGATTGAATAACATGACCGGCGGAATTAAAAATAACATCGCCCCCAACCCCCGCAGGACTGCTGCAGGCAGCGAAGGCGGCCGATGGTATAAAAAGAGTAAAAAGGGCAGACAGACTAAGCAGCCAGACATTTTTTCTCATGTTTCGCGCAAGGGGGAAATTCATGATACGTCCTTAGCCTTGACGACGGCGGGAACCGGAACGGTAAGCGAAGGCAGCAGTGCCTCCTCCAAAAATCATACCAATCATCAGCATCATCCAGCCATCCATGCCCGCACGGTCGATGCCATACCCGGTATAAGCCTTCATGCCTTTGATATCCCGGCTGAGGGATTGAATATCAGCATGGGTTTCTTTCTGTTCTGCTTCAAGTTCTGCCAGCCTGGATTTGAGATTGTCGTTCTCGGCCTTAAGCTCTTTGGTCGACTGAATAATCGGCGCAATCATGCCTATGTAATTTACCGACAGATAATGTTCCGGCGTGGTGAAATCCGTCTTAACCAACTCAGGGAAAATATCTTTCATTTCCTGGGCCATGACACCGAATTCGACATTACCTTTCGGATCGTCTTTCATGACGAAACTGTAGGTGCCAATTTTGGCAACGCGGTCAAGCATGCTTCCGCGGTTAGACAATGGAACGATATTTGTTTTCAGGCGGCGGTCGGAAACGTCGGTGATAACCCCGGTATACTGAATATCGCCAACAACATCGAGCGCCACGGTCGGTGCCGCCTTTTTGATACCGACGAAACCTGTACCGACCGTTGTGCCTGTCCCGAATCCGCCCGATGCGAAGATCAGATTGCCAATGCTCATCTGGTTGCTTGCCGTTGCAACCTGGGCATCGACATTAACACCAATTATAATATTCGAAGCCCCGGATGTAATGTTATCACCGGCACCGGAACCAAGCGCAGTATTCGCATTACCCGTGCTCAGGGCCAGGGCGGTATACCCCACGGCGGTTGAGTCATTCCCTGTGATATTAGTATAGAGTGAAGCCAGGTTTGCGCCATTCCCTGCACCGATCGCTACATTGCGTGAACCGGTGGTATTGCCAAAAAGAGATCCATCGCCCAGCGTGACATTTCCCGTCCCCGAAGTGTTGCCTTTCATCGTCTGGTAACCAATAGCCGTATTACTGGTCCCGGTATTGGCAGATGGCGTTGCACTGCCCTGCAGTGCATTGGCGCCCACAGCCGTATTCATCGGTGTGAAAGCGCCTGCGGCATCATTCGCGTTCTGCATCGCCGAAATACCAATCGCAACGATATCAGAACCACCCACATTGGTAAGGGCCGCCTGGAAACCCATCACGCTGTTATTCGTACCGACGGTGTTTGCATCCAACGCCATGTAACCGAAAGCGTTATTCTGGCTTCCTGTCGTGTTGGCGCGCAATGCCCTGTATCCAAGAGCGGCGTTGAAGCCGTATTGGCTTGCCGATAGTGCCGAATACCCGACAGCGGTATTAAAGGAACCCCCAGTTGCACTCGCGAGTGCATTGCTGCCCACCGCCGTATTGTAGAAACCGCTGGTATTAGAAAGCAATGCGCTCGCCCCAACAGCGGTGTTGTCGTAACCGCCGGTCATATTCAACATCGAGTTGTGGCCAACCGCTGTGTTATTAATACCAGTATTATTCCCTGCCGTACCGCTTCCGCGCATGGCTTGATAGCCGACAGCAGTATTGTAAGTGGTAAATGGGGTCGTGCTGTCATTAGCGTACTGCATGGCATTCGTACCAATAGCAACAGACTGACTACCCGCTTTGTTGGAAGTCATACTTTGCCAGCCGATTGCAGTATTACCGCTGGCTACTGTGTTGCTGCCAAGCGCCCAGTTACCAACCGCCACGTTACTGCCGCCGGTGGTATTGGCTCTCATAGCCAGACCGACTGCGGTGTTATCCTGTCCTGACGTGTTGAGCCAAAGTGCAGCCGAACCCACCGCCGTGTTATTGACGCCGGTATTATTCGCCGCCGTCGTACTCCCCTGCAGGGCAGACCAGCCGATTGCGGTATTGTCGGTATCGACCGCCACGGCCGCGCTATTGGTATACTGCATCGCACTGGCACCCACGGCGGTATTCCGGCTTTTCCGCACGTTGGTGGCCAGCGTATTGTTACCCACCCCGACGTTACCGTAAGCAACTGTAGCCGCACTCGAAGCATTATCCCCAATAGCTGTGTTATCGACTCCGGATGTGTTCGACATGAGCGAATCTTTACCGATCGCCGTATTGAATCCGGCTGTCGTGACAGCGGTCAGCGCCCTGTAACCGATGGCAATATTATTATCACCAGTGGTAATGGAATCTCCCGCCAGTTGACCTAATGCAAGGTTATAGGTTCCGGTGGCTGCAATCGCGTAAGCATCAGCAGGCGTCCCTATCAGCAGGTTATTATCAATGACGTAATCAGTTTTCGCGTCAGACAGACCGTCAAGAGCGCCCGCTGCGCCAGCTGTGGAAGACGAGAACGGCAACCATGAACCGTTCTGATAACCTTCAAAGTTCGCGCTCGACGTATTGTAACGTATCATGCCATTTGCAACCGCCGAAGCCACAGGGCGTTGCGCCAAAGTCCCAGACGGGATCATCATTGCATCCGTACCGGTAATATCCAGTGTGACGCGGGGTGAGGCAGTACGAATACCAACCCAGCCGTTACCCACTGTGGTCCCGGTGCCCATGCCGCCCGATGCGAAAATGAGGTTACCAATCGACATATAATTCGAAGTACTGGCGGCAGGCGTCGTAACCGCAGAACCGAAAATGATATTGCCAGAACCTGTTGTAATGTTGTTACCGGCATAGGGACCAATAGCAATGTTCATGTTACCGCTGTTAATACTACTCAGGGCACTGTGGCCTAGAGCAACGTTATTATAACCGGTGGTCAGCGAAGACAGAGTATAAGTACCAAACCCGGCGTTAGAGTTACCGGTGGTGATGACCAGCATAGAATTATTACCGTAGGAAGTATTCCAGCTGCCTGAGGTAAGACCCGTCATGGAACCATGGCCCATCGCCGTATTGCTGACACCGGTATTATTCGCAGGCGTTCCGCTTCCCTGCATAGCAGCAAAACCAACCGCTACGTTATAGGTATTTCCGGTGGCCGCCGTATTATTCATCTGTTGCATCGCACCGGTACCAATGGCCGTGCTTTGGCTTTTTCCGACATTGGAATTAAGCGCAAATTGGCCAACCGCAACGTTGTCACTACCAACCTTGGTGCTCGCGAGCGCGTCCGCGCCAATACCCGTGTTCTGGCCACCAGTGGTCAAGTCATGCAACGCATATTCACCGAGAGCAGAGTTATTCTGGCCTGAGAGGACACCTTGCATCGTGCTGGTACCAACAGACACGTTCCAGGCAGCAGCTGTTGTCGCAGAAGCACCTACACCGGTCCCCAGGAACATATTCCCCGATGTATACGATACGATACCGTCTGTCAGATCGTCAATCGCAACGACCGCAGCTGAGCCGCCGGAAGAAAACGCCAGCCATGAACCGTTCTGATAACCTTCAAACCGCGTGTTGTCCGTATTGTAACGAACCATACCGTTAACCGGCGTACCTGGACGTTGTGCGACTGTCCCGATCGGCATGACCAATGCATCCGTCGCAGCCCCAAGGTCCAGAACACCGCGCGCAGCCAATTGGGTCGCCGGAGCATTCGGATCGATTACGAATTTGCCGCCGAACAATCCCATGGTGTTAGTGGCGGAAAGCACCGTTGCAGATGTCTGCGCCCCCATAAAGATGCCAAGCGAGCCTATACCTGTAACTGCTGGTCTGCTGGCAAACGCACCGAGACCAATTGCCACGGTGGTATCAGAGCTGGCACTGACGTTATACCCAAGCGCAGTGCTGTACATACCATTGGCAACCGTCGTAGATCCCATCGCGGTACTGGCAAACCCGCCTGCAACCGTGCTAAAGCCCATCGCGGTACTGCCCCCGCCACTCGCCATCGTCAGCGCACCCATCGCCGCGCTGTAACTGCCACTGGCCGTCGTACCATTCCCCACCGCGAAACTGAATTGACCGCTGGCTGTATTATTTATCCCAAAGGCCGCGCTATATGTTCCCATGTTGGCCGTATTCCATTGCGTACCGCTGACATAACCTGCTCGGAAAACGGCACCGGCCGGGTCATAGAACATCCGGGAACCCGCTCCCGACGTGGGCGTCGCCAATGTTCCCGTAAATGTCCCTGCCGCCATAAACGCGCCACTTGACGTGTATATAAGATTTGCAGACGCGTTAAACGCATTGCCGCTGTTAAACTGAATTCCGCGATCCGGTGTTGCCGCCGTACCACCAGCGGTAATGATGTCCTGCCATGAGCCGGCCTGATAACCCTCAAACTTGTCGCTTGAGGAATTATAACGGATCATCCCGTTAATGGGGCTGGTTGGCCGTTGGGCTGTTGTGCCAGAGGTGATAAGAATAGCCCCCGTACTGCTAAATGTAATAAGACCGTTTGATCCTATACGCATACGCTCGGTCAGCCCGGTCGCATTCGTCTGGCTCGTGTGGAACACGAGCGCTGACGGCAATACACCGGAAGAAACCGTACCGTCAACATAACCTACGATCGACGCCCCCAGGACTGTCCCAGGCCCGACAGAAGAGTCTGACTGACCGGCAAAACCAATGCCTGGCAGATATTGGCCAGCTGAAATGGCTGAAACAGTTGGCCAGTTATATGTGGCAGCTCCCGAATTAATACCTATAAGGGCATACTGGTTTTTACCACTGCTTGCACTTGCCAGTGTGGCATGGAAGGCACCGAAGGTATCGCCTCCCGAATGGAACGCATTTACGGTCCCCGCATATCCTGAGTTATGCTCGACTGATGAAAGTTGGCCCGAGCTGCCGTATGCTCCCATAAAGGAACTTCCTGCCGCGGCGAAAATACTAAATGTGCTATTAAAAGTTAGGTCGGGAGTAGCCCCCAGACTTGTCCCCCCGCTATTGAACTGGATTTGTGTCGCCGATCCAGCAGGCGTTACAACTGAACTTGGCGCTGCCGCTGCCCAATTCGTACCGTTATAAGTCAGGACTTTTCCTGACGCCAAAGCCCCTAGGGAAACATCCGAAAGATTAGTAAGGGAAAGACCGGATGGTGTTGTCAGTCCTGAGGTTCCGGCAATACTGATCCTGTCCGTAACGCTGACCTTGCCGGTAACCGCCAGCGTATTAGTTAACGAGCTGAACGTCAGGTTCGCGCTCGCGCCCAGCGATGTTCCGCCGCTGTTAAACTGCAATTGTGTATTTGAACCGGCCGGTGTAACCGCGGAACTGCCTGTGCTGGAGGAGAACGGCAGCCACGCACTGTTCTGATAACCTTCGAAATTATTGCTTGAGGAATTATAACGGATCATCCCGTTGATACCCGTCGGGCGCTGCGCCGTCGTTCCGCGGGGCACCAGCATCGCAGTGGTACCACCAACATCGAGCATAGCCAGTGGTAATGCGGTCCCGATCCCGACATTCCCGCGCACGGATGCCAGCAGAACATTACCGGCGGAGCCAGAATAAGGGGCACCACCATCGACTAGAACATCCCCGCCAGTCGTTCCGCCACCGGCGTTCAGAGTTATACTGCCCCCGTTACCATATCCGTTACTTCCCACACCGCCAGCCAGAATTGCCGTACCGCCCGAGCCACCAAAAGTACTGCCGGATAAGTTCAAAGTTGCACCATATCCGGCCATACCTGATGCGATATCTCCGCGTCCACCCGTAAGCAGGACCGTCCCCCCGACGAACGAATTATAACCATTGCCCGCAGTCAG
>JAQGJB010000107.1 GCA_028290825.1 Micavibrio sp.
CGTGATCTATCGGCATCCGTGTCCTCGCCCTCGGGGAGTTTTTCGGCAATGCGGTTATCCAGCAAGGTATCGAGATAGGGGCCAACGGTTTTATTGTCGGCGGTGCCGCTGATTTTGTAGGCCGGTCCGGACACGAATGGAATACCATCCATTTTGCAGGCAGAAAGGCACAGCATTGCTGCAATCATCATTGCGGAGTGCTTGGATTTTTTACGCATGCAGGTAGTTAAGGTAAGCGTGCGTATAAACGCAATGCTTTATGTTTTTTTAGACCGTTTGTTAATATTATGCAAATAATGTGACGTTCAATCTTGGTGTAGAAAGTGAAGGCCGTTTTTTCTCCAGGCCGCTAGAGGCGAATTTGAAACGGAACTTCGCACTTTGAATAAGCATTGGCTTGCTATGAATAAAAAAGCCAAAAAATCCAATCTTTTAAGCACGCGTGTGATTATTGATAAAATTATCCCCTGTCTCGATAACGGGCGGTTTTCAGCGCGCTGTGCGGTCGGGCACAGATTTGGCATTGAGGCCGTTATATTTTGTGACGGGCATGAGATTCTTAAAGCCGATATTCTTTACCGCGCTGCAGGCGATAAGGAATGGAAGCGGTCGCCGATGGACTATGGGGGTAATGATCTGTACAGGGGGAGTTTTATACCTTCAGAGATCGGTCCCTATTATTACCGCGTGGAGGCGTGCATTGACCGTTATGAAACCTGGCGCTCCGCTCTTGTAAAGAATATCAAAGCAGGGAATGCCAGCACTATCGATATTCAAATGGGACTGCAGATTCTGGATAGTTCCAATGCGCAGGATTTTACTAAACGGCTGGAGCCTTATTCCCGGAAATTTCCAACCGGGGAGGATATTCCGGTTTTTCTGGCTCTCCTTGATGACCCGCTGCTGCAATCCCGGTTGCGGGCAGACTGGACCGGGGCGGTCCTCTCCCCTGTCGATCTTCCCCTGACTGTCGAGCCGGAGCGGGCGGAGTTTAGTTCCTGGTATGAATTCTTCCCGCGTTCGCATTGGAAAGATGTGGCCGAGCGCGGTAACCTGCAGGATGCGCTGGCGCGGCTCGATTATATTGCGGGGATGGGGTTTGACACAGTCTATCTTCCGCCCATTCATCCGATCGGCCATACGTTCCGCAAAAGCAGGAATAACACATTAAACGTAACGGCAAATGATCCGGGAAGCCCCTGGGCCATTGGCAATGAGGAGGGCGGGCATAAAGCGATCGACCCCGCTCTTGGAGATTTTGATGATTTCGCCGCCCTGGTTGATAAGGCCAAGGCGCTTGATCTTTCGATAGCGCTGGATATCGCCTTTCAATGTTCACCAGATCATCCTTATGTCTCCGAACATCCCGAATGGTTCCGGAAGCGGCCTGATGGAACGATCCAGTACGCTGAAAATCCGCCCAAGAAATACCAGGATATTTATCCTTTCGATTTCGAGTGCGCGGCGTGGGAATCTCTGTGGCAGGAATTAAAAAGCGTTTTTACTTTCTGGATCGGCAAGGGCGTCTCCGTCTTCCGCGTCGATAATCCCCATACGAAGGCGTTCTCTTTCTGGGAATGGGTTATCGCGGAAATCCGCAAGGATCATCCTGAAGTTATTTTCCTGGCGGAAGCCTTTACAAGGCCCGCCATTACGGCCTACCTCGCTAAAATCGGGTTTAACCAGTCCTATACCTATTTTACCTGGCGCAGGTCCAAGCCTGAACTAGAAGCGTATTTAAAGGAACTAAACAGCAGCGAGCTGAAATATTATTTTCATCCCAATTTCTGGCCGAACACGCCCGATATCCTGCCCGAAGACCTTCAAAAAGGAGGGCGGCCGATGGCGGTGCAGCGTCTTATCCTCGCGGCAACGTTATCATCGAATTACGGGATTTATGGCCCGGTCTACGAACTTCTCGAGCACACCCCGCTCGCCGCGGGGAAGGAGGAATATCTCAATTCCGAAAAATATGAAGTCCGCACCTGGGATATCAACCGTGAAGACAGCCTCGCCCCGCTGATCACGCGCGTTAACCATATCCGCCGGACCAACCGCGCGTTGCAGACTCAGGATGGATTGTTATTTCATCCGGTTTCCAATGACAGCCTTATCGCTTACACGAAACGTCAGGAAGATAACCTCATCCTGACCGTCGTCAACCTGGACCCTTTCAATGCCCAGAGCGGGATGATCGATCTGCAAATTCACCTGCTCGGTCTTGATCCTGAAAAACCCTATCACCTCCGCGATCTTCTATCTGATGCGGATTATGTCTGGAACGGGTGGATGAATTACGTTGAACTGAATCCGCATATTATCCCCGCGCATATTTTCAGTATTTCAAGCAACAAGGAGGCTGCACCATGACCGCGACAACACCGACACCGCGTAGCGCCTTCAGCAGCGACCCGCTCTGGTTCAAGGATGCGGTGATTTATCAATTGCATGTCCGGGCCTTCTGCGACAGCAATGGCGATGGTATCGGCGATTTTCGCGGCCTCCTGCAAAAAATCGATTATTTGCGCGACCTTGGTGTCAACACCATCTGGCTGCTGCCTTTTTATCCATCGCCACTGAAAGATGACGGGTATGATATTTCAGATTACCGATCCATCAACAAGGACTACGGCGACCTTGATGATTTCCGCGAATTTATTGAAGCGGCCCATAGTCGGGGCATGAGGGTTATAACCGAGCTTGTCATCAATCACACCTCTGACCAGCATGAATGGTTCCAGCGGGCGCGGCGCGACAAGCCGGATGGTTACTGGCGCAATTTCTATGTCTGGACCGATGATCCCAAGAAATACAAGGAAGCCCGGATTATTTTCCGTGATTTCGAACCCTCCAACTGGTCGTATGACCCCGTCGCCAAGGCCTATTACTGGCACCGTTTCTTTTCGCACCAGCCGGATCTGAACTTTGATAACCCCGAAGTGAAGAAAGCCATTCTTGAACTGGTCGATTTCTGGATGGACATGTCCGTTGACGGTATGCGGCTTGATGCCGTTCCCTATCTGTATGAACGCGATGGCACCAGTTGCGAAAACCTGCCCGAGACCCATGAATTCCTGAAGGAGCTTCGGGCTTATATCGATGAGCATTACGAAGACCGTGTTTTACTGGCCGAAGCCAATCAATGGCCGGAAGATGCCGTGACCTATTTCGGCAAGGGCGATGAGTGCCAGATGAATTTCCACTTCCCGATTATGCCGCGCCTATTCATGGCGATTAAACGGGAAGACAGTTTTTCAATCATCGATATTCTCAACCAGACCCCCGATATCCCCGATACCTGCCAATGGGCGATGTTTCTGCGCAATCATGATGAGCTAACCCTCGAAATGGTTACCGATGAGGAACGGGATTATATGTACAACGCCTATGCCAGTGATAAGCGGGCGCGTATTAATCTGGGGATCAGGCGCAGGCTGGCGCCGTTGCTCCTGAATGACCGCAGACAGATCGAGCTTATGAACGGCCTTCTGTTTTCGATGCCGGGTACGCCGATCATTTATTACGGCGACGAAATCGGCATGGGCGACAATATTTATATCGGCGACAGGAATGGCGTCCGCACACCCTTTCAATGGAGCCCGGACCGCAACGCGGGGTTTTCAAAGGCCGACCCCCAGTCACTCTATTTGCCCGTCATTATGACGCCGGAGTACCATTATACCACCATCAATGTCGAAACCCAGAAAGCCAATCCCAATTCGTTGCTGCAATGGATGCAAGGCCTTATCGCGCTGCGCCAGCAGAACACGGCGCTCGGGCGCGGCAGGCTGGATTTCCTGCATCCCAAAAATGAAAAGGTCCTCGCCTTTATCCGGGACTACGAAAGCCCCGATGGTAACGGCAGCCAGAAAATTCTCGTCCTCGCCAATCTTTCCAAATGCGCCCAGTATGTCGAGCTTGACCTGTCCCGGTACAAGGGCCTCGTGCCGCTGGAGCTGCGCGGCGGGACGCCGTTTCCGGCTATCGGCGATCTTCCGTATCTGGTGACATTGGGGCCTTATGATTTTTACTGGTTCGACCTGACCGATCCGGAAAACCTGAATATTCCGCAGCCCGGCAACAGGGCAAAGGTGACGCAGCTGCCGTCCTTCAGCGAAATCCTGGAAGACAATAATCTGCGCCTTAATCTGGAGAGACAAATTCAGGATTACCTGCCGTCTGCGCGCTGGTTTGGCGGCAAGGCCAGGGCCATCAGTCGCGTCCTTCTGCGTGATCTGATCAGGCTTGATGATGAAACCGCCGCCCCGGTTCTGGCGATCGTCGAAATTCAATACAGCGACCAGCGGGACAGGCCGGATATTTACCTGATCGGTCTCAGCCGCGCAGAAGGAGAGAAGGCGGTGGAGATTGCCGAAACTCATCCGGAGGCCGTTATTGCCGCTTATGATCTGGAAGATGGCCAATCGGCGCTTTATTATGATTCCGCAATCGATATGAACGTTCCGGCCCTTCTGGTCAACGCGCTGCGCGAACGCCGCCGCTTGCCGGGACGGCAAGGCCGGCTGGATATGGCGACCTATAAGGAAATTCTGTCCGAACTTCCTGCTGCCAAATCGATGGGCGTTGAACAGAGCAATTCCGCCTTCCGGTTTGATCATGCGTTTTTCCTGAAATTATTCCGCCGCCTTGATGAAGGGGTTAACCCTGAAATCGAAATCGGGCAACACCTGACGGAAAAAAATTTCAAGGCCGTACCGCATATGATGGGCAGCATTTCTTATACAACAGGTCATAAAAGTTATTCGGTCGCCGTACTGCATGAATTTATCGAAAGCAAGGGAACGGCTTGGGATATGCTACAGGAGAGGCTGGAGGCATTTTCCTCCATTACGGCGGAGAAAGGTTCAGCGGAGGCGGAGACCATTCTGAAGTCCGTTCGCAATATATATAATTTTGACGCCCACATTCTTCCAGAATGGTTTGTCGAGGCAGCAGGCGATACGGCGGAAATGGTAAAATTGCTGGGGCGGCGGACCGGGGAGATGCACCTTGCCTTGGCCAGCGGCGACGGGGTGCCCGATTTCTTACCCGAAAACACCACGCCGTTTCACCAGCGTGCCCTTTATCAATCCCTGCGCAACGGTGCGGTCCGCACACGTAATGCGCTGACAAAGCAGGGGAACGATATGCCGGAGGGTTCAAGGGCGCTGGCCGATCAACTGCTTGAACGCTGGGACGTTATCGACCATCAACTGAATACCATCCGCCAGCGTCTTTACGGCGGGCAATTTATCCGTATCCATGGCGATTATCATCTCGGGCAAATCATGTTCACCGGGGGTGATTTTATCATTCTTGATTTCGAAGGCGAGCCGATGCGGCCGATCAGCACGCGGCGCCTGAAAAGATCACCGCTGGTGGATGTGGCCGGACTTTTACGCTCCCTTGATTACGCGGTGCATGTTTTTGTCACGGAACATCCTGTGGAACCCCGCCTCATGCCCTGGCTCAATCTCTGGCAGCTGTGGATGGGGCATAATTATCTCAGCGGTTATCTGGAAGTATGCGCCGGCACGGCCCTGTTGCCAGAAGGCCTGCCTGAAATCCGTTACCTGACTGAAGTTTTCCTGCTCGAGAAAGTTCTGTATGAGATCAATTATGAATTGAGCAGCCGGCCGGACTGGGTCGCTATCCCGCTGCAGGGCATACTTGACCTGCTGCCGCGTCTGAGTTCCAGCGAGGTAAGGAAATGATTTTCTTAGCTGCTGTGATCGCGGTAACGGTTTAGTGTTCTTATGACTTCATCCACCTTTGGGTGGGTTTGCCATTCTTCGATAGGCAGCCTGAATAGTTTTTGCCAGTTGCCCTTGCTGGTTCCGGGGATGTTCTGCGGTTTTTCCTCTTCCCAGATATCCTCCAAAGCAATCATAACGTAGGCGGCGGCTGAGGACGCCATGTGCCTGACGATATAAGGGAAGGGGTCCAGTTTTCCCCAGCCTTTGATAATGTCAGTGCGGCTCTTTTGCAAATCCTGTGCGGATTCTTCATTTAAAAGTTCGATCTCCTGCAGGCCCTGAATATCTGCCCCTTTCATAAACGCGCTGAAGGGGAACATATCGTGGGTGTTAAAGGAGGCGATCATATCCTCCTTGATGCTGTCAAACGTTTCCACCGGGTCAGGCCGCATTTCAAACTGGGCGATCCACATGCGGCCAATACCATGCCGTTCCATGGCGTTGGCAACCGCTTCCGGAACAGCTCCCAGGTTTTCGCCCACCAAAACCGCCTGATGCCTCCAGGCTTCCAGACAGAGAACTGCCATAAAGCCGTTTAGCGGATAATGCACATAAGCACCCTGGCTTGCTTCTTTTCCTTCGGGTATGCAGTAAAGGCGGTATAGGCCCATCACATGATCCAGCCGTAGCATGCGCGCATATTTAAAATAGTGATGCAGCGTTGCGCGGAAATATTGGAAACGGTCCTTTTCAAGGGCCTGCGGATGTATCGGGGAGAAGCCCCAGTTCTGCCCGTTCGAAAAAAACAGGTCTGGTGGTGCACCAACGGAGAGGCGTTTTACAAATAAGTAAGCATATTCTTTCATATCGAAACCGTTGCGGTGCACACCGACGGGATAATCGAGATAAAGGGAAGCGGTTTCCCCGGCCCTGAATTTTGAAAGTTGGCGGTGACAGGCATATTGCGCGTACAGGTGAAATTTCCGCATATCCTCCTGTTCGGCGGCGGAGCTTTGGCTGGCCCTGAATTCGGCATAGGCGGGAAGTTCGGGTGAGCTCTTTAAAAATTCCTGGTAGTCTTCATCGCCTTCCGGATATTTTTCAAAATAATGTAAAGCCGCCTCAAGAATGATCTTCTTTTTCGCGGAGTAAGCGTCCTGATAGTTGATCTTATCGACTATTCCCGCGCCGCCCGGATCGCGCACCCCGTCATTGCCCGGCAGATCTTTTAAATCCAGAAAAATTTCATTCGAAAACAGGCGGCTGACTGGAGCATAAGGGCTGGGGTCCATATCCTGCCCTTCATAAAATACCGGTAACAAAGGCAGGGTGCCGATAAACGCTCCGCCATTTTCCCTGATAAAGGAGGCCGCCTTATACAATTCGGCATAGCCGCCCAGGTTTTGCGTTTCCTGTCCGTGAAGTGCGTAAAGCGGGGCGAATAAGCCCCAGCATTTTTTATCGTGCGTAAGGCGGGCGGGGGCGGAGATCAGAAGCGATCTTCGCTCATCCCTTGCTCCCGGATTCAGGATCAGATCGTAATAACCATAGGGGATGTCCTTCAGAGTGGACAGGCGAATGCGCCAGTATACCTGTCCATTGATGGTTCTTTTCACCGGGCTGTCAGGTGCAACCGGGATTTCTTCTTTCCATTTTCCATCCTCGGAACACAGATGGACCAAGGGCGTTTCCTGACCATCCTTTACCCAGGCCCATAATCCCGGAAAATATCCATCCCAGGAAACGCAGATCGGGGGCAAAGCGCGGTCGATTGCAGCCTTCCGTAGGGCGCTGTATTTGTGTAGCAAGTCGTTACTATTTTTCCAGCCATGCAGGATGCCAACAATTTCAAGGAGTGTTTCAGCCGGGATATGGACCCTGCATTTTTTATGATCCAGGTAAGAGGACGCTACGCCGCTGACATGGGCGAGAAACCGGGCATATCTGTTTTTGTCTTTCTCTTTTTCCGTCATAACCCGTGCAGGTCTTAGTGAGACTGTATTTTAAAACACCCTACGCGCTTATCGGTTCCGTATAAGAACCTGCAAAAATGAAGCTTTTACTGCGCGCTTGGCTAACCGCCCTTATTTTGGTTACAAAAAATCGTCCAATTTTCCCATTTTCTCTGCCTGTCGAAACCACGGATGACGGGAAGCGGTGTTTGATCCGCTCCTAAAGGCATTATGCGAGCTGGAAATTGGGCTGAATATTCAAATTTTTTCTATGGTCAAAAATCGAGTTTTCATCAAGCATGATCGTGTAATCTGGCTGTCTGCCCTTCACCCGTTCTGACATTGCATAGCAGGCCTGAAAATAGCAACGCGTTTCGGGTCTGTCATAAATTTCAACAGAGGTAACCTTTGCTCCCGCCTGACGTAAATGCTGGGCTAGTCCCAAAGAACCCGGGGCACTTTCATCAAGATGGGAAAAACCTGCAATCGCCCATAATCCTTCTCCGGATTTCATTCTGGAATCCAGATAATTATACTGTTCAGTATCGTCCAGACGCAGATCCATCTTGCTTTTCTCTGATGTCATCCAGAGTCCTACAAGCCTTGATCGTTCCTCCTGCGGCAGTTTCATAATGTATTTAAACGCATATTGCTCAAACGGAACTTGAGGCTCAGTCTCCAAACGCTCCTTTTCGATTTTTACTTCTATTTCTACAAGCTCTTTTTGTTGCGCCGATACCATGCGCTCACAACTGAAATCAGCAAAATGAACAGTCATTCCAGCCACCAATGCATTATCTATAGCCTGCAGAAAATAATCGCGGAATTGTTTCTCGGCATTTCCGGATAAGGAGCTTGGTACATAGTGCCAGAGAGGGTCTTCAAATAAACGGTACTGAAATTCCTTGCGGGATATTTTATTCTGACCGTATTGCTTGAGATAGGGCTGAAAAGTATGAGAGAACTCGAGAGACAGGTGACCAATGCCTTTTTCTGCTGCGGTCTGAAAGACCTTCGGATTTTTCGCCAGCAGTGCATAGGTTTTTAGAATTGTTCCGTTGATATGCGCTTCGCCAAAAAGGATATGCTCAGAACTTTCCAATTCAATATCAATAAATTTATTAAGCCAGTCCTCCTCAGCCCTGTCGGGTATCGAAGCGGAATAGATCGCTGAAATATTAAATTGGTTTAGCAGTTCTTGCGTAGACAATGGTTTTCCCTCTGTTAACCGTAGAATAGCAAAAATTGGTAAAATTTACGCTAAAGCCATTGTCCTGTTTTTTGCAGAATTTAGAGCAGAAAAGTGGTTAGAGCTTCATTTCAGCAGAAACTTTTTGTGCTTGAGCGTTCAGCGCTGTGCCGCTTTGATAACGGCCAATTTCTGTAATCTCCTGCCGTTTTAAGTTTTTCGGTCTTTCATGGTCCTGCGTGAACATATGGCCCCACAAACAGACCGGTTTTTGTTCAAGAGCTTTGTAACCAGCTTTGTGTGCATCGCTAATTGCATTTACGGCAACTACGCGCGCAGTCTGCGGTCTGTCCCATAGTTCATCGAGAACATTGATCAGAAGCTGTATGAACCTCCTGATTATTCTCCAAGTTTTTAATTATTATGCGCATCATTACATTTTATACGGAAACGTGATGCATAGAACAATGCAAAACATGGGTCCAATTAATCAAATCAGGTCAATCCATTCAACTTCTCTTCTCATATCGCGTGATGGTTTCAAAGGAATCGTGCTATTCTGAATTGTGTTTTATTGTTTGACATATGTTTATTGCAAGAAACCCTACGTTCTAT
>JAQGJB010000048.1 GCA_028290825.1 Micavibrio sp.
TAAAACAGTCATTGAATTGTACAACATCTCAAGAATTGAGGATCATAGCTATGTTGAAAGAACTTCGAAAACTCGCCTATTTATCTATGGCACTTGTTGCCATCTCCTACGGATCACAACCCGCTTCTTCTGCGGTCAGCTTAACATCGGCCGGCGCTTGTACCGGTGTGGACTTTGCTTCTGCGGGATACGCTGACTGCGTAACCACCACGGGTCACATCAGTGCCAGCGTTGTTTCTACGCTGTCGATTAACGAACTTCGCGCAATCAGCTTCGGTAACATGTCCAAGCCTTGCGGCGGTGCAGCCTGTACAGGTGCCGATGCCACAATCGCACTGAACGCTGCGACCGGTGTACGTACCTACACAGCAGGTACAGATACCATCAACCTCCTGCACGGTGCTTCCGCGAACGATGGCCTCGGCGGTAACGCTGGTAATGCCAACTCTGGCGGTCAGTCACCTGGTGTCCTCGAAGTTAAAGGTGCTTTTGAAGGTGCCGCAACCCAGGTTTATATCTCCTTCGCCGATAACGCAGGCAACCCTGTGGACTTCGCCGGTGAAAATTACTGGACCGCGAACGATGATAATATCCAAGTCGCCAACGCTGGCGCGACTGCATACTTCACCGTGAAAGACTTCACCATCGATTGCCCCGGTTCGACCAACTACAGCGATGTCTATGGCCACTTCTGTGACAACGCCGGTGCAAACACTGCCTTCCAGGTAAAAGTTGGCGCGACGCTTACTACAGCCGCCCAGACCTATACCGAAGGTAAATACACAGGCACATACAACGCGATGGTCAGCTACTAATAAGCTTCCGTCCTCAATTCGAAAACCCCCGCACCGTAAGTGCGGGGGTTTTTAATTATCGGCCTCTGGCAATGCCATAGTATTAACATTAAAAAGCACTATACTTAATTCCACACTACAAGCGGATCATGTCACCATGAGATTTTTAGCGCTTCTTTTAATATTTCCCCTGCTCATCTGCGGCAGCCACAGCAGTCAGGCTTTTCAGATTCGTGAACTGAAGGCTCTGGATTTTGGTATTTTTACCATTACCGATTCGGGGGCGCACAGCATCGTCGTTGCGCCCAACGGCCTAACCACGCTGCCAGATGGCGGGATACACAAAATGCGCGGGGGACGCGGTGCGACGTTTGAAATCGTCGGTGCCGATCCGGCCACGGATTTTTATGTCACCATCAATGCCACGAGTATTACGCATGCCAGCGGATCGCCGGTATTTGCCATTGATTCCTTTGAGTTTGACCCGCCGAACAGCAGCCTTTCCCCCGTTCATCCCGGACCGGATGGAAGCATTGCTTTTAATATCGGCGCGACCCTACACGTTCCGCCCGGTACACCGGTCCGAACTGGCGCCTATCGCGGAACTTATGAATTCATGATAAATTTCTAATTTGTGGAGACGATTTTGTTCACATATCTGCTTAAGGGATACCAAACCATGATCTGCAAAGCCCTGTTGAACCCTTTCCTGACAATTCTGGTTCTGGCGACAATCGTATTATGCCCCGGCATGGCACGCGCGGATCTGACCATTACGCCGGTCAGGGTCGTCTTCGAGGGACGGGATCGCTCCGCCACGGTTGAACTGATCAACACCACCAATAAAACCAACACCTACCGCATGCGGTGGATGGAAATGAAAATGGGGCCCAGCGGCCGTTATGAATTGATTCCGGCGGATGATAAAGACCCGAACAGCGTTGCGAATATGGTGATTTTCTCCCCGCGCCAGGTGACGATAGAGCCGCACGGTCAACAGACCATCCGTCTTTCCCTGCGTCGTCCCGCCGATTTGCCGGACGGTGAATACCGCGCGCATCTGGGCATGGTTCGTCTGGCGAAACAGGGACCGGAGCGTCCGAACCCGAATGCCAAGGGTGTCGAAATGGATATGCGGGTTAACCTTGGCTTCTCGATTCCTGTCATTGTGCGCGCGGGGAACGATAAAGACCTGAAGATTTCACTGATCAATCCCAAGCTGGAAATGAGTCCAGATCCACAGAACCCGACACCGGTCCTGAAAATCGACCTTCACCGCGATAGTGGTAAATTCAGCGCCTATGGCCAGGTCACTGTTTACTGGACCCCGTCCAAAGGGTCCGAAAAAATTATCGGCAACATGGCAAATATGGCCCTGTATCCCGAACTTGAGACGCGTCCAATTATGGTCCCGCTCAAAGAAAATCCGGATAGCGGGACATTGCGCATCGTCTATGCTGGCAAATATGAGTCGGATGGCAAGACCTGGGCTGAAAAAATCCTGCCCATCGGTAAATAACACATAAAACAAGGGACAAGTCGGGCCGGAGCGATTGACCTCGCCCGGCCCTGCGCTTACGATTCTCGGGATAGCCGGGAGCATCTTTCATGTCGAGCCATAATCATCAGCATAAATCGTCTTTTTCCGCCCTCACACGCGGATTGATTCTTTCTGCGGCATCGGTTTTGACGCTTGCGGCCTGCGGTGGCGGTAATGGCGGTACAGTCAGCACCAGCAACACCAATGATCCGCCGCCAGTTTCCGCCGTCGCCACGACCGGCGATGCCATTGCGCCGATCGATGCCTCGAAAATAGCGGCGGCTTCTGCGGCAGAGAGCAAAAAAGCCACCGAAACGGTTCAGGCACTTGAGACACTGGCCCCGATTCCCACGCCG
This sequence comes from Micavibrio sp., assembly GCA_028290825.1. Classification (GTDB taxonomy): domain Bacteria; phylum Pseudomonadota; class Alphaproteobacteria; order Micavibrionales; family Micavibrionaceae; genus Micavibrio. The sequence goes on from JAQGJB010000048.1 coordinate 2,691, forward strand.
ATGGAAACCTTCCGGGCTTTAGCGCCGGAACAGGGTTTAAAGATCACACCCCTGTTTAAAGACCCCGTTACCGACGAATCCGCCCGCATCGCCCGTGTTGAGAATGCGGTGCAGGGAATGCGCAATGACTTTGACACCATCATGCCGACCATGGTGCGCATGGCATCTATGGAAAAAGATATGCGCGGCCTGATCGGAAAGCTCCAGGTTATGACCGGCGAAATTCCGCCAGAACAAAATCTCGTCCAGGATAATCCAAACGAGGCCGAGGGCGAGCCAATGCCGCTGACGCAGGAGTTGATGAACCCACCGGAAGAGACAGAAGAGCTGGACTGGTCGCGCCTTGACGATGTTGTGGCGGAAGATCTGGCGACTTTACCCGGCGTCACTAAAGTTATCACCACCACCACGAAAACAACGGTAACGACACCGGATGCAGGCGAAATGGATGTTGCCGCCCCCGCTGCCCACAATGCGCCGATTGCGGGCGCCCCTGCCGTCAAGGCGATCAGGATTGCCGATCACACCGGATCGACCCGCATTGTTCTGGATATGAGCGCCAAGGCCGCTGTACCACCAGCCAGTTTTCAGAATGATGACAGACAGCTTGTGCTTGATCTGCCCGCCATCAACTGGACCGCAAAGACGGAGGCCGCCCTGAAAAATTCCGGCCTTGTTTCAGGTTACAAATATCAGGATGGCAAGCTGATGCTGAACCTTACCAAAGCGTCACAGCTTAAATCGCAGCAATCCCTGCCGCCGGAAGGATCGAGCGGCCACCGTCTCGTCCTGGACCTTCAGGAAAAAGCCTGATCCCTAAAAACCGATTCAGCAAAGCCAGGTCCGCGCAAGACTCTATTTGATTCATTCCGATTCAGGGCGTTTCACTGCTGAACATTTCCTCCTAAGTTACTGCACAAACTGCAGAAATCTCATTCCCCTGTATTGACGGGAATCCGCACTCAGCCGTACCATTACATATGGGGCCGAATCACTTGGAACAGGCGGCGCGGTCCCGGGGCAATAATACTGCAAAGTCTTAGGTACTCTCCTGATGTCCAGATCCTGGACTTTCCAACCGGTGTTCACCGGGGGGAATTCATTGATCAGATTTGTTTTGCGCGACTCATGGGTCGCGCCGGGATTCTGCTGCCTTTTATTGGCCTCCCTGCTCTCCCTTTCCGCCTGTGGCGATTCCTCCTCTGCCGGTCGTGTGACAACATCCTCCGCTACCGCGGCCGCCCCGCCGCCGGGAAGCGATGCGCGCGCCGTTGAGGCAGGTCAGCTTGGCCGCAAGATGGGCCCTGACGGACTGCCTTCGCTCGAGCCGCAGAAAGGCGTGAATGTCAGCGTCGATACATTGTTCACCGACGATATCAAAGACCCCATCGACCGCATCAGGCGCCTTGAAAATGCCGTGCTCGAATTGCGCCGCGATTATGATGCGACGCTGCCCTCGATCAAGCGTCTGGTGGGTATCGAAAAAGACATGCAAACCCTTATGGGACAGCTGGAAACGCTGACCAACGGTACTGGTCCTGCCGCGGGTGCGGCGATGGAAGCGGTGCCTCTGGCATCGGTTGAATCCGTTCCCGTTCCCGGTAATTCCCCAAGCAATTCTGCGACGCCTTCAAGCCCCGCCCCGGGCCCTGCGGCGTCGCATGATAACGATCCTGTGTCCCTGGTTCCTGCAGTTCCAGTGGCACAGTCGTCGACGACCCCGAAGGTAGAAACCGCGGCGCCGTCAAAGACCACAGAGGTTGCTGCCATTGCCCCGGCAAAGACCGCTGTGACACCACCGAAGGCGGATGCGGCACAGGCGCAAGCCCCGCCGCTGCCACCGTTTACGGCCCCGCCTGAACCCCAAGCCAATGCCCCGCCGCAGGAGATTCCTAAGCCTTCTGTCACAACGGCTGCGACCACCGCGCTTCAACAGGCTAAACCTGTTGAGGCTGGAAGAATTGTCGGGTCCGGCCTACGTCTCGGTGAAGACGGCGGGAAAACACGGCTTGTTATCGACCTTAGCGGCTCTGTGACCCACAGGACCGATCTGGACAATGACGAGAAGATTCTGGTGATCGAGATTAATGGCGCAGGCTGGACAGGCCCGGCGTCTAAGGCATTCTCATCGCCGGTCGTGCAATCCTACACCACCCAACCTCTTGAAAACGCGAAAGGAACACGCCTGATCGTCACACTGAAGAAGCCGGCCACGATATTGCTGGACAAAGAGTTGCCACCCGAAGCAACCAATAAGAATTATCGCTTGGTGATCGACCTGAAGGGGAAATAGTTACGACGCGGACTTCACCCGGCCCCGGTGATAGGACTGCGTTCCCTCGTTGATCAAATGATCGTCTGCAAGGACCTGGTCCGCTCCGAACTCTTTCGGTGCGGCCTTAAGCTCTTTGTATAAACCGGAGAAGTCCTGATAGGTTTCTTCGAAGAGTTGTTTGAAGCTGTCGATGATAAAGTATGTCGGCTGGTAATCGTCGACACGGTAAGCCGTCTGCATGACGCGCTTCAGATCGAATTTTATGCGGTTGGGGGACTGGTCCTCCAGCGCGAAGACTGATTCACCCCCGGACGATAAAATTCCGGCACCGTAAATACGCACACCCTTCGGCGTATTCATCAGGCCGAATTCGACGGTGTACCAATAGAGACGCGCCAGGTTTTTGATGGTGCCGTGTTCATGCGCCCGCATGCCACCCTTGCCGTAGGCCTCGAGATAATCGGCGAAGGTCGGATCGGCCAGCAAGGGTACATGGCCGAACAGGTCGTGGAAAACATCCGGCTCCTCGATGTAATCCAGCTGGTCGCGGCGGCGGATGAAATTACCGGCGGGGAACTTGCGTTCGGAGAGAAGCTGGAAGAACGGCAGATCGGGGATCAGCCCCGGAACGGCGACCACTTCCCAGCCGGTAAGGGATTTGAGTGTTTTACTCAGTTCTTTGAAATCCGGGATTTGTGCATCACTGATTTTCAGACGGTCGAGGTTGTCCATGAATTCATCACAGGCACGACCCTTGAGGATTTCCTTTTGCTTGTTATAAAGAATTTTCCAGGTGCCATGATCTTCGGCGGTATAATTTTTCCAGCCCTGATCAATGATGTATTGTGTGTAATCACCCGTATCGCCGTGACCCATCGGATTGCCGGATACATATTCGCTCATCGTTCATCTCCCTGTTATATTTTTTATGAAGCCAGTAATTTCGCCGTCGGACCATAAACCGGTTCCAGCCCCTCGGGTGTATCGGGTTGCGTTTCGGGCGAGGCACGCTGAAACGCCTCCAGCGCCATGCAGTTCTTTTCGATCTTGCGGCAGATCGGATAGTCATCGAGTGGCAATTTGAAACGCCGCATGCTGTAAAGCTGCGGCACGATGCAGAGATCAGCCACACTGACCTGATCACCCATAGTGAATTTCCCGTGCCAGTTGCGTACGCGCAATAAAGCCTCAACCCCGCTCATGCCTTCGGTCGCCCAATGCGCGAGCCATGCCTTGCGTTCCACCTCATCCGCAGAGACGCGGTTCAGGACTCGCAGATTGGTGAGGGGGTGTAAATCGGCGGCGATGCTGAGCGCAATCTGGCGTACATAGGCCAGTTCCTGAAAATTGCCGGTGGCGAGAGGCGGCTCAGGGAATACATTGTCGATATAATTCAGGATGGCCAGAGACTGGGTCAGCTTATATCCGTCATGGTCCAGCATTGGCACCGCCCACATCGGGTTCAGTCTGCGGTATTCATCCGTTGCCTGTTCGCCTTTCAGCAGGTTGATGGCGAAGCTTTTGAATTCAATGTTTTTGAGGTGCAGGCCGATGCGCACGCGGTAGGCCGCGGAAGACCGGAAATAGGTGTAAAGTGTAATCATCCGACAATGACCTTCTGCTCTATGGCCCCGAAAATACTGCGCCCCTGCGGGTCGTTCATTTCAATGCGGACGACGTCGCCCGGTTTCATGAACGGGGTTTTGAAATCGCCCTGCTCGATCTTTTCGATCATGCGGATTTCGGCGAGGCAGCTGATCCCGGCGGCACGATCATGGTTTGACACTGTGCCCGAACCGATAATAGCCCCGGCGCCAAGCGGTCGGGTTTTAGCCGCATGGGCGATCAGCTGGCCGAAATCGAACCGCATATCTGCTCCAGCATTGGGCCGCCCGACAATTCTTCCGTTTAATGAAGCGATCAATGGCAGATGCAGTTTGCCGTTCTGCCACGCCGCCCCCAGCCTGTCGGGCGTAACGGCCACAGGCGAAAAGGCACTTGGCGGCTTGCTCTGGAAAAATCCGAAACCTTTATTCAGCTCCGCCGGAATCAGGTTGCGCAGCGATACGTCATTCATCAGCATGACCAGTTTGATATGGCCGAGGGCGGCCTTCGCATCAACTCCCATTGGCACATCATCGACAATGACCGCCACTTCGCCTTCAAAATCGATGCCATATTTTTCGTCGGCAACGTGGACCGGATCAAGCGGGCCGAGAATGGTGTCGGACACGGCCTGGTACATCAGCGGGTCGTGCAGGAATTCCGGCGGCATTTCGGCACCGCGCGCCCTGCGCACCAGTTCAACATGATTGAGATAGGCGCTGCCGTCCGCGATCTGATAGGCACGCGGCAACGGCGATGCGCATTTTGCCACATCGAAAGCCTCACCGCCCCCGGCCTCCAGCGCATTGGCGATCAGTTTAAGGCGCGGCCAGACATTCTCCCAGTCATCCAGCGCAGCCTGCATCGTCGCCGTAATGTCCGGGACAGCGCGGCAACGTGTCAGGTCGGAAGAAACGACAACCAGCCGACCATCACGACCGGATTTCAGAGAAGCTAATTTCATATACGCTTTCCTTTATGAGGCCTTTTGCTCGTCTTTCAGAACACCGCGGCGGATCTGGTCAAGTTCGATGGATTCGAACAGGGCTTTGAAATTGCCCTCACCGAAACCTTCGTTGCCTTTGCGCTGGATGATCTCGAAGAAGATCGGGCCGATGGCATCCTTGGTAAAAATCTGCAGCAGCAGCCCCTGATCTTCTGTCGGCGCGCCGTCCATCAGGATGTTGAGGGATTTGAGGCGGGCGACGTCTTCGCCGTGACCCTGAATACGTTTGTTGAGCAATTCGTAATAGGTCGCCGGAGTGGTCTGGAACGGCATGCCGGTTTTTTCCAGCATCGCTACGGTGGTATAGATGTCGTTGGTGCCGAGGGCGATATGCTGAATCCCTTCGCCATTATAGCGCTTCAGAAATTCGGCGTTCTGGGATTTATCGTCGGAGGATTCATTTAAGGGGATGCGGATTTTTCCGCAAGGAGATGTCATCGCCTTGCTTTTCAGGCCGGTAAGCTTGCCCTCGATGTCGAAATAACGGATTTCGCGGAAGTTGAAAATATCCTCATAGAATTTGGCCCAGACATCCATGTTGCCGCGATGGACGTTATGCGTCACATGGTCGATATAAGTCAGGCCGACGCCTTTCGGGTTCTGCTCCACGCCCGGCAGGACATTGAATTCGGTTTCGAACATGTCATCGCGTTCAATGAAATAAATCAGTGCGCCGCCAATGGCCTTGATTGCCGGAATAGAAGCATCCATCGACCCGCCGTGATTTTCCGCCGCTTCCGCGCCGCGCTTTAATGCAGCGGCATAGGCCTGTTTCGCGTTCTTTACACGAAAACCAAGGGCGGATGCGCCGGAGGTGTGAATTTTCTGGAACTCGCCCGGCTGGCCCGCAGTGTCGTGGTTGAGAAGGAAATTGACTCCACCCTGACGGTAGAGGATTACATCGCGGGTTTTGTGTTTTGCAATCGGCGTAAAACCAAAATCATGAAACAGCTTGTCGAGTTTTTCCGGTTCTCCAGTGTATTCAACAAAGGCGAACCCATCGGTGCCCAGCGGATTTTCAAAAAGGTCGGCCATGAATTTCTCCCATTTATTTTTATGCGTTGAAAAAAGGGTAGGAAATCCGCCCCGCCATATCAAATCAAAAAATTGTTGCTGCGCGATTACTCTATGGAAACAGCGATGCCTAGACTTTTCGCGCGATTGTCTTAATCTCATCTTCAGTAATCAACACGGTTTCAGGAGCGTTCCATCATGTCCCTCAAAGGTAAAGCAGCCATCGTTACAGGATCGACCAGCGGCATCGGCCATGGCATCGCCGAGGCGCTGGCCAAAGAGGGCGTGAATGTCGTGATAAACGGTTTTGGCGACGCCGCCGAAATTGAAAAGCTACGTGCCGCGCTTGAAAGCGATTATGGCGTTAAGGCGCTCTATCATGGAGCCGATGTCACCAAGACGGAAGAAATCAATGACATGGTCTCCAAGGCAACCGCCGCCTTCGGCAGGGTCGATATTCTGGTCAATAATGCGGGCATTCAGTTTGTATCACCGGTTGACCAGTTTCCGGAAGCCAAGTGGGATGCGATTATCGCCACCAACCTGTCCAGCGTTTTCCATTGCACCAAGGCAGTCTTGCCCGGCATGAAGGCCGCAAAATGGGGCCGCGTGGTAAATATCGCCTCGGCCCATGGCCTTGTCGCTTCACCGAACAAAAGCGCCTATGTCGCGGCGAAGCACGGTGTTGTCGGCTTTACCAAATCCCTGGCCCTGGAAACAGCGCGGGAGGGTATTACCGCCAATTCCATCTGCCCTGGTTATGTCATGACGCCTCTGGTGCAGGGGCAGATCAAGGATCAGGCCAAGGCCAACAACATCCCGGAGAATGAAGTTATCGAGAAAGTCATTCTGGAACCGCAACCGACCAAGGAATTTATCGAGATCGCGGATGTCGCGGCCCTGACCGTTTATCTGTGCGGTGATGCCGCGCGCGGAATTACCGGCACCGCTTTGTCAATTGACGGCGGCTGGACCGCCAAATAGAATCCGGGGATGAGCCTTTACGACGCCGATCCCACCATTAAGCAGAACAAGAAAATGATGCGCACCGGCATGATCGCCGCCTTCAGTGGCGGGATCGGGCTGGCGATTTACCTGATGCAGAAAGCGTTCGGCGGCATCGCGCCCGCAGACAACATGAACGCAATGATCGACAGCGTCTGCCTTCTGCTTATCGCTTATATGGCGGCGATCTTTGCCGTGTTTGTCATTCGCCGCCCGGTCCTTCTCAAGGTTAACTTTGTTCTGCTTTACCTCGTCATTCCGGCGGTTCTGGTCAAACTGTTCACTGAATACATGTAATTTCCGCGTTGCTTTTCACATAGCACCCGCGCAGGCGCAGCATGGGTGGCCGCTTGCCCTGCGCGGTGTTTAGGCATAGTTTAAGCACCTGAAGTAAATAAACTTTTCAAGGATTCCCAGCATGGCTTCGCTGCACCCGTTGATCGCCAAGGCGCAAAAAACCCTTCCCGCAAAAACACCGGCCCCGGAAAAAAACTTCGTCACGCAATTCTTCGGCACATCGCCGGGCGACGATCTGGCGGCGATGGATGTCATCACCCTGCAACGCACGGCCATGGCGCATTGGGACATGATGCATGCGCGCAAGGCGGCGAAGGCCCTTATCCGCGTTCACAATCCGGCGACGGAAAAAGGCGGCTGGCCGCTGAACCGTACGCTCATCGATCTCGTCGATGATGACATGGCGTTCCAGATCGACTCGGTGATGGCCGAACTGACCCGTTACGGGCAGGCGGTTCACCTGATGGTCCACCCGCTTTTGCATGTGGCGCGCCAGCGCGGAAAGATCGCCTCAGTCCAGACCGAGGCAGGAAAAGAGACAAAGCCGCAATCCCATATCCATATCCAGTTGAAACGGATGCTGACCCCGGCGCAATGCGCCGAACTCCAGGCTAATCTGGAACAGGTGGCCAATGATGTCCGCTTCGCTACCGGCGACTGGCAAAAAATGCGCGAAAAACTGCGCGCATGCGAATCCAGCCTCAGCCACGCGCCGAAGGAATACCCCGACGACGCGATCGAGGATTACCAGGCGTTCCTTGAATATCTGTACAAGGATAACTTCACTCTGCTGGGCTACCGCGAATATGCTTACCAGACCAAGGACGGCAAACCGCTTGGCAAGACGGTAAAGGATTCCCATCTCGGCCTTTTGCGTCCCGAGGTCAAGACGGAAATCATGCCCGAGGGTTTCGATGCCCTGCCCCCGCATCTGGCGCGGTTTTATAAGGACAAGACATTGCTGCGCGTGTTCAAGCTGAACACCAAATCCACTGTGCACCGCTCCGTGCCGCTGGACGCCGTGATGGTCCGCCTGTTTGATAAAAACGGCAAAGTTACAGGGGAGGCTGTGTTTATAGGCCTGTTTACCTCCGTCACCTACTCACGCTCTATCCGCGATATTCCCTATCTCAGCCGCAAGACCGATATCGTCATGCAGCGCGCGCATTTCGAACAGGGGACGCACGGACGCAAGGCGCTTTCTCATATTCTCGAAAAATATCCGCGCGACGAACTGTTCCAGATTGATGTCGATACGCTTTACGATTACGCCATGTCGATCATGCGCCTGCAGGAACGCCAGCGCATTGCGCTTTACACCCGCATTGACACCTTCGATCGCCATATATCGTGCCTGGTCTATGTGCCCCGCGAACGCTACGACACGCAGCTGCGCCTGAAAATCCAGAAAATCCTGGAAGACAGCCTGGGCGGAACGACGCAGGATTTTTATACGACGCTTGACGATTCCCCCCTTGCCCGAGTGATGTTCATCATTGCGATGCCATCCGGCAAGGTTCCGAAATTCGACCGCGCCGAAATTGAAGCCCGTCTGGAAGAGGCAGGCCGCGCGTGGCCGGAGCAGCTGAACGAAGCCCTCGCCGGAAAACTCGGCGACAGCGCCGAGATTGCGCATCTGACCGCGAAATACGGCCACGCCTTCCCGGTCGGTTACCGCGAACAGTATGAAGCCCGCCAGTCCGTCCACGATATCCTCCAGATGGAACAGGCGCTTAAAACCGGTGTCATGGCGCGCGACCTCTATCGCCCGAATTCGGATCAGTCATATCAATTGCGCCTTAAACTGTTCCGGCCGGAAACACCGGTGGTCCTGTCCGACATCCTGCCGATCCTTGAAAATATGGGCATCCGCGTCATCGCGGAATCACCGTTCGAGATCAAGCCAGCCGATGCCGCGCCTGTATGGATTCACGACTTCCAGATGGAAGTGCCGGAGGCCAAAGGCCGCGAAGCCATCAATGTCGAGACCATCAACGACGATTTCGAAGAAACCCTGCTGCGCGTCTGGAACGGCGAGGCGGAGAACGACAATCTCAACCGCCTGAGCCTCACCGCCGCGATGACCTGGCGCGATATTGTGATCCTGCGTGCCTATGTGCGTTATATGCGCCAGGGCAAGACCACCTTCTCCAAAACCTATCTTGAAAAGGCGCTGACCGATTTCCCGCAGATCGCGCGCCAGATCGTCGATCTGTTCCACGCCCGCCTGAACCCCAAAGCAAAGAAGCGGAATGGCGATGAGATTCTGACCGCAATCGAGGCGGCGATGAATGCCGTGACCTCGCTGGATCAGGACCGTATCCTGCGCACCGTGACCACCATGGTGGAAAGCACGTTGCGCACCAATTTCTACCAGCGCGATGAAGACGGCCTGCCGAAATCCTACCTGTCCTTCAAACTGGACAGCGCAAAAGTGCCCGACCTGCCGGAGCCACGACCATTCCGCGAAATCTGGGTTTATTCGCCGCGCATGGAGGGGATTCACCTTCGCGCCGACCGCATTTCGCGCGGCGGCATACGCTGGTCAGACCGCAACGAAGATTTCCGCACCGAAGTTCTGGGCCTGTTGAAGGCGCAGCAGGTGAAGAACGCAGTGATCGTGCCGATGGGCGCGAAAGGCGGCTTCGTCCTGAAGCGCCCGACACCGCCCGGCGACCGTGCCGCTTTCCAGCAGGAAGGGATCGAATGCTACAAGCTTCTGGTCCGCGGCCTTCTGGACATCACCGATAACCGCGTCGGCAAGAAAGTCGTGCCGCCGCAGGATGTAGTGCGCCGCGATTCGGATGATCCGTATCTGGTTGTGGCGGCAGACAAAGGAACGGCAACGTTCTCCGACCTCGCCAACAGCCTGTCAGCTGAATATAATTTCTGGCTTGGCGACGCCTTTGCCTCCGGCGGGTCTGTCGGCTATGACCACAAGAAAATGGGCATTACCGCGCGCGGCGCATGGGAATCGGTCAAACGCCATTTCCGTGAACTGGGCACTGATATCCAGACTACTGATTTCAATGTGATCGGTGTCGGCGATATGGCCGGCGACGTCTTCGGCAATGGCATGTTGCTGTCGCGCCATATCAAACTGATCGGCGCATTCAATCACGTTCATATTTTCTGTGACCCCACTCCCGATCCGGAAAAGACCTTCAGGGAACGCGAGCGTCTGTTCAAGGATGTGAAGGGCTGGGATTTCTATGACACCAAGCTTCTCTCCAAGGGCGGCCGCATCTTTAACCGCAGCGAAAAATCCCTGACCCTGACACAGGAAATCATGAAATCCTTCAGGCTGGACAAGGATAAAGTCACGCCGCAGGAACTGATGAATGCCATGCTGAAAACCGAAACGGACCTGTTGTGGTTCGGCGGAATCGGCACATACATTAAAGCAACCACGGAAACCAGCGCCGATGTCGGTGACAAGGCCAATGATGCGATCCGTATCGACGCCACTGAAATCCGCGCCAGGGTAATTGGCGAAGGGGCCAATCTCGGCTGCACCCAGAAGGCCCGTATTGAAGCGTCGATGCATAATATCCGCGTCAACGCCGATTTCATCGACAATTCCGGCGGCGTTAATTCGTCAGATGTCGAAGTCAATATCAAGATCCTGATGACCGATGTTCTGGACAACAAGAAGAACGGCATGGATACGAAAAAGCGCAATGTGCTTCTGGCGAAAATGACGGAAGAAGTGGCCGGTCTTGTGCTGCGCAATTCGTATCAGCAGGCGCAGGGCATCAGCCTGATGACCATGCAGGCGAACGATACCCTCATTGCCGATGCGCAGTTCATACGCGATCTGGAAGCCAAGGGCGAACTGAAGCGCAAGGTTGAAAACCTTCCCGACGAAGTCGAAATCGAACGCCGCCGCATGGCCGGCCTTGGCCTTGTGCGACCGGAGCTTTGCATCGTGCAATCCTATGCCAAGATTTCCTACACCCGCGACCTGCTGGACAGCGATATCCCGGGCCAGCCGGAGATGCAGGATTTCCTGATCGGCTATTTCCCGACACCGCTGCAGGACAAGTACAAAAAAGAAATCCTCGAACACCGCCTGGGGCATGAAATCATCGCCATGCGGATCGCCAATTCCATCGTCAACCGCCTGGGTCCGACATTCGTCCAGTCGCGCATGGATGCGACGGGGGGCGATTGCGCCGCCGTGGTGCGTTCGTTCCTGGTCGTGCGTGAAGCGTTCGGCCTGCGCGATTTGTGGGACAGCCTTGAGGCGCTCGACGGGAAAGTTCCGGCGACGACACAACTTGAAGCGATGCTGGATATTCGTGGCACATCAAGCCGTGCAATCACCTGGTTCCTGACCCGCCTGGGCCGCGCGCCGAAGATTTCGAGCGATATTCCGGCTTTCAAAAAGGAAATCGAAAAACTGCGCGCCAATATCGACGGCAGCATAACGCCAACAATGAAGACCATGATCAAGGCCCGTTACGACCGCGCCCACGCGGCGGGTCTGCCGGAAAAAGTCGCCCGCGATGTGTCGATCCTGCCGGTTTTCGATTCGGCGTTCGATATCATCCGCACCGCCGTCGATCAGAAAACCGATATTGTCGCGACAGCCCGCGCCTATTTCGAAACCGGCGAACATTTCCACATCGACTGGCTGAGGTCCGAGGCGGCGCATATTCCGGCACATGACCGCTGGGCCCAGGAATCGCGCGACGGCCTGATCAATGCGCTTTACAAGGCGCAGACAGGTCTTGCCATTCGCCGGATGCGCAAAGACAAGGGCGGAAGCGATGATGCCTCATTGGTGGCTTTGCTCGGCTCGATGAAAATGTCCGGAACTCTTGACCTGTCAAAACTGATGATCGCGGTTCAGCGATTGCAGCAGCAGGCTGAAGCTTAAAAAAAGGGGCGGATCAAACTGCCCCTTTTAATTTCTATTGTTTGCGCCACAAGATGGTGATGAACAGCGCCTTGGCAAAAGGCAGGATGATCAGCGACAGGGCGAGCGCATAAAGCGGCCAGATCACCATCGGCATCCACATCGGCCAGGTCGCATTGCGTTCCACCTCCAGCAGCAAGGGCACAGTCAGGTGTCCGACCAGAAGGATCGTCAGCCAGGCCGGTCCGTCATCGGCGCGGATCTTGCCAAGCGGCGTAGCACAGACGGAACACTCATCGACCTGACGCAGATAGCGCTGGTATAACTTCCCCTCGCCGCAATTCGGGCAACGGAAATGAAGGGCGCGTTTCGCCTGCGACCAGAAGGGTTGCTTGTCCTTGGGCAGGGCGGCGATCTCGGGGGTGCTTTTATCTTCGCTCATGGAAATAACCTTATTCAAAAGCAGGGCCTTACGGTTGTTTTAAAACCGCAAGGCAGCCATGTGGGACGGGCATATTAATTATTGACGATTGTGGTCGGCTTCATCGTCGCGGTTGCGGTCAGGCCGGGTTGCAGAACGGCATCGGGTTTCCCCATCGTCGCAATCACCTGAATGCTTTCGCCGTTTTCATCGCGTATTTTCTCAATGCGGGAAATCGTGGCGTTATAGCTTTTTCCGCTGTCGTCTATTTTGATCTCGAGCGGGTTTCCGATTTTGAACATCGGTTCCCATTGCGGCGTGATGCGCAGAGGCGCTTCGAGTTTATCGATGGTCGGGTCATGGGCTTCCATGAGGATCGTCCGCATTTCAAGGCGACCTGTTTTATCGATCTTGACGGGCTCGGTCGGCATGAGGGCGCTACCCAAAGCGGGCTCGACACGGTTAAGCGAATCCGCGTCTGGGTTGTTGGTGCGCATCATCATAACAAAAAGATACTCAAGCGGTGACATCATGGCTATTGCTCCGATATCGGTGCGTCTAGAAGTGACCGGACCTGCCAGCTGGAAACACGCAGGAAGGACGCCGGATCTCTGGCGATGTCGCCGCCTTTTATATTGTTCTGGGCACCGATCTTCTGGGCCAGCGGCATGGTGACATCGGGCTGGTAGGCAACCAAAGTGATATCAGGAGGCAGGTCGCCTGTTTTAGCCCCGGCGGGTCGTTCAGCACGTGCGTATTGCACCCACTGGCTGATCGCAGCCGGGTCGGTTTTTAGCAGTCTCTCATTAACAATGGTGCTGAGCTGGGCGGTATTCAAGTGCCCGGCATCCTGCGGCATGGCATCGGCACCGAGGGATTGCATGAGAATTGTGTAGTTATTCCAGACCTGAGCCACAGTTTCCCGTGTCGGCGTCGCCTTCATCGTGGCGCGCGCGGCGGCATAATCGTTGTAAGCGAGGTGAACCTGGGTCAATACGGCGGCGGTCATGGCCTGTTGCTGCATCGATTGCAGGAATTTTTTACTGGCGTCATCTTTCATCACGACCGGAACGGTGTGAATGCGCACGAGACCTTCGGTGAAATGCGACACAAAACCGGCCCATTGATTGCCGGTCAGGTTCTGGGCCAGCACATCACGGATGCCGGGGAAATTGCCGAGCGTCTTTTCGCGCAGCGCCTGCACATCTTTCAGCGACTTGCTGTCCGCTTTGATTTCGGGGCGGCTGGCGAGAGCGAGAAGATCGAGATCTTCAATGCTGGCGGTGATATCCGGCACACTGGCCGCGTCACGCGGGGTTTTAGCCGTCAATGCGCGGGCCGTGGCCCAGTGTTCGCGGCGCGGGGTAGGGCCATCCTGATGACCTTCAACCGTTGCGATGCCGTTATCGAGAATAGCCCAGGGCGTAGACGCCGTTGCCGTGTCGGCGGGTTGTGTCAGCGCGGATGTCTTAGCGCGGTCAGGTCGCGGTGAGTCCGGTGAGGTCCAGCCGCAGGCGGACAGCGCCAAAGTAAGAACCAGGGCAGAGCAATGCAGCGTCAAATGGTGTGGTTGCAAAATATCACCAAAGGTTAAAGGCATCCGGTGTTTTTTGGTCCGGTTATAATGTTTAAAACTTCCCTCTGGCCTGAATTCTACAGAAGCCAGCAGGATAATGCAAAAATTAACGGGTGAATTGACAGAATATCTTAGTGATTCAAGGGCTTATTAGGCCTTCTTATCAAAAATAGCCAGCAGATCCTTCTGCATATCCGATGAAATCTGGATCGTTTTCACGTTCGCCTTGTACGAGGTGCTGGCGATCTGCAGGTTTACGAATTCGGCGGCGTAATCGGTGTTTGGAACCCCGACCTGCCCGTCGGCGTTGGCGAAGGGCGAATCAGGATTGTAGGCCGGGACATAGGGTTTGACGGTTGGGACGACGGTGACACTGACGCCGCCATTGCCCTGCGCCGATTGCGTTGTGGTCAGTGTGCCGTAGGGCGCGGGACCGTTTGCGGGATCGAGCGCGCCTTCAGTCCGGGTGTTGGCAATATTCGATGCCACCGTATCCGCCTTGGTTTTGGCGGCGTTCAGACCGGATAATGCAATCTGTATGGCGTTAATCATATTTTCAGGATAGCATAATTAAGATTAAAAAGGCCTGAATTTCAGTATTTCAACAAGGATTTCAACCCCATGACCCTGCGCCCGCTTATCGTTTCCGCCCTGTTTTGCGCCGTCCTTGCCAGTGCTTCGCCAGCCAAAGCGGAACCCAAATTCCTGGGCCTGGAATGGTGGCCGTCGCATTGGGAGCAGACGACTTTCAAGCCGTATCTGGACCAACCGGTCTATCCGCAGAATTCCCAGTGGGAAGACAAGACCTGGCAACCGGCGGACTGGAACGCGCAACGCAAGGGCGGCGCGGCGGAACTGATCCAGGGTTTCTATACGACAGGCATTTTCAAGCGCCAGTACACGGATGACAACGTTCCGGTTCTGGAAGTCGGTCCGCGCTTCTACGATCTTTCAGGGTACGACAAGCGCCGGGTTCTCCGCATTCTGGATGAGGAATACAAAATCACCTCAGGGCATGAGAACGGCATGTTCACTCTGGCCGACGGGCGCACGGGCAAGCCGATCGGTCTTTACACCGCTTACGGGTTGCAGCTGCAATAATTAAGGTTTCAGATTAATCGCGTCCAAGGCCCACGGATTTTTTCCCTGGGCCTTTTTCTCACTGTCATGTGTGAGGATGGTCAAAGACAGCGGAGCGACCGGCAGGGTCAGGGCTTCCAGCATGTCGATGTCTTTTGCCGCAGCCGCCTGGGCGCGGATGACACCGGCATGGGTGACCACGGCGACATTTTTACCGCTATACAGACCGGCGAGCCGGTTGAAATCGCCGCGCACACGCAGAGCGAAATCTTTCAGGTTTTCACCGCCCGGCGGCGGCACGTTGACGGGGTCGGCCTTGTAAGCGTGGAAGGTCGCATCCTTCGCCAGTTCGCGGCGTTTCGTGCCAACCCAGGTGCCGAAGAATTGTTCACGCAGATCCGGGCGGCGGATGATGCCGACGGAGCGCGGATTTTTCCCCAGCGAAATCCGGGTCAGCATAAAAGCGGTATCCATCGTGCGCGGCAACGGTGACGCCATCCATTGCACATCGGCGGGCAATTGCGCCAGCTGGGCCACGTAATCTTTCTTCGGTGAAAATTTTACGCGCATGTCCGCGCCATAGCAGATGTCGTCCGGGTTATCCGGCGTATCATGGCGAAACAGGAAGAAGCGCGTGAAGGCCATGATTATTCGTACATCGCCTTTCGCACGGCATCGGTGATTTTTAAAAAGTCCTCGGCCGTGCCCATGACTTCATTCCCGGCCTTGCCGTAGGTTTTTTCACCGATTTTCAGTTGATAGAGGGAGCCGGTGTATTGCGCATTGAGGAAACCGAAATCTTCCTCGAACGTGCATTCATAGGTGCCATCGCCTTCCAGCCAGCCATCCATCTGTTTGACCTTGATGGTCATGTGACGGTAATTGGGCCCTTCCGGCGACGGGGTTGATTTCTTCTCGAGCACTTCGCCAAGAGTCTGCCCGTCCGGCAGCAGCGCACCGGCAGCGGCAGCGCAGCCCTTGGCCAGTTTGGTGTCCGCCTGCGCGCGGTTGACGCAACCGGACAGAGAGAGCGCACAAAGAAGAAGGAGAGAAAGGCGAAAGGATGAGGACATGATTTTTAAAAATACCTTTTGTTTATATTGTCCTGACTATACCGAAACAGCCGGGTTTTTGCGCGGTAAATCCATTCCGGTCGCGGCCATAGCCAGCGTTGTTATGCAAGGGTCTGGCGATACCGGGCCATTCAGGCACTGTCATAGACAGCGAGGAAATCGTCTTTCAGGATTTCCCGCGCCCCTTGCATAAAGCGGTGGTGCAATTGCAACAGAAGCGGGTGGATTTCAACGACAGGCCGGAGGGAGGGGTCGCCGTTGCTGCGGTAGTAACGCCGCCGCGCACGGGAATTTTCGTTTAAGAGTTTCATGAAATGCCGTTGCGCCCGCAAGGTGGCGGAAACCAGCGCCATTTCCGCAGACCGCGCACCATGTTTCAGGGCATTGCGGGACGATCTGGCCTTGCCCAAGGCTGTGCGCGGGCCGGTGGTGTGTTGCCAGAGCCGATTTGCGCGGGCACGGGCGGACTGGGCAAAGCGGCGTTCCGGGGTCCAGCCGTTGCGGGTGACGAAGGGGTCGCTTTTTCTTTTTATTACAGCCATTTGTCTCATTCCTTCATTTCGTTCGTCAAAAAACCAACGTTTTTACAGTTCCGGCCCACAGGGGGTTGCGGGGTGCCCCAGGGTCGGCTCACTATATAGGAATTAATTCATAAAATCAAGATTTTGGGAATCACCGCGCGGCGGGGCTACGGTATTCTGATGATTTCCGAGACTGCGGGATGGGGCTTCACCTGGTTGTGGAACCAGGTGTCCTGGCGTTTAACGTACTGGCGTGTTTCGGCTTTGCTGCGCGTGACGGCGTCATCCAGAGAAAGGTCGCCGCGCAGATGGGCCTGCAAAGGATGAAAGCCCAAAGCGTGGGTGGCGGGGGCCGTGTCGGGGAGGTCGCGGTGTTCGCGCACTTCATCCAGGGCACCCTGCTCCATCATCAGATTAAAACGGCGGTCGCAGCGGCGGTGAAGTTCGGCGCGGTCCGGGGATTTGACGATGATGCGGAATTGCCAGCCTGACGGTGCCCCCTGACCTGGTGCGGCCTGCCAGACGGCGAGGCTTTCGCCGGTGGCCTTGATCACTTCATAAGCGCGGATCAGGCGCTGGGTATCGTTGGGATTGAGGCGCGCGGCCATGACGGGATCGAGGCTGGCCAGCGCCGCATGGAATTGCGGGTTGCCGAGCGATTTTTGCAGGGCCATGGATTCCGCGCGGATTTCCGGCGGGACGTCCGGCATCGGTGAAAGACCTTCCACCAGCGCCTTTATATAAAGGCCGGTTCCGCCGACGATGACGGGATGCAGGTTGCGCGTGAGCGCGTCGTCAATTTCGCGGATGGCGTCATCGCGCCATTGCTGCGCCGAATATTTTTCATTTGGCCCCAGAAAAGCATAGAGGCGATGCGGGATTTGCGCCTTGTCTCCGGCCGAAGGCTGGGCGGTCAGCAGCGGCAGGACGTTATAAATCTGCAGGGAGTCGGCATTGATGATGACGCCGTTTTTTTCCGTCGCGATCCCCATCGCCAGAGCGGATTTACCGCCGGCGGTGGGGCCGCAGAGGATGGTGATATCGCGCGAAACTATTTCGCTTTTCCCTTGGTCTGTTCAACCGGGTTGAGGCGCAGGGCGACGAAGCGCACATCCCCCTCACGGTTCACAAGCAGGAGGATGGACGCCTTGCCCGCCTTGGCCGCGGCATCGATGATGCCGATGGCGGTTTTTGCATCTTTTGCCGGTTGCTGGTTGATCTCGACGATCACATCGCCGATCTGCATGCCTTTATCGGAGGCGTCCTTGCCGGGGGCGACGGCACTGACCACCACGCCCTGGACTTCGCCCGGGATGTTATAGGCGCTGCGGTCGGTTTCGGTGACGCCGCGCAAGGACAGGCCGACGGAGGGGATTGGCGTTCCCTGCACCTGTTGCGGACCGGCATCCTGTTCGGTCGCGGCGTCTTTCAGCAGGCCGTCTTTTTCAGCCTTTTCAAGTTCGCCGATGGTGACGGTGCCGTTCATTTTCTTGCTGTCGCGCCAGTAAACGATGGGCGCGGCCTTGCCGATTTCGGTTTCGGCGACGATGCGCGGCAGGCTGCGCATCTGGGTGACGTCCTTGCCATCGAAGTTGAGGATAACGTCGCCAGCCTTCAGCCCGGCTTTTTCGGCAGGGCCGCCCGGTGTGATGCTGGCCACCAGGGCGCCGTTATGCATGGGCAGGCCCAGGCTTTCGGCAATATCTTCGGTGACGGTCTGGATCCGTACACCCATCCAGCCGCGGCGGGTGTGGCCGTATTTGATCAACTGGTCGATCACGGGTTTGGCGAGGTTCGAGGGAACCGCGAAGCCGATGCCGACGGAGCCGCCGGAAGGGGAATAGATGGCAGTATTGATGCCGATGACGTTGCCGGACATATCGAACATCGGTCCGCCGGAATTGCCCTTGTTGATCGACGCGTCGGTCTGGATGAAATCGTCATACTGACCGGCCTGGATGTCGCGGGCCTGGGCGGAGATAATGCCCGCCGTCACCGTGCCGCCGAGGCCGAACGGGTTGCCGATGGCCATGACCCAGTCGCCGACGCGCAGGGGGGCAGAATCGCCGAAATGAACGGCGGTGAGTTTATGTTTCGAGACATCGACCTTGAGAAGCGCCAGATCGACCTTTTCATCCTTGCCGATAATTTCGGCGGGCAGTGTCGTGTCGTCGTGCAGGGTGACGCGCACTTTTTCAGCGTCCTGGACGACATGGGCATTGGTGACGATGTAACCCTTGTCCGCGTCGATGATGAAACCGGAACCGAGGGAGGTGGCGGGACTGACCTGGGCGTCGCCGCCGTGTTTATTCATGAATTCGTTGAAGAAATCCTCGAACGGGGAGCCGGGCGGGAAATGCGGCATGTCGGGCATTTTCTGCGGGCCGTTCTGGCCGCCCATATCGCCAGGGGCGGATTCGTCATCCTGGCCTTCCAGCGCGCCCATTTTCACGGTCGAGGAAATATTGACGACGGCGGGCAGCAACTGGTCAACCAGCGGGGCCAGCGACGGTGGGCCGTAACTCACGGCATGGGCCGGTTGCGGCAAAGCGGTGGCGGACAGCGTCAGGGCGATAACGGCAGCCGATGTGCGCAGGATATTTTTCATGGGAGACATAACCTCGGTAACGGTGGAATTATAGAATCTATTCAAACCAAAATCCGTGGCGAAGTTATGACGGGATTTTGGCGTATTGTGCCGGTCTGCCCCTACGGTTTATCGAGGTAGCGCAGGAAGGCCCCTTCCGGAGACAGGATCATACGGGTGTCCGGAGTCGCCAGCGTATTGCGATAGGCCTCCAGCGTCCGGGTGAAACCGTAGAAATCCTTATCCTTGTTATAGGCTTCGTTATACGTCTTGATCGCCAGCGCATCGCCAGCGCCGCGTTCGATCTGGCTTTGCTTTTGGGCTTCGGCGAGGAGAACGGTTTTTTCCTTGTCGGCTTCGGCGCGGATCTGAAGGGCGGCCTGCTGCCCCACGGCGCGGGTCTTGGTGGCGCGTTCATTATTTTCGGTGATCATCCGCTTGACGGTCGAGTTGCGGAGCGAATCCGTCAAATCGGCGCGGACGATCCTAATATCGACGATTTCGATGCCGCGATCCTTCATCTGGGCGTTGACGCGGTTTTTGATGTCCTGCATGACATCGTTCCGTTTCGGAGACAGGAGGGCGCGAAGCGTGGTCGCGCCGAGGACGTCGCGCGTTGCGCCGTTCATAACGCTCAGGATACGCTGGTTGGCGATTTCCTCGCTCCCCATACGCTGGATGAAGAGAAGCGGATCGATGATCTGATAACGGGCGAAAACCTCGACCTTGATCTGCATACCGCCGCTGCTGGTCGCCAGTTTCTCAAGTTCGGCTTTCATTTCGGGCGTCATGTCGCTGGGCTGCGCCTGCGCCGTATCGCCCTTGTCGACGGAAAGGTTCATGGTGTCGATGCCGGGATCGACGCTGAGCGTCCGTTTATCGAGGTAACGCACCTCCTGAATCAGAGGAACCTTGAAATAGAGGCCAGCCTTAGGGATCACATGCACGGGTTTACCGAATTGCAGCACGACGGCGCGCTGGGTTTCCTGCACGGTGAAGGCGGACATCGTGCCGAGAATAACGGCCGCGCCTAAAACAATACAGCCGGCCAGAGCCAAAGGTTTCATTGCCATGATCGTAATCTCCTATTTCACGCCGAAGGCGTTGGATTGCAGCGTTGCAGGGACAGCACCGGCTTTTACGGCATCGGCTTCGGAATCATTTGACGATCCGCCTGCTGCGGGTTTCAGTTCATTGAGGGGCATATACGGGATTACGCCCGAACCGCTGGCGGAGCGATCGACGATGATCTTCTGCGCCTTGCCCATGACCTGTTCCATGGTTTCGATGTAGAGACGTTCGCGCGTCACATCCTTGCCCTCTAGATAGGCGGCATAGACCGCATTGAAACGGGCGGCATCACCCTGCGCTTTCGTCAAGATGGATTGTTTGTAACCGTCGGCGGCCTGAAGGATGGCGGCTGCTTCACCGCGCGCCTCGGGCACGATTTTGTTGCGGTAAATTTTAGCATCGTTCTGGACCCGCACGGCATCCTGGGTTGCGGCGGTTACGTCCTGGAACGCATCGGATACGTCAGGGTGGACGGTCGCCTGCTGGATCACCACGGATTTGATGGAGACGCCTGAATTATAGCTGTTCAGCGTTTCCTGCATGATTTTTTTCACGTTGGCACCCACATCACCACGGTTACCGGTGACGATGGGCCAGAGATCGTTCTGGCCGACGACTTCGCGCAACGCGCTTTCGGCGACTTTCTTGATGGTGCCTTCCTGATCACGGATGTTGAAGACGTATTTCTTCGCGTCGTCGATGTTCCACAGGATGACAACGCCGACTTCAATAATGTTGGCGTCGCCGGTCAGCATCTGACTTTCATCCGACACCGAGCCGCGGCGGCCGGTGCCGTCGTCCATGCCGATCTGGATGGTGCGGTCTTTGGAGACGTTCAGAACCTGGACACTATCGACCGGCCAGGGAATGCGGTAGCCGAGGCCCGCAGCAGTCTGCGTCTCGGTGAATTTGCCGAAGCGCGTTACGACCGCGTTCTCGCCGGGGTTCACAAGATAAAAGCCGCTGAGCAGCCAGAAAACGAAAATGACCGCAAAGAGGGCAATGCCGACCTGCACCGGGCCGAAGCCGCCGGGGAAAGCCTGGGAGAATTTGTCGCCGAGCTTTTTGAGCATTTCTTCAAAATCGGGGGGATTGTTGCCGCCGCCGCGGTTGTTACCACGGTTATTGCCGGGGCCGCCGCTGCCCCATGGGTTTGGCTTTTCCGGCGGTTTGCGGTCCCAGGGATTGTTGCTGTCGGGGGCCA
Source organism: Micavibrio sp. (assembly GCA_028290825.1). Taxonomy (GTDB): domain Bacteria; phylum Pseudomonadota; class Alphaproteobacteria; order Micavibrionales; family Micavibrionaceae; genus Micavibrio. The sequence goes on from JAQGJB010000048.1 coordinate 24,287, forward strand.
TGACGTCGATTCCTCACAGGAGATTAAAAGCTGGGGATTTAAAAAGCTGGCCAAGTGTAACGTTTCCGGGGTAGAAAGCAACCGCAAGAAAGGTTTTATGGAATGAGCCAGATCACTGAAAAAACCGTGCTGAACGCCCTCGCCCCGCTGATGGCGGGCGACCATGCGCCCGAGATTGCCGGGTTGCAGATTAAAGACGGCGCGGTCACCTTCATGATGATCATCGATCCGAAACTGGGTGCCGCGCTTGAGCCATTGCGCCAGTCCGCAGAGAAAGCCGTTATGTCGATTGCGGGCGTTAAAAAAGTTACCGCCATTCTGACCGCCGAGCGCGATGTTTCAAACGATTCCGCACCCCCGCCAGCCGCCAAGCGCGCGCCATCGCAATTGCGGGAAATGCCTGCCGTGCGTCATATTATCGCCGTCGCCTCGGGCAAGGGCGGGGTTGGTAAATCCACTGTCGCCGTCAACCTTGCGCTGGGCTTACGCCGCCTTGGGTATTCGGTCGGATTGATGGATGCGGACATTTACGGGCCGTCGATTCCGCGCATGCTGAACCTGAAGGAAAAACCTGTCGTCGGCGAGAACAAGAAACTTGTCGCGATCAATACCTACGGCATCAAAGTCATGTCGATGGGCCTCATGGTCGAGGAAGCGGCGCCGATGATCTGGCGCGGGCCAATGATTCAATCCGCCGTGCGCCAGTTCCTGGAAGATGTGGAATGGTCGGATCAGGGCAAGCCGCTTGACGTTCTGGTGGTCGATATGCCGCCGGGGACGGGCGATGCGCAATTAACCCTGGTGCAGAAGGTTCCATTGTCCGGTGCGGTTATTGTATCGACGCCGCAGGATATTGCGCTGATCGATGCGCGCAAGGGCCTGGCGATGTTCAGACAGACCGGCGTGCCGATCCTCGGTATTGTCGAGAACATGTCTTATTTCTGTTGCCCGCAATGCGGGACGCGGGCGGAGATTTTCGGGCATGGGGGCGCGCGCGCCGAGGCTGAAAAACTGGGCGTACCGTTCCTTGCGGAAATTCCCCTGCACCCGATGATCCGCACACTCTCGGATGCGGGCACGCCCGTGGTTGCCGAACGGCCCGACAGCCACGAGGCAAAGGGTTATATCGAGATGGCAAAGATTATTGCGGGCAGCGTTCTCGGCAAAACCCTCGCGGCCTGATTATCAGTAGCGCAGATTAAAGACGGTCAAAGACCTTGAGGGCGTAAGGCGGATCGTTTTCGACCGGGGTTGAGGACACTTCGCGCCAATCGTTCAGGTCGAAATCGGGAAAGAGGACATCGCCTTCATAATCCCGGTCAATGACAGTCAGATAGAGGCGTTGCGTTACCGGCATGGCCATGGCGTAAATCTGCGCGCCGCCGGTGATGAACACTTCATCGACGCCGTCACGGATGGCGATCTCACGGCCCTTTTCAATCGCTTCCCCTACCGTCGAAACGGCGATCACATCACCCTTTACGGCATCCGGCTGGCGGCTGACGATTATGTTGGTGCGACCGGGCAGCGGCCTGCCGCCGAGGGCATCGAAGGATTTGCGGCCCATGATGATCGGCTTGCCCATCGTGGTGCGTTTGAAATATTTGAATTCTTCCGGGATATGCCAGGGCATCTTGTTGTCGCGCCCGATGACGCGGTTACGGGCCATGGCGGCAATGGCGGCGATAATGGGTTCGGTCACGGCAGGGCCTTTCAGCTGGAATTACGGCTGAAGGCTAGCCGAATTTGTCGGTTTTGCAAGGGTTGTCCCGGACACCAGGCCGTTCCACAACGACCGTCCCTGCGCGGTCAGGATCGCGGCGTTGCAATTCAGGATGATATGATCCAGCCTTGCGGCAAGGTGGGAGTAATCCCGCCCGTAGGCCAACGCCTGCCGCGCGGTCACGATATAATCAATATCGCTGGCCAGTACGCCTTCGTCTTCGTAAAGATTTCCCTGCGGATCGTAGAGTTCGTTGATGCGGCGGAAATTATCGGTGCGGGCGCAATTGCCGTAGGCCAGTTCGGCGGCGGCGGTGCGCCATTTCAACCGGTCATCCCAGGCCATTTCCTCCAGCGGCAATTCGGAGGCGATCACCAGCGGCAGAGACCAGGTTTTTAAAACTTCACGCAAATCGTGAACATCATGATGCGGCCCGGTCACATGATCGGCAACGGCGCGCATCTGGTGCGCATGCGCGGAAAGTGTTTCGCATTTTTCAGGCGGTATACCGAGGTCGAGCCATATGCGGCGCGGCGTGCGGCGCGCTTCCTCCCTCAGGGCGGCAAGGCGTTCGTCCGGCTTCATTGCGGCGAAACGATTATACGCCGCCTGCTGTACCGGGAAGCGATTGAAAATCCTGCGGAGGAACGAAGAATCAGCCATGACCTGAATCTAGCGAAAACGGGTTGAGACCGCCGCTAAATTCGATTGTGCAGACGCTCAGTCAGCGGGCTTAAACCGCAATCGGCGCCTTGATGCCGGGGTGAGACTGATACCCGATCAGTTCGAAATCCTCGAATTTGAAATCGAAGAGATTGGTCACGTGCGGGTTGAGGTGCATTTCGGGAAGCGGCAGGAAGTCGCGCGACAATTGCAGCTTTGCCTGGTCGATATGATTTGAATAGAGATGGGCATCACCGAAAGTGTGAATGAATTCACCGGGCTTCAGGCCGCAGACCTGGGCGATCATCATGGTCAGCAAGGCATAGGAGGCGATGTTGAACGGTACGCCGAGGAAAATATCGGCGGAGCGCTGGTACAGCTGGCATGACAGTTTGCCGTCGGCGACATAGAACTGGAACAGGCAGTGGCATGGTGGCAGAGCCATCTGGGTGATATAGGGCACGTTCCAGGCCGAGACGATGAGGCGGCGTGAATCGGGGTTGCGTTTGATCTCGTTGACGAGGTTTGAAATCTGGTCGATATGGCTGCCGTCCGGGGTTGGCCAGGAGCGCCACTGATAGCCGTAGACAGGGCCGAGATCGCCCTTTTCATCCGCCCATTCGTCCCAGATCGAGACGCCGTTGTCTTTCAGGTATTTGATGTTGGTATCACCGGAGAGGAACCAGATCAGTTCATGGATGATGGATTTCAGGTGCAGCTTTTTCGTCGTCACCATCGGGAACCCGGCCTGCAGGTCGAAGCGCATCTGGTGTCCGAAAACGCTGAGCGTGCCGGTGCCGGTGCGGTCTTCCTTCTTCGTGCCGGTTTCGAGGACGCGGCGCATGAGGTCATGGTATTGCTGCATGAGGGTATCTCCTGAGATTAGGCCTTATTATACCGTGTCGGCGGGGACGGGTTAAGCGGGGATGCGGCTTTTTGGGCGAGATAAAGCTGTGAATCATGAAATTTCGGGCGGTTCGGAGGTCTTCAAAATTCTGATGAGGTTCATTTTTTTGGAAATTTGCACTCTGTTTCCCGTAATGATATTCTCGTGCCTTCACCAAAAACGGGAAAGAACAGGTATGCTGCGCCCAAATTTTGAAATGTCCGGTCAGGACAAGCCCGGGGTTTTCGCGGGAATTTTTTGTGATTATTTCGGCACATTGGTCGGGGTTGGCGGGACGATCAATACGGAGCTTGTGTCCTATCTCAACATCCAGCACGCGGCGGGCAAGAACATCGTGATTTTTTCGACCGTGCCCGACGATGCGGCGGCGATCCTGCCGCGGCTGGGCCTGCACCCCGATATTGCCAAGGTTGTGAAGAAACTGGATTATTATCACCGCCTGCTGGAAACGGTGATCGATGACAATCCGACAGTTTCATTGAAAGCGGTGACGCTTTTCGACCCGAAATCGGCGGTTTTCCTTTCCATCATGCGGGATTGCCTGCGCAATGCGCCGCCCGCACAGCCGGTTCCCGGACTTTCCTGAATCCCCGGTTTTCCTTGAAAAAGCGTGGCCTTGCGCTATACTTATATCTGCCGGAGCAATCCGGAGATGATGCTGAACGCGATTCAGAATAGACGACGTGGACCCGGGGGCAGTGCCCGGCGGCTCCACCATAAATCCCCCCTCTCTCGTCGGGGGCTTTATGATGGGGCCGAAACAGGATCGACACGCGTGATAAAGGGAAAGCTTGTATCCGTATTGGCAAGTCGTTATCTGGCCATTTTTATATTTGCAAACGACAACTTCGTCGTAGCGAATGACAACACCTTCGCGGGTGATGTCGCTATCGCTGCCTAGTAATAGGTAGTTGTAGTTAGTAGCTGCAAATCAATCCCTGCGAATTAGACACTCGCAGGTGGGGCTGGGACCGGGCCTCGCAACAGAACCGGTCCACCTTTATTTTTCCCCCTTTTTCCCATACCGTCGTTGCGAGCGAAAGCGAAGCAATCAGGGGCATTATGCGCATCCCGGGAATTGCTTCGTCGGCTTCGCCTCCTCGCAATGACGAATGAGACACATGAAAATAACCACTATCGCCCGCCTGTCCGGCCTATTCTGGGCCCTCGCCTTTTTTCTGAGCCTCGGGACGATTCCGCCGCTAGAGATCGAACGGCTTGAGGCGATGGTGTTCGGGTTGTTTTCGCTTCTTCCCCTGATCCTTTGCGGCAGGCCGCTCGGTGCGCGCGTCATGGCGGCGCCACGCGTTGGCGGGCTGATGCTCGGGTTATGGCTGCTGGCGACGGTCAGTTGCGCGTGGTCGGTGGCACCACCGATCAGCCTCATCTACCTCGGCATCTTCTGCTGTCTTCCGGCGACGGTTCTGGCGGTGCTGATTGCCGATCCGGCGGTACGGCAGGGTTTCCTGCAATCTGCGCTGGTCTGCGCGGGGATTGTGGTTCTGGGGCTGGCGGTCTGGGCGCTGGTGCAGATTTTCTTTATGCCGGAGCATCTGGTTTACGGACAGGTGCGCGACCCGTTTTCGAATCCGAATATTTTTGCGGCCTTGCTGAGCCTCGGATTTTTTACCGCGCTGGCCATGGCGTTGCAGGCGGACGGGAAAGGCAGCGCGCGCCTCCTGATGGCGGCGGCGTTCATTATTCTGTGCGCGTTTGTGGCGATGGCGGGCAAGGCCGCCAGCATGTTGTTATTCGCGGGGGTGGCAATCTGGCTGGCCGTGTCGTGGCGGGCGATATTCCCGGCACATTGGAAAAGCCTGGCCAGCATGGCGGCTGGCTTGATCATGGTGGAAGGTTTAATTGCAAACCTGCCGGGGCGGGCCAGCCTGCTCTCGTCGATGGGCGGGCTGGTTGAGGGGAACGTGACCAGTTCGCTGGCGCGGCTGGATTTATGGCGGGCGACATGGGCGATGATTGCGAAACATCCGTGGACGGGGGCGGGGTACCGCAGTTTCTTCCTGGTCTATCCGTCGGAGCGTCTGCCCGGCGAAATTTATTCCGGCGGTTTCATGGCCCATAACGACCCGTTGCAGTTATGGGCGGAGATCGGGGTTATGGGTCCAATCTTATTTTATGCGATCGGTCTTGGAGTATTCTACCGGTTCATCAGGTTCTGGCGTGAGGGCGCGGCGGCGGGGACAATGAAGGCATCTGTCCTGGCCCTCTTTCTTGGATGTTCGGCATTCGTGGCGCACAGCCATGTCGATTTCCCCTTCTACGCCATGCCGACAATGATGGTCTTCGGGCTAGTCCTTGCCTGGCTGCTGGCCAAAACCGATATCGAGGCGAAAGCGACGCCGCTTGATTTTATGGCAGGCTGGCCCCGTGCGCTGCAGGGTGTGGCCGTGGCGGGGCCGGTGATGGCGATCGTGATGGTTTTCACGCCAATCATGCTGGGCGAATACCAGACCGGGCGCGCGGAACAGGCGATGCAGCGCGGCGACATGCAGGGGTTTGGCCGCGCGGTGAATGCGGCGAATAAAATCGGCTGGGGCATGAATGACCGCCCCTATCTGCAGGCGACGCGGGTACCGATGGGCATCCTGGAGACACGCGGCGCCCGCCTCGGCCAAGAGGAACAAATGAAATTGTTTCAGCAGGTCGACAGCCTCCTCAACCGGGCGCAGGACCGGAACGCGATGATGGCGGGGGTCTGGTATCAGCGCGGGCTTCTGGTCCGCGCTGTCAGCCCCGCAGTGGTACCGTCCGGTTATCCGGAGGAGGCGGCGTGCTTTGCCAGGGCCATGGCCATTAATCCGCTTTATCTTCCGGCGCGTCTGGCGCTTGCGGATATTTATGAGAAGCGCGGCGATAAAAAGAAGACGCTGGAGGTTCTGGCCGCAGGCGTAGCGTGGCCGTATACCAGCTATGATTCCTATGCCTATCTCGACCGGACGGAGACACTGGCCAAGGCGTTGCACCGGGATGATCTCCTGCCCGTCATCGCGCAGGCGCGGGAGCGGCAGAAATCCCGCCTGCCCGTTGGCGAGTAAGCGGGCCTGCAATTTGTCCACAGGCATTTCAGGCACCTGGCCTGCGCGCTATGGTCACCCCGCACGGGATATGCGACATAACTGTGTGCGATTCGCGCAATTTTCCTAATTTCCGCCTTGTCTCCTCCCTCCCAATCGGTCAAGAATACAGCCATGAGCAATCAGGACGTTCTCCGCTACGATAAAATGGTCGAAGGTGCCCTCCGCGGCGTCGTTCGTCAGGCTATTCAGGAAGTCATGAAAGACGGCCTGCCCGGCGACCACCATTTTTACATCACCTTCATGACCGATTATGCCGGCGTGCAGATCCCCGATTACCTGCGCGAACGTTATCCGGGCGAAATGACCATCGTCCTGCAATATCAATTCTACGATTTATATGTCGATGCCGAAAAAATGTCGGTGACGCTGTCCTTCAACAACGTTCCGGAAAAACTGGTGATTCCGCTGGCCGCGATCAGCATTTTCGCCGATCCGTCAGTTAATTTCGCGCTGCAGTTCCAGCCGCTGGGCGATGATGACGGCCCTGATTTCGATCCCGACGACCTGTCTTTCGACGATGAGGAAGACAAAGGCAAGAGCAAGAAGGGCAAAAGCGAGAAAACCGGCGAAGTGGTTTCCCTCGACAAGTTCCGGAAGAAGGAATAGCCCTTTCCGGCAGAGATTTAAAAAAGGCCGCCCTTATCCTGCGGCCTTTTTTTATGCTAGGATCAGGGACGATCAATCATGCGGACGGGCCGGATATGCGGACATCATTTTCATTATTATGCCTGACCTGTCTGGCGCTGGGCGGCTGTGGCAAGGGGCCGACGGTCGAGGAACGTGCCCTGCTGCAGATTTTCAGCGGGCTTGTCGCCGCCCAGACCTATGACGAGGTCTGCAACAAGACCGATCCGAAATCGCGTTACGACATGAAAGACCAGGGCAACGTCAATGAGTTCGGCAATATGCAGTTGCTGGCCGGGCGCATCGGCACGACGCGGCATCAGCGCTTCCCCCAGGAATCAGCGGCGGATAGCGTCAAATGGCTGACCGCCTTCCACGATAACGTCCAGCAAAGAACCAGAAGCAGTCTTGAGAAAAAGGGATGTAAATCCTCCGATACGCAGAAGGACAGGAAAGTGCTGGAAAAATTCAGGACTACCCCTCCGGCGACGCTGAACGGGATTATTGATGAGCAGATCCGGCAGCAGGGCGCATCCCCCCTGCCCCCAGACGCCGCGAAATAACGGACCTTTGTTAAGTCATATGAGTTTCTGGACCCCCGGCATTTCACCCGACACCGAACCCAACCGCATCATGATCGAGCGCGGGGTGTTTGTTGACGCAAAGCGCAACAACCGGGACGTACCGTGGAAGATTTATTATCCGGTCGAGATGACCGAAGCCTGCCCTGTCATTATCTGGTCGCACGGCCTGGGCGGAACAAAGGACGGCGCGGGATTCATTCACCGGTTTGTGGCGAGCCACGGCTATGTGGTGGTCTGCGTTCAGCATCACGGGACCGATTCGGGCCTGTGGGAGGGCAAGCAGGGTCATCCGTGGGATGCGATCCGTGCCGCAAAGATTCCGCGCAAGGCCTCGTCGAGCCGCTTCGGCGACATTCCTTTTGTGATTGACCAGCTTGAGAAATTCGCACAGATCAATCCCAAGATTGCCAGCCTGATGGATATGTCCCGCCTGGCCATGTGCGGGCATTCCTTCGGCGCGCGCACGACGCAGTTCATGGCCGGGCAGATGCGCGGCTTCGGGCGCCGTCTTTATTCCTTGCGCGAGCCACGCTTTCAATGCGGCATTCTTTACAGCCCCGTGCCCAGCGATAACCGCCGCGATTCCCCGCGCGCGATCTACGGGCCGATCGCCATCCCCCTGTTCCACATGACCGGGACGGCGGATACCAGCCCGATTGAAGGGTTTGAGTACACCAGCCGCCTGGAAGTGTTCGAGAACAGCGGCGGTCCGGAGCAGAGCCTGATGATCCTGAAGGATGGCGACCATATGGTTTATAACGGCAGCCGCGGGCAGCTGGGCGAAAACCCCAAGCGCGGGGTGCACGAGACGATTATCAAGGTGGCGTCACTGGCGTACTGGGATGCCTATCTTAAAAAGAACGCTGCGGCCCGGAACTGGCTGCTGAATGATTTTGCGGGCTGGATTGATGGCGAAGGAACCTATACCTTCCGCGCCTGACCTCACTCTCTTTCACAGAAGCTTATGACACAGAATTTTTGCGGTATCGATTTCGGAACATCGAACTCGGCGATGAGCGCCGGGGGACCTGGGCTTGCCACGGCTCTGGTTCCGCTGGAAGGCGAGCATGTGACGATGCCGAGCGCCGTATTCTTTAATGTCGAGGAAGGCCATACCGTGTTCGGGCGCGGCGGGATGCAGGAATACCTGACCGGGTATGAAGGGCGGCTGATGCGGTCCCTGAAATCAATTCTGGGCAGCCAGCTGATCGAGGAATCGACGCAGATCGGCCTAAAAAAAATCAATTTCCGCCAGATCATCGGGTTGTTTGTCGAACATATTAAAACCCGCGCGGAAGAGCATCTGGATTTCAGCCTTGAAAACGTGGTGATGGGCCGCCCGGTGCGCTTTGTCGATGACGATGACGGGGCCGATCAACGCGCCGAAGATGAACTGCGTAATATTGCCATGGCGCAGGGGTTCAAAAATATCGTTTTTGAATACGAACCCCTCGCCGCCGCACGGGATTACGAAAGCACGATCACCAAGGAAGAACTGGTCCTGGTTTTCGATATCGGCGGCGGGACGTCTGATTTTTCGGTGGTGCGCCTGTCGCCAGAAAAACGCAGCGGCGATGACCGGCGCAAGGATATCCTGGCGAATGCAGGGGTTCATATCGGCGGCACCAATTTCGACCAGAAGCTGAGCCTGCAGACAGTCATGCACGATCTGGGATTTGAGAGTGGTCTGGAAGGCGATCTGATCATGCCGAATACGCCCTATATCAACCTGTCGACCTGGCACCTGATCAATACGATGTATACGCAGAAAAGCCTGTCGCATATCAGATCGATGCTGCCGCATGCGCAGTCGCCGGAGTTATTGCAAAGGTTCCTGCATGTTCTGGAGACGCAGCGCGGACATGAACTGGTTGGTGAGGTGGAGGAGGCGAAGATTGCGCTTTCATCAAGCGAAAATGTCACCCGCGACCTCTCCCATATTGAAAAATCCTGGGTTAAAAAATTTACCGGGGCCGATCTGCAGAGGGCCATCAGCAATGATATCGAGAAGATCGTTGATACCGCGCGCCAGACGGTTGAGAACGGCGCTGGCCTGAAGGCTGAAAATATCGATGCGATCTTTATGACCGGCGGTTCGACCGGCTTGCCGGGTTTCGCACACAAGATTGCGGCGATGTTCCCGCAGGCCCGCATACAATATGGCGATAAATTCTCAAGCGTCGCAAAGGGGCTTGGGCTGGCGGCGGAAGAGTATTACGGCTAGGTCAGCACACTGGCGCAGGCGATCGCCACCAGAACAATCAGGCCAAAATCGCGGTTCGATTTGAAAATCCTTAAGGAGCTTTGCGGGCTTGAGGGATTCCAGCGCCGTAACTGCCACGTCAGATGCGCCCCGGCGAGGGCAAGAACGAGCATCGCCACGCCACCGGTTTTAGCGAGCAGCAACGCGGCAAGGACGAGCAGCCAGGCGACGGCATAAAACCGCGTAATCCATTTTTTGCTATCGCCGCCAAGACGCAGGGCAGAGGATTTGATGCCAACCTGCATATCATCTTCGATATCCTGATGCGCGTAGATCGTATCGTAACCGAGCGTCCAGAAAAAACCGGCGATATAAAGAAGAAGGGCGGAGCCAGAGAGCGTATCGGTGACGGCAGCCCAGCCGATCAGCGCGCCGAAATTGAACGTCAGTCCGAGAAAAGCCTGCGGCCACCAGGTGATGCGTTTCATGGACGGGTAGATAATCACGAAGCAGAGCGAGAGGCAGCCGAGAAGAACGGCGGTCTGGGTCATCTGAATAAGGATAAGAAACCCGACGAGCAGCAGCCCGCCCGCATAGACCAGCGCCTGAAAGGTCGAAACAGCGCCGGAGGCCAGCGGACGCAGGCGCGTTCGATTGACACGGCGGTCAAGGCGGCGGTCCCACAGATCATTGATGACGCAGCCCGCGCCGCGCATGACAACCGCGCCGATTCCGAACAGGAGCATCAGATACCATTCGCGACCCTCCAGCCTGTCCAGCCCGCCTTTGGCCAGAACGATGGACCACCAGCCGGGGAGCAGTAAAAGCCACGTTCCGATGGGCCGGTCGAGCCGCATCAGCAGCATATTG
>JAQGJB010000052.1 GCA_028290825.1 Micavibrio sp.
GAAGCCTGTGCCGCCCTTGGCGGACATCCCGGTCCCCGCAATATCAAGGTGCGCCCACGGGGTCTTGCCCTCGATAAAAGATTCGAGGAAACCTGCTGCGGTGCATGAACCGGCTTTGCCAGGTGAACCGATATTGCGCAGATCCGCAACCTTGCTCTCGACATCCTTGCGATAGGCTTCATCAAGCGGCATGCGCCAGAATTTTTCACCGGTTTCCCTGCCCGATTTTTCAATCTCGGACCAGAGATTGTCGTCATTGACGAAGCTGCCGCAATATTCGGACCCCAGGGCCACCACGATCGCACCGGTCAGGGTGGCGAGATCAATGATGAATTTCGGCTTGTAGGTTTTCTGCACATAGGTGAGGGAATCGCACAGAACAAGGCGACCTTCGGCGTCTGTGTTAAGAACCTCGATGGTTTTACCTGAGAGTGAGGTGATGATATCGCCGGGGCGGTAGGCACGGTCCGACGGCATGTTTTCAGCGAGGGCGACGACCCCGATCACATGCGCCTTCGCCTTCCGTTTCGCCAGCGTCATCATGGCACCGACGACAGCGGCCGACCCGCCCATATCCATTTTCATGTCATCCATACCGCCCGCAGGTTTAATGGAAATTCCACCGGTATCAAAGGTGATGCCCTTGCCGACAAATGCGACCGGACCGCCCTTTGATTTCTTCGCACCCAAGCCATTCCATTCCATGACCACAAGGCGTGGCGGGCGCGCGGACCCCTGACCCACGGCCAGATGCGCGCCGAAGCCTTTGGCCTGCAGTTGCTTCTCATCCATGATGGTGATCTTGACGCCGAGGGAGGAGAGTTCCCCCTTGATGATTTTGGCATAGCTGTCGGGATAAAGATCGTTCGGCGGCAGGTTGGCGAGATCCTTGGCCAGGAACACGCCCGATGCCGCAGCTTCCAGATTTTTAAAAGCCTTCTGCGCCTTGTCCGCATCTTTCATAACGAAGGTGATTTTTGCGGGCGCGTTCTCGGTTTTCTTGCTCTTATATTTTTCAAAGCTGTAGGACGCGAGGACCAGGCCCATGGCGATATCGGCGGCGGGCGCTGCGTTGTCGAGATGGATTGTAATGTTTTCCGCCTCGCACCCGGCCAGCGCGGCGTAAAGTTTCCGTCCGATGCTTTCCCCGTCCTGCGCGGTCAGTTTTCCTTCATCCTCCAGCCCGCACAGAATGATGCGGGTGACGGATTGTTTCGCCGTTGCGGCGATGGCCAGCGTCTGGCCCTTTTTCCCGGTAAAGCCGGTCTGGCGTTTCAGATAGGTGGCGATCAGCCCGCCGCCTTCCTTATCCATCTTTTCGGCGGCGGAGGTCAGTTTCTTGCCCGCAGACGCAAAAACAACGGCGGTGTCGGCTTTGGTTTTGGCGGTTGTGGCAAAACCGATCGCCAGGGATTTGGATTGGGGGCGGGTCATCATGAAATTCCTTTGGATGTGTTTGGGGCTTTGATTTATCGGGCCGGACGGGATAGTCTGCGCCAATTATGGTTTTTGATCGCTACCTTTTCAAGACCCTTGCGCTCGCCACGGTATTTATTTCCGTGACGCTGGCTGTGGTCATCTTTTTGACGCAGTCTTTGCGGCAACTTGAACTGGTTATGGATTCCGGCGCATCGGGCGGGATTTTCCTGATGCTGACGCTTCTGGCCCTGCCGCGTTTCTTTGAAATCATCCTGCCCATCGCCGTTATGGCTGCTGTCGTCTTTACCTATCACCGTATGACGATGGACAGCGAACTGGTGGTCATGCGTTCCACCGGGGCGTCACCCGGCATGCTCGCCAGACCGGCGTTGCAGGTTGCGGGGATCGTCATGGTGATCATTTTCATCATGACGGCCTGGCTGGGGCCGGTCACCCTCTCCAACATGCAGAACCTGAAGCAGGTCATCAAGGCGCAGTATTCGAATCTCTTTTTCCGCGAGGGCGTGTTCAACCCGGTTGGCAACACAGACAAGGGCGGCCTGACCATCTTCGTGCGCGACCACACCCCGACCGGCGACCTGAAAGGGCTGATGATCTACGATAACCGCCCGCAGAATAAAGTGCCGGTCACGATCATGGCCAAACGCGGCGCCCTGCGCTTCGACAAGGCGGGCCAGCATGTCGATGTCTTCGACGGCTCGCGCCAGACCTATGATGCTGCGACGGGCCGGATGACGCGCCTCGATTTTGCAAAAAATACCATTGATATGCCGCAAGGATCCGGTGCAGTCGATGCACACTGGCGCGAACCGGACGAACGCACCTTGTGGGAATTGTTCACCCCCGATTTGAACAGTGCCGATGACCGCAACGCGAAATGGGAATTCACCATCGAGGCGCACCGCCGGATTATCAGCCCGTTGCTGGCCCCGGCCTTTGCGCTGATCGGCCTGTCTTTCCTGTTGCTCGGGCCGATCGACCGGCGCGGCATGGGCCGCCGCATCACCGCCGCTGTCACCAGTGTCTGCCTTATCGAGGCGCTTTATATAACGGCCTTTAACCTCTCGAAGGCTTCGGTGTTCGGGCTTGTCCTGATGTATGTCCTGGTGTTTACGCCGATTATACTGGGCCTCTTCTTCCTGAACGCGCGCAGCGAAGGCCTGCAGCACCGTCTCCTGCGCCTGCTCAGCCGCCGGGGGGCCATCCGATGATCCAGAGAAAAAGAAACAGACTGCCGCCGACGATGAGCTTTTATCTGGCAAAATTATTCACCGTCAATTTCCTCTCTATCTTCGGCATCCTGATGGCGATCGTCTATCTGTTCAGCACAATGGAATTGCTGCGCCAGGCCTCGAAGGTCGAACAGATCAGTCTCGGCATGATCCTGAAGATGGGTATTTATAAACTGCCCGATCTGGGACAGACCCTGCTGCCCTTCGCCATTCTGTTCGGGGCGATGTTTACGTTCTGGATGCTGGCGCGGCGGCACGAACTGGTGGTGGTGCGCGGCGCGGGCTTTTCGGTGTGGCAGTTCCTTGCCCCGATCCTGATCGTCGCGGCGCTGACCGGCGTGATCCAGTGCACCATTCTCAACCCGATCAGTGCCGCAATGCTCGGGCGTTATGATGCGCTGGAAGCGAAATACTTTATGCGCGACAAGGGAATCGTCACCACCCTTTTTGACAAAGGCATCTGGCTGCGCCAGATGGAAAATGGCGATAAGGGCTATATGATTGTCCACGCCGACCGCATCATCCTGCCGCAATGGCAGATGAACAACGTGATGGCGCTGTTCTTCGACAACAACGATAATTTTTTAAGGCGGATCGACTCTTCGGGCGCAAAACTTGGGGAGGGGGCCTGGCTGTTCGATAACGCGCAGGTGTACCAGAGCCAGAAACCGGTCGAGCGCAGCGCCAGCGTCAGCATGCCGACGCAGCTGACCCGCCACGATATTGAGGAAAGCTTTTCCTCGGCGCGTTCGCAATCGTTCTGGAAGCTGCCCGCCTATATCAAAACCCTGACCGAAACCGGTTTCGACGCCACGCGCCTGCGCATCCATTTCCAGTCACTCCTTGCCGCGCCGGTCCTGTTCCTGGCCATGGTCTTGCTGGCGGCATCCGTCTCAATGCGGCCACCGCGCTTTCAGCGCAGCTTTGAACTGATCGCCGCAGGCGTGCTGATGGGCTTTCTGGTATTCTTTATCTCCAGCTTCCTGCAGGCTCTTGGTGCGTCGCAGCAAATTCCGGTTATCCTCGCGGCGTGGTCGCCGGCGCTGGTGTCCCTGCTGCTCGGGATCACGGCAATTCTGAGTCTTGAAGACGGCTAGGGCGATGCTGTTTCTTTTTGACAACATTCCTGTGGCAAAAACAGCACAAATCTAAAAAAAACGTAAGGTCCCCGTTGCTTTTCGACCAGTGCAAATCCAATATGAAACAGGGTTTTGTGACATTCGTGCGTATTCCAAGAGGTTTACGCCCCGGTGACGATAAACTTTCCATAGAAAGTTAACCAAGTTGTAAAGCAACGATGATTAACTAGAGTTGGGACAATTTAACTTTTTTCTATTAATCCGGGGAATCCATGAACGTTACGCATTTTAAATCCATTCGTCTTCTGGCGCTGACCGCGGCGCTGCTCGTCGGTGTCACCGGCTCAGCAAGCGCGCAGAATGCGGCTGGGGAAATCGAAGATCCGTATATCGGCTTTAACAAGGCTGTCTTCTCTTTCAACGATGCCGCCGACCAGGCCGTTCTGCGCCCCGTTGCGCTGGGCTACCGCTATGTCGTGCCGCGCGGCGGTCGTGTCGGCGTGCGCAACGTCCTGCATAACCTCCGTGCTCCTGTAAACCTTGCCAATAACCTGCTGCAGGGCGATCTTGACGGGGCCGGTACGACGCTGACCCGCACGGTCATTAACACCATTATCGGTGTTGGCGGTATCTTCGATGTCGCGGCCAGTGAAGGCATTCCCTACCGTGAGGAAGATTTCGGTCAGACCCTCGGTGTCTGGGGCGTTGACCACGGCCCTTATATGATCATTCCTCTGCTTGGCCCGTCCTCGGCCCGTGATGCGACCGGCCTTCTGGCTGACAGCCTGATGGACCCGATCAACTGGTATCTGCACAACACGGATAACGATGGCTGGGTCGTGGCGCGTTTTGTCACCTACAGCGTTTCGCGTCGTGAAGAACTGCTGGATGCGCTGGACGATCTGCGTCGCAACTCCTTCGATTACTACGCTGCGATGAAGAGTGCTTATGTCCAGAACCGCGCCGCGGCTGTTCACAACACCAATACCGCAGAATACAATGTCGGCGCTGCCGGAACCGACCACCCCTAAGGCCGGTCAGAACGATTTAAGAAGAGGGGGACCGCAAAACGGTTCCCCTTTTTATTTGTTTACCGCCTGACACAATGCCCTAGAATTGACTTGAACTTCGCCTATATTAGACGCATAAGCAGACACAGGATTTGCTTCAAACACAGAGGGTTTTAAACGTCATGTCGACCATTCATTCCACGGCCCGTCTCCTTGCCCTGACCTCCGTCGCTTTCGGCGGCATGATTCTGGCGGACACGGCATCATCACAGGCTTCGTATCTGACGCATCTGCAATCCACGCCGCTCAGCACCATCGTGCTGGCCGCAACTGAAGGCAAAACCCAGGCTCAGGCGGGGGCCGAGGCCTTCGTCGGCAGCATGGCAAAACGCGCTCTCGACTTCCTCAGCAATGCCCAGCAGACGCAGGCGCAGAAAACCGAATCCTTCCGCCGCCTGCTGGAAGAAAATTACGACATGGAAACAATCGGCAAGTTCACGCTTGGCCGCTACTGGAAAACGGCGACCCCGGCCCAGCAGGCCGAGTTCCAGAAACTCTTCCGCAACTATGTCGTTGCCATGTATTCCCAGCGTTTCTCCGATTACAAAGGCCAGCAATTTGATGTGACCGGTTCCCGCGCTGACGGCGCAACCGACACAATCGTCAGCTCCAAGGTCCTGCCTGCCGATGGCGGCCAGGAAGTTATCGTCGACTGGCGCGTTCGCCAGACCGGCGGCCGTTACCGCGTTGTCGATGTCGTCGTTGCCGGTGTCAGCATGTCAATGACCCAGCGTTCCGACTTCGCCTCCGTCATACAGCAGGGCGGCGGAAATATCGATGCCCTGATCAGCAGCCTGAAAAACAAAACCTAGTCTGTGGACAAAGTCTCAATAAAAAACCGGCCATTCCTGGCCGGTTTTTTTGTGTTTGTAAAAGGCGGCTAAGGCCTGACTTATCGGTTGAACCTTGCCAGACCGCTGCCAATCTGCTGCGTGGCCCCGGAGGCGCCGCCGAACATCTTGCCGACCAGTCCTTCCGGATTGTTCTGGGCGATCTCGTCTCCGAAGCTGTCGACGTTGGCACCCATCCAGCGCAGGGTTTTATCCGGCACCATATAGATGAGTTTGAACGACGATGTCCCGAGCATATAGACAATGATCGCGTAGATGATCGTGTAGAATAGCTGGTCGATATAACCGCGGTAATATCCGCTCCAACCCACATCCCCGGCGGCAATGGCGGCCGCGTTGGCGGCGTCATAACCGGTAACGTTGCTCACAACCAGTTCAAAGATTTCATTAAGAACCTTGACCTGCGCGCTGAAAATCGCGACCGCGCCGACCAGACCGAAGATGGTCAGGATAGGCCGCAGGAAGAGTTCAAGGATCAGGAGGTAGCCCTGAATCGCCGCCGGTCCGGCAAGCCCGCCATGGTTGTCGATGCGAAGGTGCGCCAGCGCCCAGAGGGGCAGACCAACCATGGCTTCAAACAGACCCTTGATCCATCCGCCAACCTGGAAGAAGAAATACAGGAACGGCATGAACGGCACGACGTAATAAAGCACCAGGCCGATCGACAATGTCATCATGCCGACTTTTTGAAGCATGGAGGCGACGACTTCCCCGGCCTCTTTCCCAAGACCGTTAAAAATCTTCGAAATCGCACTGGTGGCTGTGCCGAAAACGATATTGCGGATCGACGCCTCCAGAAGATATTTCCCCATGATGGTGATCTGGGCCAGCGGGTGGATATCGGCATTAGCCGGGTCGGACATGCTGTAAAGCCCGGTTGTCCCAAACAGCTGATGCAGGAAATCGATCAGCGGGTTGTTTGTAGTATGCGGAGGGATGGAATTGCCGTAGGCATCCATTTCTTTCGCCACCTGTGCCCCCCACAGCAGATAGGCCTTATTGAAGACCTGGGCATATTCGTCGCGGTTGGCCCCAAGATCGGCAGGCAGCTGGATCGCTTTGTTGTTTTTACTGTTAAGGCTGAACTTTTCATCATCCGAACGCTGCTGGTTGGCCTTGCTGGCCTCCTCCGAAACGGCTTCCATGACCAGCGGCCATTTCCGGACCATCGGCAGGCTGGCAACCGCGGTGAACATGCCGCCATTCTTTTCCGCCAGCTTGTTGTACCAGATGCCCGCCCCGGCCCAGCCATATTGCTGAAGGTTGAACGCCCATTCGGCATCGGCGATGGCCATCTGGACGGCGGCCGCAATATAGACATCCATATTCGTCGTCCAGGTGCCAAGCATGGAAACCCGCGCGTTTTCATCCGGCTCCATCGGGTCAACGGTCTGCTGCAGGCCGTCAGCACTCATAGTGCCCAGATGGGCTTCGATCAGGCGGTCAGCCGCATCCCAGAAGAAACCTTCCTCCTGTCCGTTCGGCAGCTGCGCCGGGGCCAGGTCCGGCGGGTTGTTCGACCCGGCATTACCCCAGTATTCCTGGATATAATGATCGTAATAGGCTTCCTGGATCGAAACCGCGCCGTCATCCGTCAGGTCGACAACCGGCAGGGTAATTTCACCGCAATAAGGTTTGACGTTGCCTTTTTCATCGGCATATTTGTCGTCCTTCTCGCCAAAGACGACCAGGATATCGCTGTTATCATAGAAATCGATCGCGCCGGTCCAGTCTGTATCGCTCAGCAGGACCGATTCGTTGGCGCCGACGTTCTTGACCAGATAGGCATCGATATTGATCCCCTCACGCTGCTCGTACATTTTCTTGCAGACCGAGGCGACGGTGAAGAACTGGAACAGGTTGGCGCCGTCGGTTTTCTGGACGTTGGCGACCAGTTGCTCCGGATCGGCCAGAAGGTTGCTCAAATTTTCGGCGATCAGCGTATCGGTGAAATAGAGCCAGCCATTGGTCGCGAAAGACGAACCCCATTTGGCGATATAAAGCGTCAGGATCTGCGCCCCGTTCAGTCCGAAGCTGAGCGGGATCAGGAGGCCAAGGGCCACCACCATGCGGATCGGCGCCCAGACATGGTCAAAGCGTTTGCCGAACGGCGTGCCGCTTTCGGCGGTTTCCAGGAATACGGCGACCACATAATACATGAAGATGATCATCCCGATCACGCACAGGCCCACGCTGTAGAAAGACAGCATATCCTGAAGCGCGGCGTGATAGGGCAGGGGCCACGGCTCCGGTTGGGGGTTTGCGCCCATGGGGAAGCAGATCCCGCCGGTCGAGGCGCAGGAATCAAACATCCCCGTAATGCCGAAGACGCGGTCAATCAGGACAAAGGCGATGTCCTGATCAGGGTTCTGGGTGATGAAATAACCCTGATAGCTGGTCGGCATGGCGTGCGCGACCTGGGTGAACACGATGAAGCCGCAGATAAAAACCTGAGCAAAGAGCAGGATCATGCCCAGCCCGATCAGCGAAAAGATCAGGATCTGGTCGAGATGCTGGCGTTTGAACTGCAGATTACGGGCGGCCTCGATGACCAGCTGGCCCAGGCCGTAACGGCCCATATTATGACGGTTCAGATAAGGGTGATTGGCGGGCAGCAGGCCGCAGCCGGCATAAATCTGGGCAATAGACATGCTGATCAGGCCAAAGCCCGGCCGCAGCAGATCGCGCACCATCGGTATGATCCGCGGTAGCATTGTATAAGCAAAGAAAGATTTCGTTGTAATCTTCATTTCCGCGCCGCCCCCGTCAGAAGTTCTGACGCTGTTCTTATTGAATTTAAACCCATTGTACCATATCCGGCCCGTCTGCCACCAGTTTGATCCCGATGTCGATCCTTTGAATTGTGTAATGTAATCAAAGCCATATCATCTCAATCATTTTAACCGTTAAACAGGCTGCCGGTCACATTGCCACCAATCTGATGCACGTTACTGTGCAGGGAATGGCCAACCTTTTCCGCCACATCGGATTCCTTGTGCAGCGAGGAGAAGCTCTGCGCATTGCTTCGCATCCAGCGTAAAATCTTCTGCGGGAACATATCGATCATTTTAAAGCAGCCTGTGCCGATCATATAAAGGACCACCGCGTAAAGGATTGTAAAGATGAGTTCATCCAGAGGCCCCCGGTCGAAGGAAAGCGCGCCCGGCGTATCCCCCGGCAGGCCGACAGCGCCCTCGGCATCAAAACCGCTCAGGTTGGAGCTGACGATATCAAAGATATTATTGAAGGTTTTGGCCACGGCATAAAAGACCGTCGTCGATGCAATCAACCCGAAGACAATCAATATCGGCCTGATGAAAATATCCAGCAACAGGAAATAGCCGTAAATCGATCCCTGGGTCGGGAAGCCCGGACCGTCATAACGCATATGCGCCAGCGCCCACAAAGGAATGCCGACCATGGCCTCGAAAATCGTCTTGGCCCAGGCAACGACCGCAAAGAAGAAATAGATGAACGGCATGAATGGAACGACATAGTAAAGGAGGATACCCGCGGCAAGGCCGATATAGGCAACGCCGAGTAAAAGTTTTGAGGCCGCCCCCGCCAGCGCGTTCCCCTTCGACTGCTTGCCGAGGATGCTGATCATCCCCGCCGCGGTCCCCGAACCGAAGGTTATAATCGTGTTGGTCAGAAGGGTTTTACCGAGCCCTGCCAATTGTGCGATCGGGTGAATATCGACGTTGTCGCGTAAATCCCATAACCCTGTCTTCTTGAATGTGGCGTTGATCCCGTCATAGAGGTCGTTCCCCGTTGCCGGCATGATGATGCGTTCCTGCAGGCCATTGAACATCTGATAGGTCTTGTTCATCGCCGTGGCGATCTTCTGATCGTCCGCTCTCTCATAGGTCAGGTTGTTTTTCTTGCCGTCCGCGCCTGCCGGGATGTTCGGGTCAAAGCGGTTTTCACCGGGAACCATCGGGGTTCCCTTCTGGCGCTCGGTCATGATGCGCTCGGAGATTTCGGGATATTTGATAACCATGGGCAGGTTGACCACCGCTTCGGTGAACAACCCGTTCATTTCCGCAATTTTGTTGTACCAGATTCCCGCCCCAGCCCATCCGTATTCCGCAGCCTCATTGGCCCAGAATGTATCCAGAACCGCCCCGGTCGTGATGTCCGTATAGGCCTGATCGACCAGCTCCTTGACCTTGGCGTCGTAATTATCGACCAGCTGCGCCAGATCGGCATCCGTCGGCAGGGCGTCATCCGGGTCCTTGCTGTTATTCAGGACCGTGGCGATAACGCGGTTGGCGATGTAGTAGGTGGAATACCCCGTATCGCCAAGGATATTATTGGTGGTGTTATCGGAATCGTACCACGAAACGCTGACGATATCGCGCAGGTAAGCATAGGTCAGCTCATCCGTCGGAAGCGGCGCGCCGGCATTGATATTGCTGGTCGTAACAATGACTTCGCCGCAATAAGGGCGGACATTGCCCTTGTAATCTTTCCAGGCAACCTCATCAAGATCGCCGTAAACAACATCGATATCGCCCGATCCGAACCATTGTTGCGCTTCATAAAGCGTTGGATAGGTATTCAGGAATTCATCCAGCCGCATGAAATTATTCGCGCCCACCGGGTATGTCCCTGGCGGACGAACGACATAAGCCCTGATGAACAGATCGACATCCGTCGTTCCGCGCTTGTAGCGGTAGTAATCCATATACGCGCTCCAGCAGGTCTGGGCCATGGCCATGAACTGGATGAAGTCGTTGGTGGACGGATAATTCGGGCGCGCCACCAGAAGATTGGAAGCACCGAGAAAAGTCTGCTGCCCCGTGAAATCGTTGACGTAGTAATTCCAGCCATTGGTCCCGAAACCTGAGCCGAATTTTGCGACGTAAAGCACGATCCACTGCCCGGCGTTGAGGCCATATCCCATCGGGATAAGCAGGCCGATAGCGGCCACAAGGCGAAGCGGCGCCCAGACCCTGTTGAAACGGCGGCCAAAAACCTGCCCGGCTTCGGCTGTTTCAGCCACCAGGGTGAAGACCAGATAGGCAAAGATAATGGCCGCGACGAACAACAGGCCTTCACTGTAGAAACTCAGCAGGCTTTGCAGGGCAATATGATAGGGAAACGGAAACAGCCCGTCCGACTGGGCCGCGCCAAGGCACGGCGCATTCAGCGCAACGCAGGAATTAAACAGATCGGGAACGCCGAAAATGCGGTCCAGAATCATGAATGAAATATCGCTCTCCGGGATCGGCGACAGGAAATAATCGGCGAAACTTGTCGGTTCGGCGACGGCGGCATGGGCCGCATGAGAGAGCAGCGACAAACCCAGCAAACCAAGCTGCGCCGCGAACAGGGCGCAGGCCAGAACCACAAGCCCGTAAATAATAATCTGGTCGACATTGCGGTAAGACATGCGCAGATTGGCCAACGCCTGGCCAAGGACGTTCGCAATGGTAAAACGCTCGATATTGGCGGGATTAAGATAAGGGTGCGTCGGCGGCAGCATCCGCGCATTGGCGAAAATACAGGCTATCCAGTAAGCGACCGATCCAAACCCTTCCCGAAAGAGATCCTGCGTCCGCGGCAGGACCTGCGGCAGAAGGGCAAATTTCAGAAATTTTGTACCGGGAACACTCACAATATTATGGCCTTTATCTCGCGATCAGGTCTCTCTCCTGCATTAAGGTTTCTTTGTCGGTGGCGGAGTCGATGGCCTGGAGCCTGCTGTGCCGCCGCTGCCAGGAAGGTTCCCGGAACCCGTCGAACCCGCGCCGCCCGGAGGTCTGGTAATAAAGGCCCCGGTCGAACCCGGCTGGCTGGCGTTCGTCTGCGCGTTACCGCCTGCCAGCTTACCGGCAAGGAAGCCTGCGCGGTTCCCGTCCGTCATGATGATATCGCCCATCTGGCGTGTCATCTGGACGGCGCCACCGATCAGGTACCTGTTCAGTCCTTCTTCAGCTTCGTTATGCTGCTGGAAGGCCTGGGCACCGGCACCCATCCATCGCAGGATGCGTGAGGGAATCTGGTCGATCATCTTGAACGATCCGGTCGCCATCATGTAAATGACGATCGTGTAAATAATCGTGAAGAAGAAATTATCAATCACGTTGCGCTTGAAGGCCAGCATGTCGGCCGGCGCCGCCGCAGTGGTGCAGGCGCCACCCCCCGAAGAGAAGCAGGGGTTTTCATCGAAGCCGGTCAGGTTATCGGTGACCAGTTTGAAAATCTCATTCAGCACCTTGGCCAGCGCCGTAAAGGTGATCAATCCGCCGATCAGGCCGAACACCGTCAGGATCGGGCGGATAAAGATTTCAAAAATCATGAAATAGCCGTCAAGGGCGCTTTCCCCGGGCAGGCCGTGGCCATCAATGCGCAAATGCCCGAGCGCCCAGAGCGGAACACCCACCATGGCCTCGAAGATGGTCTTGATCCATGCCCCGACCGAGAAGAAGAAATACATGAAGGGCAGGAACGGCAGAACGTAATACAGCACAAACCCGACAGTCAGGCTGATCGTGGTAATCCCGATCAGGATACTGGCGAAGATGGTCGAATATTTGCCGACGCCTGCCGTCTTGGTCCAGGCGCTCAAAAGACCGCCGCCGACCGAGAAGATCGTCGCGGTAAAGAGGTTGCGGATCGTCGCATCCATGATCCCCTTGCCAAGGCCGACCAGCTGCGCCAGCGGATGGATATCGGTGTTCTCCCGCATGGTAAACAGACCTTCGGTCCCGAACAGCAGGTTGATCGTATCCGTGAAAGCATTGTTCTTCTTGATGTTGTCGCTGTTTTGATAGGTGCTGTCGTCGCCCAGGGATTTCATCGCCTTTTGCATTGCGTTGGCGACAAACTCGTCGGCGGCGCTGCCGAACTTGATCTTGTTTTCGTTGGACTGGTTCAGGTTGCCCGAATCGGTCGGGTTAACGTTCTGGTCCGCGCCGTTACGCGACTCCTTGACCTGGGCCAGGGGTATTGGCTCCAGTGTCGGTGTGGGGACGAAATTGACTGCGCTGAAGAAAACGCCGTTTGCCTCTGCAATCCTGTTGTACCAGATGCCGGCGCCGCCCCATCCGCGTTCAAGGATTTCCGGCGTGACCGACATGTCGTTTGCGGCAATCATCGCCTCCCGCCCGTTATAGATGGCGTCATCGACGTTGCTCTGGCCTAAGCCCTGTTCATAGATAACGAATTCGGTAGTAACGCCCGTATCGCAATCAAGCCCGCCCGCGCCGCCAAGAATGGTGCAGGGATTATCGGCATTGATCTGGTGGGTGATGACTTCCGCGAAATCGTCGGATTCATCATTGCTCCACAGGTAAAGGATCAGGTTAAAGAAAGATTCCTGAACCGTGTAAGGCCCGATCAGGGACCCGCTGTCCAGGGGCGTCTGTGTCGGGATCATGATTTCGCCGCAGAACGGCTTGACCGTGCCGTTCTCCGAGCCGAAGGAATCGTCCTGCTGCCCGAAGCGGATAATCACGTCGCCATTGTTATAAAAATTGAGCGCATCGGCATAGCTCGCGCCCATATCGACCATCTCGAACTTGGCCGGTTGCTTCACCAGATAAGGCTGGATGTCGCTAACCCCCTTCAGGGCATAAGCCGTGCGGCAGGTATTGACCAGCAGCATGAATTTAAGCATAGGCCAGATATCAGGATTTTTCGGGCGCGCGTAAAGCGATTCAACATCGGCGCCAAGACCGTTTTGCAGGGTCGAGTTATAAAGCGTCCAGCCATTGGTGGCAAAACCCGAACCCTCTTTCGCGGCATAGAGAACGATATACTGCGCCGAATTGAGGCCGTGACTGACCGGGATCAGAAGGCCGATGGCGACAACAAGGCGGATCGGGACCCAGATATGGCTGAACCGGCGGCCGAACGGCGTGCCGGTCTGCGCGGTTTCAACAACCACGACGAACATATAATAAAGGAAGATAATAACGCCGACGACCAGAATACCGACGCTGTAATACTGGAACAGGTTCTGCAGGGCGATATTGAACGGCGTCGGGAAGGCGTTCAGCGGCGGCTGATTACCGCAGGGCATCATCTGCGCGACGCAGGAATTGAAAATATCGGGAATGCCGAACACGCGGTCCAGCAATTCAAAGGCGATATCGGTGGTGTTGTACTGGGTCTCGAAAATGCTGCCAAACGGCAGGGCATTGGCGTGCTGGACCACCAGGCTGACGCCCAGCGCAAGGAATTGCAGGAAGAAAAGCACGAACCCCAGCATCAGGGTGAAGAAGATCAGGATCTGGTCCAGATGCTTGCGGTCGAAAACGAGATTGTTTCCCGCCTGCGCGAAGACGTCACGAATGCCGTATTTGCGCATATTCGCCGGGCTTAAATAGGGATGGTTTGCGGGCAGCAGCCGGGTCGACTGGAAAATGTTCGCAATCATATAGGCGAGCATGCCGGAGCCGCCGCCAAACAGATCCTTCAGCCGCGGGATTAACCCGGGCATAATGACATAACCAGCCGCTTGTTTTAGTTTAAGTTTTTCCAATTCCTACATCACCCCGACTCTAGGATACCGCTTTATATATAAAATTTTATTAAATTTTAGCGTTTCCACATATTACCACGAGTTAGGGTCAGGAACCAGAAAATGCCTGATTTTGTCGCGATAAAGTCGCTATCCGTTTGACATATCGTCAATCATAAGCCTCTTACCGTCACTTTTCAATCCGCGAATGAATTTACAGCCCGATAGATTTAGCCTGAGCCGGGATATTTTAAGATATTTTTCAATAATCGGGGTTTGGCAAGCGGGCAAAAGTCTTACATAAACTGATAAAAAAAAGACCGGCATTTCTACCGGTCTTTTGATTTAAGCTGATTTTCTGTTCAGCGGCTTGAATTTCAGCACATGGGGCTGGTCCGCGGCCGTCCCGAGACGGCGATGCAGGTCTTTTTCGTAATCTTCGTAGTTCCCTTCGAAGAACACGACCTGGGAATTCCCCTCAAACGCGATGATGTGGGTGGCCAGGCGGTCAAGGAAAGAACGATCGTGGGAGATGACCACGGCGCAGCCGGGGAATCTTTCAATCGCCTCTTCCAGGGCCGATAATGTTTCGGTGTCGAGATCGTTGGTCGGTTCATCGAGGAGGAGGACGTTCGCCCCCGATTTCAGCATCTTGGCAAGGTGGACGCGGTTGCGCTCACCACCCGATAGCTGGCCGACCCGTTTTTGCTGGTCCACGCCACGGAAGTTGAACGACGACACATAGGCACGTGACGGCATCTCGATCTTGCCGAGCTTGGTGATATCAAGGCCGTCGGAGATTTCTTCCCACACGGTTTTGTCCGGGTCGAGCGAGTCACGGCTCTGGTCGATGTAACCAAGCTTGACTGTTTCGCCGACTTTAAACGTGCCGGTATCCGGTTTCTCATTCTCGGTGATCATTTTAAAGAGTGTGGTCTTGCCCGCACCGTTCGCACCGATCACGCCGACAATGCCGCCAGGCGGCAGTTTGAAGGACAGGTTTTCGATTAGCAGGCGATCACCGAAGGCTTTGCTGATTTCACTGGCTTCAACGACCAGTGTGCCGAGGCGCGGCGGCGTCGGAATAACGATCTGGGTCGCGCGCACGACCTGCGATTCCGATTCCATCAGCAAATCGTTATAGGCGGCAACACGTGCCTTGGATTTTTTACGGCGGCCTTCAGGCGTCTGCCTGATCCATTCCAGTTCGCGTTCCAGCGTCTTTTGCAGGTTATCTTCGGCCTTTGCCTCGGATCGCAGACGTTTGGCCTTCGCATCGAGATAGGCTGAATAATTACCTTCGTAAGGAATCGCAGAGCCGAAATAAAGTTCGAGAATCCAGCCGGTAACATTGTCGAGGAAGTAACGATCGTGGGTGATCATCACGACAGTGCCCTTGTAATTCTTCAGGAAGTTCTGCAGCCACGCCACCGATTCCGTATCAAGGTGGTTGGTCGGTTCATCGAGCAGCAGCATGTCCGGTTTTTCCAGCAGCAGGCGGCAGAGCGCAACGCGGCGTTTCTCGCCTCCCGATAATTTGGTCACGCCGGAATCCTTCGGCGGGCAGCGCAGGGCATCCATCGCCAGTTCCGCCGTGCGCTCCAGCTCCCAGCCGTCACCGGCATCGATCTCGTCCTGCAGGGCGGCCATCTCGGCACCCAGCTTGTCGTAGTCCGCATCCGGTTCGGCCATCTCCATGCCGATGGCGTTAAAACGCGTCACTTTCGCCTGCATGACATGCAGGCCTTCCATCACGTTTTCAAGAACGGTCTTGTTGGGGTCGAGCTGCGGTTCCTGTTGCAGGTAACCGATGCGGACGCCGTCGGCGGAGAATGCCTCGCCTGTGAAATCCTTGTCCACGCCCGCCATGATTTTAAGCAGCGTTGATTTACCCGCCCCGTTGGGACCGAGCACACCGATCTTCGCGCCGGGCAGAAAGTGGAGGGTGATATTCTCCAAAACCTTTTTGCCGTTCGGCCAGGTCTTGGTCATCCCGGACATGTTATAGACGTACTTATAAGCAACCATCTGCGGCGATCCTTCGCATATATTGAAAAACTGGGCTGAAAACGCGGCCACCATAGCAACAAACCACTCTAAAAAACAACCTCTATGACCGTTTTCCGGGCCTGACAGCGACCCTAAATCGCGCTATGATGCCTTATCTTCAGTCCTGAAGGAGTTCTCCATGTCCGCTTTCCTGTCCCGCCTGGCTCTGGCCGCTTTTATTGCGCTTTCCTGTTCTGCTTCCCTGGCCCATGCCGAACCTGCCGGCCAATGGCAACTGGGCGCAGAGGGGTTCTACGATAATTACAAGGAACCCGACCCGAATGTGCGCCTCGATAACGATGCCTTATATGGTTCGCTCACCGCCGGTTACACCGCCACCGGCCATTCATCCTATAATGCTTTCGATGCCCGCCTGTCACTGGGGCGCAGCGATTACAGCTCGGTCAGCGGCACTTCCGAAAATGCCGCCCAGGTCGAGGCTGAATTCCGCCTTCGCACCGGTTTCCATTTCGATTATGCGGGCGGGTCGGTCAACCCCTATCTGGGCCTTGGCGCGCGTCTTTATTACGACCATTCACAAAACATCGTCACCTCGCTCGGCTATGTCGGTTATGACCGCCAGATCGCACAATTCTACATTCCTGTTGGGATTGACATGGCTTTCCCCGCCGGGGCCTGGACAATCAAGCCGACAATCGAATACGACCAGCTTTTCTACGGCAAGGTAAATTCGAAACTCAGCCAGGCAGGCGGCAATTATTCCGATATCTCCAACACCCAGCATGATGGCTACGGCCTGCGCGGCTCGATCATGTTCGGGCATGAATGGATGGGATATCAATGGGAAATCGGGCCTTTTGCCCGCTACTGGAACATCGACGAATCCAGCATCAACACAGACCGCATCGGCCGCCGCTGGGTCGAACCGGATAACGAACGCCTGCAGGCCGGTATAGCGGTAAAGGTAGCGTTCTAAAATCCTGCATTCATAAAAAACGGCCCCGGAGAATGCTGCAGCATTCTTGCGGGGCCGTTTCGAATTTTGCTCTAGAGCTTTTTTATTAAGATTAGAGTTTCAGCGCCGGTGCCGGTGTTGGCTTCGGTGTTTCAACTTTCACTTCTGTTGGTTTGTTTTCAGTGCTCATTACACATTCTCCTCTTGTTATAGGCCGACCTTATTACCGGCCATTGAGAAAGACGCTAGCACAATTTCGATACGCCAGAAACAGGAACATATCCCTGTGAAACCCTGTCAGAAGCCGCCTTTTTTCATGCCAAGCAACTGACCTGGTTTGATTTTTGGCGACTTGCCGCCGCCTGCGCCGCCGCCGCCAAAACGTTCGCGGCTGTGGAATTCATCGTCGATCAGGTCGTCCATATCCGGGATCTGGTCCATCTTCAGGAAACGGACCACCGCGCCGAAAAAATTACAGCATTTCTCTTCCCAGTTATAAAGCGTCCGGTCGATCGGCGCGTTCTTCAGGCGCGCATCCTTGGTTTCCCATTCGGTCGTGCCGGAATGTTTGATCTGAAACCAGATGACCAGCTCCATCGACGGTTTCCCAACGGGCGGCGTGTCATGGACCAGCTGAATCTCGCATTCGATTTCATCTTTATCCATGCCCATGCGCACCTCGGCGCTGCAGGTCAGTCCCCTGGCGGCGTCATAGATGGTGAACGGATAGGTTTCATACGGCGTCAGCTCGTTCGGCACGCCAAGTCGGTCCATCAGTTCGCGGGAGGTCATTCTCATAAAAGTAACTATATCCTGAAATTATCAGGCCGCAAACTAGCCTGAAACGGGGCCGGAATTGAAGGAAAAAGCGAAGGGAGCTGGATTATCCGGCCAGATGGCCCTTGCGGCGCCCGTCCTGGAATTCGATTTCGATACCCTGGCCGGGTTTTGTCGCGGCGGCGGTGGTCAGGGGTGCGCCGTTTTCATCGCGGATCACGGCATAGCCGCGTTTCAATACATTGTGAAATGAAAACGCCTCCAGCAGCCCGCCCATGCGTTGCAAATTCTGCTCCGGCTGCTGCAACAGGCGGGATTTTAAGGATAACAGGCGCTGGTCCCATTGCGCGAGGCTACGCCCGGCCTCGGCCACAACCTGGCGCGGATGCCGCAGCATGGCGGACAATTCGGCAACGCGGGCGGTCCGGCGGTGGAGGTATTTATCAAAGCAGGCCCCGAGTTTATGCGCCGTATGGTCAAGGGACTGCACCTTGGTATCCAGAAGGCGCTGCGGGTTGCCGAGCTTGGCGGAAAGGGTATGAACCTGCTGCTGGCGCAGGGATGTCGCGCGCGACATGATGCTGTAAATCCTGCGCGCATCATCCATCACGCGCAGCAAAAGATCGCGCCGCACCGGCACCGCCATTTCCGCCGCCGCCGTGGGTGTCGGTGCGCGAAGGTCTGCGGCGTAGTCGATGAGTGTCGTATCCGTCTCATGCCCCACCGCGGAAATGAGGGGGATTTTAGATTCAGCGGCGGCGCGCACGACGTTCTCTTCATTGAACGCCATCAGGTCTTCGAGCGACCCGCCACCCCGCGCAACGATAATGATATCGGGCCTGTTTGTGGTCATCGCATTAAAGCCTTTAATCGCCGCCGTGATCTGGTCCGCCGCCGCATCTCCCTGGACCGCCACCGGCCAGACAATGACATGGCTGGGGAACCGGTCTTCCAGACGGTGCAGGATATCGCGGATCACGGAACCTGTCGGCGATGTCACCACACCGATAATGCCGGGCAGGTAGGGCAGCTTCTTTTTACGCTCCGCCGCGAATAGCCCTTCCGCCGCCAGCCGCTTCTTCCTGTCCTCCAGCATTTTCAGGAGCGCACCGGCACCCGCCAGTTCGATGGAATCGACAATCAACTGGTAACGCGATGATTTGGGATAGGTAGTGATTTTCCCCGTACACACGACATCAAGACCGTCTTCCGGTTTAATCTTCAGGCGGCCAACGGTCGTGCGCCAGCAGATGATGTTGAGGCAGGCATTCTCATCCTTCAGATCGGCATAAAGATGCCCCGACGCCGCCAGTTTCATGCCTGAAATCTCCCCGCGCACGCGTACGCGCCCGAAGGAATCCTCAAGCGTGCGCTGAAGGCTCATGGAAAGTTCAGAAACGCTTAAATCAGGGACGTTCGAACGGGGTGTGGCATCGGAATTTGCCAAAATTGACATAATCCTCTATAAGGGGCGGTATCATTTACAGCGGCAACTTTTGCAGAAAAATGGCCCTTTCGCCAGACACATTAAAGGTGATTGATTGCGCGAACGGAAACCCGCTGTTTCCGCTGACCTCTGCTGCGAATTACGCTTTTAAGGAATCCCGGAAAGACCTTCACCGCTACCAGTTCCTGGCCGCAGGCTACAGTGAGTACAGTGTCCGCCGTACCCTCGACCGCCTGAGTGACCATTTCACTTCGCGCGGGATTC
The DNA here is from genome assembly GCA_028290825.1 of Micavibrio sp. Lineage (GTDB taxonomy): Bacteria > Pseudomonadota > Alphaproteobacteria > Micavibrionales > Micavibrionaceae > Micavibrio. The sequence continues at coordinate 19,596 of JAQGJB010000052.1, forward strand.
AGCCGAGAGGCTGGACCGGGCTTCCTTTCACAGACATGATGCCGGTGGGCGGGGGCACAACCGGGGCGTTCCATCTGATCCTGAATCGCCTTGCCGAAGATGTGGCGGCGGAAAATAAGCGCTGCAACCGCAACATCAGACCCGCTATCCTGATGCCGGTCCCGACCTACGGTTTTTTCATCGACACGGCGGAGGCACTTGGCTTTGATATTGTTAAAGTGCAACGCAATCTCACCGAAGGCGGCAGGCTGGAATGGAATGATGTCCGGACGGCCATACGTGGCGCAGTTCATCAGGACCGCCGTCTGGTCGCTTTCTTCGATTCAAATCCGAACAATCCGACAGGGTTGGTCCGCACCGAGGGTGAAACGCGAAAACTCGGCAAACTGTTCCAGGGGCTGAACGACCTGTATGAACAGGAAGAAAATAAAGTCCTGAGAGAATGGCAGAAGACCCAGGAATTCATCTCTTTTGGAACAGGCGAAAATGCCTTTAAAACCAAACCGGGGCGCGCTTGGGACGGGCTGTCCAGCCGCATCAATATCATCGAGGACATGGTCTATGACGGCCTTGAATACAGCAGCGAAAAGCCCTTTGCCTTCGCCCAGATTGACGAATTGTATAAGCATTGCTTCACGCTCTTTGGCATATCAAAAGCGGGACTTGCCAATCTGCGCGGCGCTGTGATTGTGGCAGACAGCCAGAAACTGCACGACCTCAATCATGACCGGCTGCTCAGTGAATATTTTATCTCTAAACCCGCCTTGCACGCGATGGAGGCGTATTTCAACGTCACCGAACCCTTCCTGAGCCAGCGCCGCCGGCATCTTGACCGCATGAACGATGCGCACCGTTTCCGCGGCCTGTTGATGAAGGCGCTGATCAACGGCATGGACACAATGGCGGAACTGGATGATGCAGACCGCCAGCGTCTGGTACAAACCATTGCCCGCAGCGGTAAAGGCAAAGCGGAGGCGCTGCGCCTCCTGACCGCGGGAATACCCGGCTTGAGAGTCCTGACCACGCCGCAGGCTGGATTTTTTCACCTGATAGATTTCAGCGACCTGAAGGGCCGCGAATATTCCAACACCTTCGTTCACTACAAAAGATATTCCGGCATGACCGTGGCCGAAGATAGCGAAGCCATCCGCCATGTCTTCGGCGCGGGGCAGAGATTGTCCTTCGCCAGCGGCAGCTGGATGGGGCTGGATGAAAAAGCCGGGGTCGCCCGCGCCACCTTCGCCATGCCGGTTGCCGATATCATCGAAGTGACGGAACGCCTGAGGGCGGGAATGAGTGATTTCAGGAAACAGGCGCCGAAATCCGTCCCGAATAATGCGGTGGCCTTGTCACGCTAAGGGTTTTGCCCTATGCAGAAGGGCCGAACCCTCTTTCAAAGACAAGGATAAAATCATGCGTTTTGCGATGCTCTTTTGTGCTGCATTCCTGATCAGCGGCGTATCCGTCGCCGAGGCGCGCGATATCGGGGAGGTCAGCACCACGTTCCGCATGCTCGGCGTCGCCAATGACAAGATCAAGCTTGAGGTCTTTGAAGACCCTAAAATAGACGGAGTAAGCTGCACCGTCGCCCGCGCCGTGACCGGCGGGGTCAAGGGCGCGATCGGCATCGCTGAAGACACCTCGGACGCCAGCATCGCCTGCACCCAGACCGGCCCGATCCGTTTCAGGGAAGCGATCGCCATGCGCGAAAAGGGCGAGGAGGTTTTTAACGAACGCCGTTCGATCCTGTTTAAAAAATTGCGCGTGACGCGGTTCTTCGACAAGGACTCCAATATGCTGATCTACCTCACCTGGAGCGAGAAGCTGATCGAAGGCTCACCTAAAAACGCTGTTTCCGCCGTCGCCCTGCGGCCCTGGGGCAGCGAGGCGGCAGGAACACCTTTACTAAAATAGGTCGTCGCTGCGTTATTATGGTCTATGGCAATGCAATATAGGCATTGATGCCTGTAGACACCCTGTGCCGCCGCCCTTTCGTGACTGGTCCGGTAATGGTAAACTAAAGCCGTTCAAAAAAATTCAGGGGCGCATCATGGCGGAAACACTCTCCAACTATATTTACACCGATGAAGCGGCGCGCGTTGATGCGTTGCTGGCCGACCTGCCCTGGGATCAGGCACGGCATGACCGGGTGGAGGCGAAGGCCATCGAACTCGTCAATCGCGTGCGCGATTCAAAACGCAAAACTGGTGAGATGGAAGCGTTCCTGCAGCAATATTCCCTGACCACCGAGGAAGGTCTGGCCCTGATGGGCATGGCCGAAGCCTTACTGCGCATCCCCGATGCCCGCACGGCGAAGGCCCTGATCCGCGACAAGGTCGGCTCCGCCGACTGGACCCTTCCCGGCAACCCGCAGGACTGGATGGTCAAGGCCGCGGGCTACGGCATGTCGATCACTAAAAAAACCCTGGACAGCATGATTGCGCGCCTCGGCGAACCGGTGATCCGCCAGGCGATGATCGGCGCCATCCGCGTCATGGGCAACCAGTTCGTGGTGGGCCAGACCATCGAAGATGCGATGAAGAACGCAAAGTCCTACGAGAAAAAAGGCTACAGCATGTCCTACGATATGCTGGGCGAGGGCGCGCGGACCCAGGAAGACGCGGAGCGTTATTTCGCCGCCTATATAAAAGCGATTGATGCGCTGGGCACGAAGGGCAAGACCAATGACAATAACCAGATGCCGGGAATCTCGGTAAAAATCTCCGCCCTGCATCCGCGCTATGAGGTGGCGCAGGAAGATCGCTGCATGCCGGTTCTGGTTGACCGCCTGAGCGAAATCTGCAAAAGAGCCTCGGCCCGCGATATTGCCGTCACCCTCGACGCCGAGGAAGTCGATCGTCTGGAAATCTCCCTGAAGATCATCGAGGCGGTCGCCGCCAATGATTCTTACCGTGACTGGGACGGCCTCGGCCTCGCCATCCAGGCTTATTCCAAACGCACCATGCCCTTGATCGATCATCTCTCCGACATGACGCGCGCGCTCCGCCGCCGCCTTGCCGTGCGCCTGGTGAAAGGGGCCTATTGGGATACGGAAGTCAAACGCGCCCAGGTGATGGCCCTGCCCGATTATCCGGTCTACACCCGCAAGGTCAACACGGACCTCTCTTTCCTCGCCTGCGCCAATAAACTTCTGGCCCGCCGCGATGTGTTCTACCCGATGCTTGCCACGCATAACGCGCACACCATCGCCGCCGTTCTCGAAATGGCCGGCAATGACCGCAACAGTTTCGAATTCCAGCGTCTGCACGGTATGGGCGAGGGCCTGCACGACCAGATTCTGGAAGGCGGGCTTGGCAATGTCCGGGTTTACGCCCCCGTCGGTTCGCATCAGGACCTGTTGCCTTATCTCGTTCGCCGCCTGCTTGAAAATGGCGCGAACAGCAATTTCGTGCACCAGCTTCTGGACCCCACCGTGCCGGTGAAGCAGATTGTCTCCGACCCGGTGGAGCAGGCCGCCAATCACTCAAAAAAACGTCACGCCCGCATTCCGCGCCCGCTGGACCTGTTCGGCCCGTCACGCCGCAATTCCATCGGCCTCGATCTCACCGACCGCGCCACCACCGGCCCCTTGCTTGGCGACATGATGAAACATGTTGATGGCAAAGTGTGGGAGGCCGCGCCCTTTATTTCCGGAAAAATGTACCGCGAAGGCATCGCCCGCCCGGTCGCAAACCCGACCAACTGGCGCAGCATGATCGGTTCAGTCTGGTATGCCGACGACAAACTAATCGACCGCGCCTTTGAAACTGCGCGCGACGGATATAAAATCTGGTCGAAAACCCCTGCCGTAAAACGCGCCGCCGCCCTCGACCGCATCGCCGATATTATGGAGGAAAACCGCGCCGAACTGATGGGCCTCTGCGTCCGCGAAGCCGGCAAGACAGTCGAAGACGCCCTCGCCGAGATTCGCGAGGCTGTCGATTTCTGCCGCTATTACGCGCAGCGTGGCCGGATTGATTTCGATTCTGCCGGGCGCATCCTGCCCGGGCCGACGGGTGAAAAGAACACGCTTTATATGCAGGGCCGTGGCGTCTTTGTCTGCATTTCGCCGTGGAACTTCCCATTGGCCATTTTCATGGGCCAGATCGCCGCCGCCCTGATGGCCGGAAACGCCGTCATCGCGAAACCTGCGGAACAGACACCGCTGATCGCCATGCGCATGGCGCGGATCATTCTGGACGCCGGTGTCCATCATGATGCCTTTACCCTTCTGCCCGGCGACGGCAATGTCGGCGCGCAGATTGTCAGTCATGACGGCGTCGACGGCGTGGCTTTCACCGGCTCGACCGAAGCCGCGCGCTCGATCAACCGCACCCTCGCCGCCAAGGACGGACCCATCGTCCCCCTGATCGCCGAAACCGGCGGCCAGAACGTGATGATCGTCGATTCCTCGGCCCTCCCCGAACAGGTGGTGGACGATGCGCTTGTCTCCGCCTTCGGCTCGACGGGCCAGCGTTGCTCCGCCCTCCGCGTTCTGTTCCTGCAGGACGATGTCGCTGATAAAATCATTGCGATGCTGAAAGGCGCGATGCAGGAACTGCGCATCGGCGACCCGATGCTGCTGTCCTGCGACCTCGGCCCCGTGATTGATGAGGAGGCGCTGGCCAGCCTCATTGCTCACCGCGAAGCCCTGACCGGCTTCGGCAAACATATCGCCACCGTCCCCCTGAATGAAGACCTTTCGGCGCAGGGGCATTTCTTCGCCCCCACCGCCTATGAAATCGACGATCTCTCGCAACTGAAACGCGAAGTCTTCGGTCCCGTCCTGCATGTTATCCGCTACAAATCCGGCGAACTGGACCAGGTGATCGACCAGGTGAACAACAGCGGCTACGGCCTCACCTTCGGCATGCACACACGCATCGAACAATCGATGAAAAAAGTGACCGATGCCGTTAACGTCGGCAACGTTTACGTCAACCGCACCATGATCGGTGCCGTTGTTGGTGTCCAGCCCTTCGGTGGTCACGGCCTTTCCGGCACAGGACCGAAAGCGGGCGGCCCGAACTATTTGCCGCGCTTTGCCTCTGAGAAAGTGATCTCAATCAACACCACGGCCAGCGGGGGCAATGCGTCACTGGTATCGCTGGAGGATTGAAGGGATGAATTTGCTCCCTTTGAATAAGGACATCAGCCAGATATCGGCCTCCTGTCATTGTAAGAGCATACGCTTTCACGTTACTTTGACAGACGGTCTGCATACTGCACGGCGTTGTACATGCTCTTATTGCAGCATGAGAGGCGCAATTGCCGTATCAGCCAACCTTGATGGCATAAAATTTATTGAGGGAGAAGAATCGCTGAGTCTCTATCAGTTTAATACAATGTCAGCGAAGCATTATTTTTGCTCTAAGTGTGGCATCTATACGCATCATCAGCGGAGATCCAATCCGAATCAATACGGAGTGAATCTTGCCTGCCTAGAAGGAATAAGCCCCTTCGATTTTGACGAGGTGCCTGTTTATGACGGCATCCGGCATCCCGCTGACAAAGAAAATGGCGCAGGGCCTCATATAACGGGCATTCTCAAATATATGCGCAACAACAAGAGGTAATCGATTTAACCGCACTTCACTTCCGTGACGATATCATTTTTATCGATGATGACATTGAGGCGGTCGGGGCTGAAATCCATCGTTGCCGGGTCGTTGGGGCGCAGGACGCGAACGATGCGGCCTGTTGCTTTGACGGCATCGCGATCGATCTTTTTGCCAACCCATTCGGATGGATAGTCGCAGCTTGTAGTTGATGGCCCGGGGACCGTAGGGCTGCTTGCAACAACTTCGGATCTTGCAATGCTGGCCACCGGCTTAATCGCGGGTTTCTGCGGGGCTTTGTGATTACTCGTCGAGGAGCAGGCAACCAGGGCGATCAGGGCTAGCGTGGCGGCGATCAGGGGTACTTTATTTCGGCTCAGCATAGAAATTCCTTTGCGCTTATTTTCAGCTCCCCTGATAATACATCAGTTTTATAAAGGGTGAGAGCATGAATATTCTGTTGATCGGTTCCGGCGGGCGCGAACATGCCTTGGCGTGGCTTCTGAAACAATCCCCGCGATGTGGAAAATTATACTGCGCCCCTGGTAATCCGGGCATTGCCGATTCCGCGGAATGCGTCGCTATCGCGATTGATGATCTCGACGGCATTATCACTTTTGCAAAAGACAAAAAGATCGATCTGGTGATTGTCGGGCCGGAAGGTCCGCTGGTCGGCGGGCTGGCCGATATGCTGGACCGGCATGGCATCGCCGTCTTTGGACCAAGCAGTGAAGCGGCGCAGCTTGAGGGATCAAAGGCGTTTATGAAGGACTTCGTGTCCCGCCATAAAATTCCCACCGCCGCCTATGGCCGCTTTACCGATGCCGATGAGGCGGAACGGTTTATCCGTAAAACTGGTGCTCCGATTGTCGTCAAGGCCGACGGCCTTGCCGCTGGAAAGGGCGTCATTATTGCACTGAGTGTTGAAGAGGCTATAACTGCGACCCGTGAAATGCTTTCCGGTGTGGCATTCGGTGCGGCAGGGCGTGAAGTCGTTATCGAGGAATTTCTGGATGGCGAAGAATTATCCTACTTTGTCATAGCCGATGGCAGAACCTTTGTGCCTCTGACCTCGGCGCAGGATCACAAACGTGTCGGTGATGGTGATACAGGCCTGAATACTGGTGGGATGGGCGCCTATTCCCCCGCACATCTGATGACGCCGGAGATGGAACAGAAGATTCTGGACCGCATGATCAGGCCGACCATCGATGGCATGATGCGCGAGAATAATCCTTTTAAGGGTGTTCTGTTCGCGGGCATCATGGTGGTGAAGGGTGAACCGATCCTGCTTGAGTACAATACCCGTTTTGGCGATCCGGAATGCCAGACCATTTTATCGCGGCTTGATTATGATCTGGTAACGCTGCTGGATGCGGCGGCGCGCGGTAAACTGGATACCATCCGTGACCAGGTTAAATGGAAAGACGCAGTGGCGCTGTGTGTCGTCATGGCAGCGGAGGGTTATCCCGGAACGCCGCGCAAGGACACCGTCATTCGCGGCATCGATCTGGCTGACACGGTTGAGGGCGTAAAAGTATTCCATGCCGGAACCGCAAGAAACGAAAAGGGCGAAATCGTCGCCGCCGGTGGCCGTGTCCTTGGCGTCACGGCTTATGCGAAGGATGTGGCGACGGCACGGGCGAATGCGTATCAGGCGGTTGATCTTCTGAACTGGCCCGAAGGGTTCTGCCGCCGTGACATCGCGTGGCGGGCCTTATCCGCGCCGGGCCTGAAAAAAGGTCTTTAACAAAGCCGCCGATTCCTCACCCATAATCCCGTGTGCGGTTTCCGGACGGTGGTGGCAGGTCGGCTGCTCAAAAAACCTGCCGCCATGCAAAACCCCGCCGCCCTTCGGGTCACTTGCGGCAAAGACGACACGGCGGATGCGTGCAAAACTGATCGCGGCGGCGCACATGGCGCAGGGTTCAAGCGTGATATAAAGATCGCAATCTGGAATACGCTGCGCCCCCGCGGCACGACACCCGTCGCGAATGGCCAGAATCTCCGCATGGGCAGTGGGGTCGGCATTTTCGATGGTGCGGTTGCCGGTGCGGGCAATTATCTGGCCGGTTTTATAGTCGACAAGGACGGCCCCGATCGGCACTTCGTCGCGGGCGGCGGCGGCGTGAGCTTCTTCCAGGGCCAGCGCCATGAATTTTGTGTCAACCTCGTCATTCATGCACTATATATAACCCGAAGAGGCCGAAATTGAGTACTGAAAAAGCCGCCAAGGAAGGCGAACGCATTGCCAAGGTCATGGCGCGCGCGGGATTATGCTCCCGCCGCGATGCCGAAGTGTGGATTCAGGCTGGCCGCGTTTCTGTTAACGGAGCAATCATCGACAGTCCTGCACTGAATGTCGGGCCTGATGATTGTATCGAGGTTGACGGAAAAAAACTGCCCAAGGCGCAGAAAACCCGGCTGTTCCTTTATCACAAGCCCACCGGCCTCGTCACCTCCGCCCGCGACGAAATGGGCCGCGATACGATTTTCGACCACCTGCCAAAATCCCTGCCGCGCGTGATCAGTGTCGGGCGGCTCGATCTGACCACGGAAGGTCTGCTGCTGCTCACTAATGACGGGGAACTGTCGCGCCATCTGGAACTGCCGACGACGGGCTGGAAACGGATTTACCGCGTTCGCGCTTTCGGCGATGTGACCCAGGACCGGCTCGATGCCCTCCGCAACGGCGTCACGGTTGATGGTATCCGCTACGGCAAGATCGACGCTCATCTGGAATCGCAAAAGGGCGCCAATTGCTGGCTTATCTTCACCATCACCGAAGGCAAGAACCGCGAGGTCCGCAAGGTTCTGGAATCCATCGGCCTGAAGGTGAACCGCCTGATCCGTATTTCCTACGGTCCCTTCGAACTGCGCGAATTGCCGGAGGGCGAGGTGATCGAGGTTCACCCGAGCGAACTTCCCAAACTGATCCCCGGATTTTTCAAATGAGGATCACGGCTGGTGAGTTCCGTGGCCGCATCCTGCAGGTGCCAAAAGGCGACGCCATCCGCCCGACTTCCGACCGCACGCGCCAGGCCATATTCAATATTATATTCTCCGGCAACTGGCTGGAGGATGGCGAGGAATTCGATCTGGAAGGGGCCGCCGTGCTCGATGTCTTCTGCGGCACCGGTGCGCTGGGGCTGGAGGCGATATCGCGCGGCGCAGAATCCTGCACCTTCATTGATAAGGATCGCACTAGCATCGAATGCGCAAAGGCCAATGCCGAAATGCTGAAACTTGGGTCACGCGCTTCGTTCATCCTGCGGGAAGCGGCAAAGATCGGTCCGAAACCTGTGGCGCTCCAACCGGCAAGGATGGTCTTCGTCGACCCGCCCTACCGCAAAGATCTGGTGCCGCCCGCGTTACTGGCTCTCTCTGATGGCGGCTGGATCGAAACGGGCGCGGTGGTGATTGTCGAAACCGAAAGCACGATTGCGGGTAACGATCTGGTCAACTTGCCTTTCGAACTGCGCGACACGCGGCCCTATGGCGATACGCTGATCCGCATACTCAGGAAAATCTAGACAGCCATCCCGTGAAGATAAATCCAGCCGAGAATGACGATGCCGAATACAATCCGGTAAATCGCAAACGGCACGAAATCATGCTTGCTGATAAACCCGATAAACCATTTCACGACGATCAGCGCGACAATAAACGCAACCGCGAAGCCGATTGCAATCCCGGTCAGGCCGTCACCCGTTAAGTCGGCGCGCCCCTTCCACAGATCGAGCGCGGACGCGCCGAACATCGTCGGAATGGCCAGAAAAAATGAAAACTCCGCCGCCGTCTTGCGGTCGACACCCATCAGCAAGGCGCCGATAATCGTCGCGCCGGACCGCGACACGCCGGGGATCATCGCCACGCATTGCGCCAGCCCGATCTTCACGGCCAGCAGCGGTGAAATATCCTCAACCGCGTGTACACTGGGCGGGCGCTTATAAAAACGCTCCGCCGCATACATGATAACGCCGCCCACGATCAGCGAAATCGCCACGACCACGGGCGAGAACAAAACATTCTTGATAAAATCATGAAAGAGAAGCCCGAGCAGCACCGCCGGAAAAAAAGCAATCAGTACCGCCATTGTAAAGCGCAGCGCCTGCCTGTCCCCGGTCAGGATGCCGCGTGCGACACCGAACAGTTTTTGGAAATAAAGAACGCAGATCGCAAGGATCGCGCCAAGCTGGATCACCACTTCAAAAGTCTTGTCCTCAAAGCCGAGCATATCGGCGGCCAGAATCAGGTGTCCGGTCGATGATACGGGCAGGAATTCGGTGATGCCTTCAATTGCGCCCAGCAGGGCGGCGTCGAAATATGATGTCATGCCTCATGCATACGATTAAATGCAGGGCAGGTCCATGTACGCCGAAAGATTAGTAACAAAAAACATAGCCGGTTTCTAAAAAGTAACGATCAAAACATTTGCCTTTCGGCGCGGGTGGCCGTTAAAATTCTCTCCATGAACTGGATTGTCGGCATCACCGGGTTGGTTTGCGGCTTCTGCGCGGGGCAGATGCTGCTGCTGTTTATGCTGCGCTATAAGACCAATGAAGAGTTAAAGGTCGATAAATCGCTGAAGATCTACGGATTATTGAACTGGCTGATCGCTTTTCTCGGGGCCGTCACCTTCGTTTATATTTACAGAAAGTATTTCAGCGGAAATATTTTGTAACGGGCGAGGAACTTTATTGTCTTCACGTTGCAATAGACTACCTTGTTGGAAGCGTTTTAAACCAAACCCTTTTCCCCAGGAGCCTTCCGCAATGTTTCGTCCTCTTCTTTCCCTCGCCGTCATCGGCACCGTTCTTCTCAGCAGCGGTTTCGCCCGTGCCGAGGGTGTTGAAAAATACACCTTCGATAAACCGCACACCCAGGTGATCTTTTCGGTCAACCATCTTGGCTTCACCAATTCTTATGGCCGTTTCCTCGATTACGATGGCGGCTTTACCCTCGACCGCACCGACCCGTCAAAATCAACCGTTGACGCAACTATCAAAACCGCAAGCCTCGACATGGGCGACGGCAAATGGGACGAACATCTGAAATCCCCGGATTTCTTCAACGTCGCGCAATTCCCGACCATGCATTTCGTCAGCACCAAAGTCACCAAGACCGGCGAGAAGACAGCCGACATCCTTGGTGACATGACCATCCTCGGCGTGACCAAGCCGGTGACGTTGAAGGTGACCTATAACAATTCCGGCGTGTTCCCGATGAACGATAAAATGTATGTCGCGGGCTTCACCGCCACGGCGAAACTGACACGTTCGGAATTCGGTATGACAAAATACGTTCCCATGGTCGGCGATGATGTGAATATCACGCTGGAGGTTCAGGGCAACCAGGTTGATTACAAAGGCCCGGCCAAGGGTAAGGAATAATCATGCCGCTTAAAAATACGGCTGATCGCTACGGGGCGGTGGCAAAGACCTTTCACTGGGTTGTCGCTCTGTTGATCATCGGTATGCTCTGCGCCGGTCTTTATATGACCAGGGTCGAGATGAGCATGACGGATAAAATGCAGGTCTTCGGCCTGCATAAGTCTGTCGGCATTCTTGTGCTGATGCTCGCGTCGCTGCGGCTCTTGTGGAAACTGATCAACACCTACCCGATCCCGTTGCCAAGCCATCGGCAATGGGAAAAATCGCTCGCGGCGCTGGTGCACAGTTTGCTCTATGTCATGATGTTCCTGATGCCCCTGACCGGGTGGCTGGGTTCGTCGGCCAAGGGCTTTTCGGTTAGCGTCTTCCACCTCTTCACCCTGCCGGATCTGGTTGCGCGTGATAAGGGGCTGGCGGATCTTCTCTGGACGGTTCACGAATACGCAGCTTACAGCCTGATCGTGCTCATCGGCCTGCATTTCGCCGGGGCGATGAAACATGTGGTAATCGACCGCGACGGAACGCTCCGCCGCATGCTGCCGTTTACAAGGCCTTAATCGCGGCCAAAGCCGGGATAGGTTACTTTTGCGTCACGTAACACCGTGACAGGTTTGGAGGGTCCAACCACACGGTTGCCCTCCATTTCCTTTACAGGCGCAGGCAGGACCCCTTCGGTCTGTAATTTATCACGGAGCATCGCAATCGCATTTCCCGGCGCATGGCCGCGCAGGACCAGCCCGCCTGTCTCCCCCAGCGGATGGTTGGTGCGAATTTCGATGATGTCCCCGGCCTTCACATCCTCATAGGAAAATGCATCCGTCGAAACGATATTGGTCAACGCATGGGGCAGCTGCATCTCAAACCCGGCGGGCGTTTTCACGACGACCTCTCCATGCTGCTCGCGCTCCTGCGGCAGAAGGAAGGTCAGGCGGCCCAGCGTCATGTATTGCGGCACGCGCAAACGATAGGTGTATTCCTTTTTACCGTTGCTAAGGGTCTCGGAAACCTCGGGCGCTCCGGCCTGCAGCGTCACGGCAGATCCTTCGGCATCCTGGCCCGGCTGCTTCAGGGTGAGTAAAGTATCGACGTTCTTTTTCCAGCGCACCGCATTGATCGTGCCCGCGCCGCAATAGGTATTATGCGGCAGGCCGCCACCGTTGCTGTTAAATTTCGCAGTGTGGGTTTTAATCTCTTCCCTGTTCGCCTCTCCGCCCTTGCCGAGGATGATACTCTCCATACGCTGCGGATCGTCTGCGTCCTGAATGTCCCGGTCGGCAGTCATCAGGGCGGCGGCCTTGATTTCCTCGAAGCTCAGGCGGTTGCCATACCATTCATTGAACTGGCGCGCGATTGACGCCATAACCGGGGCGCTGATCGACGATCCTTCAAACTGCTTTTTCAGTTTGACGGGCAGGGGAACACACACATCCGCGCCATAGGAAGAATAAGGCGCGATAACGGTCGCCATTCCGCCCGTTGCCGGAGCTACGGTATATTTACCCGTTGCCCCGAGAAGCGTCGCGCGCGGGGAATTCACCGTCGTATGTGACTGAATATAGGGCCCCTCGGTTGCGCGGCGGTTTGCGGCTCCCAGGAAAATGGTCGGCTTCGCCTGATCCATATTGGGCAGCATAAGGCGGATGCCTTCATAGGCGATATTATCCTGCGTCAAAACCGAACTCATCAGCGTAGCATTGCCCCAGGTCGTCGTCTGGGCTTCGCTGACGCTGAAGATGAGGCGGTCGCGCAGGGAGGTGTTCCCCGGGTTCATCAGAATTTTCAGTGCATTGCTGGCCCCCTTTGGCGTATCGCCCGCAGGGAAATAGGTGAGCGATTCATCAAGGCGGTGGATGCGCGAAAAATCGGCCCTGTGGTTGATGGCGTAGCCTGTGCTTGCGGCGACGGCCGTCGTTTCGCGCGAATGTTGAACACCGTCCTGTTCGGCGTTGTTGCTGGTGCTGGACTCCACGAGGACCAGATCGACCTTGCGTCCGGCCGGGGCCCCGGCGGGCGGCGTCATTTCAGAAAGGTGGGAATGGCTGTCATTCATGAAAACGATGATGACGCGCGCATCCTTGTCAAAAACCGTTTTATCATCCAGGGCATCGGCATTGACGCCGTTCATGCGGGCAATGTCGGCGGCGATCTCCGCAACGCTGGCATTCTTTTTGTAATATATGTCTTTGACGCGCAGGGCGATTTCGCGGACTGACTCGTCCGCGTTGGCCAGGGTTTCGCCGAACAGATTGGCGGGGGAGATCGGAACCATGAAATCCCGGGCCGCGGCCAGGGGTTCCGATGCCTCGGCCATGCTGAGGGTAAGGCCGTTCTTTGCGGCAAGCAGGGCAAATGCTTCCTGCGGGGTGGCGGCCCCCATCGCCCCGGCGAAGTTCGTCGCCAGGGTCATGATCGTCGAGCCTTTAAGAACGCGCAGCGTTTTATAACCGCCCGGAATGATGTCGTTATGACTGTCGCCAACATTACCGTCATTGGCGGTAAGGTTTTTATCGGTAATGCCATGTTCGTTCAGCAGCAGGGCAGCATTCGTCCTGTCTCCTTTGATTTCTTCCTCGAACTCCGCATTGGTCAGCAAGCCCTGCTGATGCAGGATGTGCCGCAGCACAAAGCCGTTAATCTTGAGGATCGGGTCTTTTTTCTGCCGTGTGGCAAGCGTGGCGTAATTTTGCGTGCGGGCGGTTGAATTATTGGTCAGCATCGTCGCATCGGTCGGGCGCAGGCCCGCCGTATTCAAAATCTTGAGGATTTTGACCGCGTTCTCGACTTCCACCATCGACGGGGCAAAGTTTTTCGGATTTTCCTGCGCCTGAATCAGGGCGACAATCGCATAATCCATCGCCCCCCATCCCCGGTCGGTGCGCAGGCGGACATCCGCGCCCTTATCGATAAAGCTCTGCACCAGATCGGGCCGCCGGGCCTTTGCCGCGATCATGATCGCCGCGCCAAGCGGGGACATATTGCGGTCGGGCTGCATCGACAGGGTGTCCGGAACGTAATGATTCGGATTGGCCCCGGATTCGATCAGGGCCTTGATGGTGTTGACGCGGTTCTGAATGTCCTGATCTTTCACCGGATTGAAATCATCGCCTTTTATCCGCGCGGATAAAATTTCCCCCGTTTCGTTGAGGGCGTCTTTCAGTTTCTGGTCAAATTGTTCGGTGGCCGCGGATACAGGGCGCGGGATATTGGCGGTGGCGAACGGCTCCGCAGACTGGCTTTGTTCCGTCCCTGCGGCCTGTGCATTAAAGACAGTGGCAAAGGTCGCAAGCGACAATCCCAGGGCGACAAGCGACGGCTTCAAACCCTTGCGGGAAAGTTGTGCAGGCATGAGCGTTCCACTGTTTTACGTTTATTATTGTAAGTCCCCGAGATTAGCGGGTGAAGACCTTCAATGCAATGCGTTTGCGCCTTTGTTTTGCCGGGGTTTGGCATTAAATTGTGTCAATCGGACACGCACTTTTCAAGGAACCTGCAATGCGCCTACAGACAATTCTTCTATCTCTCGTTTTCTTCTGCGCCGCACCTGCTTTGGCCGCGACCGCCACACCCGCAGCGCCTTCGAACTGGACCATCGTCCGGGACGCCAGCACGCTCGGTTTCGAAGGGGTCCAGATGGGCGCGCCGTTTCAGGGTCATTTCAGTTCATTTGACGGAATCATTGCCTTTGACCCCGACAACCTTCCGGCCAGCAAGGCCGACATCACGATTGAGACGGGCAGCGTCGACGCGGGCAGCGATGACCGCAACAAGAGCCTGCCATCCAAAGACTGGTTCAATACCGATTCATTCCCCGAAGCGCATTTTGTAACCCGATCGATCACCATGGGCCTGGACCAGAATCAGTATGTCGCAAGGGGCGATCTGACAATCCGGAACGTCACGTTGCCGATCACCTTGCCGTTCACATTGGTCATAACGAAATCTGATTCGGGTGAGTCCTTTGCGAAAATGAATGGTGAAGCCGTTATAAACCGTCTCGACTACGGTGTCGGCCAGGGTGAATGGACAGACACCAAAAGCGTTGAAAACCAGGTAAAAATCAAGGTTTCCCTGACCGCAAAAAGCAAGCAGGGGACGAAATAGACTCCGTAGCGTTTCGGTCTTTTCAGTCTCTGCTGGACTCTGCTCATCAAATAAATCTAATATATGTCCAGAAAGTGGCAATAAGCCATTCCGTTAAGGGACACTCTGGGATAGACTTTTAGTATGAGAACGCTGTACCACCTCTGGCTTCATCCTTTCTCGCGCAAGGTGCGTATCGCCCTTGCTGAGAAGCGCCTCGATTTCGACCTGAAAATTGAAAAGGTATGGGAGCGCCGGACCGAATTCCTGGCGCTGAACCCCGCCGGTGATGTTCCGGTTCTGGTCGAACGTGACGGCACGACCTTGGCCAATTCCCAGGTTATCTGCGAATACCTGGAGGAGGTTTACCCCGAAGTGAACCTGCTCGGCTTTGACCCTGTCCAACGCGCCGAGACGCGCCGCCTGACAAGCTGGTTCGATGTCAAATTCAACCGCGAAGTGACGGATAACCTGGTCGGCGAGAAGCTGATGAAGCGTTTCCTGAAACTGGGTGAACCGCATGGCCCCTCGATCCGCGCCGGGCATGCCAACATTCATTATCATCTTGATTACATTGGCTTCCTGACCGAAAAACGCAAATGGCTGGCGGGGGAGAATTATTCTCTGGCCGATATCGCCGCCGCGTCGCACTTATCCGCCATCGATTATATCGGTGACGTCCCGTGGGAAGAACACCAGGCCGCGCGCAATTGGTATGCGCGCGTGAAATCACGCCCCAGCTTCCAGCCGCTTCTGGAAGACCGTATTCCGGGCTTTACCCCCGTTGAGCACTACGAAAACGTGGATTTCTAGGATATAGTGTCAGGCCGTGAGTAAACCAGGCAGATGCCGGGTAAAGGATTTATGACACAAAAGAAGCTTTTCTGTTTTGGTTATGGTTACACCTGCGATGTTCTCGCCCATGAACTCATGGGAAAGGGGGATTGGTGTCTGGCCGGAACCACCCGCGATAACAACAAACGCCGCTTCCTCCGCAACCAGAATATCAAATCCTTCCTTTTCGATTACCAGCAGCCTTTAGAAGACCCCACCCTTTTCCTGCGCGACACCATGCACCTCCTGATCTCCGCACCGCCCGATGACGATGGCGATCCTGCCTTCCTGATGCATGCGAATGATATTCTGAATATCCCGACGCTTGAATGGGTCGGCTATCTCTCCTCCACCTCCGTCTATGGTGACCGCGATGGCGGCTGGGTAGACGAATCATCCGAGATTCGCCCCTCCAGCAAACGCGGGTCACGTCGCGCCAGGGCGGAAGAACAATGGCTGAACCTGTTCCGCGCTAAGAAGCTCCCCGTTCATGCCTTCCGTCTCGCCGGTATTTACGGCCCCGGACGGTCTGCGCTTGATTCCGTGCGCGTCGGCAACGCCCGCCGCATCGACAAACCCGGCCACGCTTTCAGCCGCATTCATGTCGAGGATATCGCCCAGACCATCATCGCCTCGATGTATAAACCCGATCCCGGCGCGTCCTATAACCTGGCCGATGACCTGGCGGCCCCCAGCCAGGAAGTCATCAAATATGCCTGTGAAATGCTGGGCCTCGATGTGCCGCCGTTGCTGCCCTATGACGACACCGATATGGCCCCGATTGCGCGAAGCTTCTACGCCGACAACAAGCGCATCAGGAATGACCGCATCAAGAATGAACTGGGCGTCCAGCTGAAATACCCGACCTATAAAGAGGGTCTTAAGGCCTGTCTTGAAAAGGAAGCGGCTTACCGCGAACGCCTTGGTAATTTCGGCGACCTGATCACCGCCGACGCGACGGGTTAAGTCCTACGACTTGGTTTTCTTCTTTAATGCCTCATAGGCATTATACGGCAGGCGGATCGTCACCGTCGTCCCCACACCCACCGTCGAATCGATATGCAGCGAACCGCCATGCAGTTCGATCAGTTCCTTGGTGATGGCCAGGCCGAGGCCGGTGCCTTCGTGCTTGCGGGTATAATGGGATGCGGCCTGCTCAAAGGGTCGCGTGATGTTTTTCAACTGGTTCGCAGGGATGCCGATACCGGTGTCATGCACCTTGATTGAAACATAATCCCCGCGCTCGATACATTCGACGCGCACCGACCCGCCGGGTTCGGTGAATTTGACGGCATTGGATAACAGGTTGAGCAACACCTGCATCAACGCGCGGCGGTCGGCCACAACCTGCAGGCCCTCATTGGTGATATCGATCGACACGTGAATCTTCGCGTCGGTGGCGCGGCCTTCCATCATGTGGATGGCCAGGCGGATCACCTTGGCGACATGAAGCTCCTCCAGGTCCAGCTCATATTTTCCGGCTTCGATCTTCGACATGTCGAGAATGTCGGAAATCAGGTCGAGCAGATGTTCACCGCTTTCGCGGATCCCGGCGATATAATCGAGGTAACGCGCCGAGCCAATCGGGCCGAGCAATTGCCGCTGCATCATCTCGGAAAAACCGATGATTGCATTCAGCGGCGTGCGCAGTTCATGGCTCATATTCGCAAGGAACTGGGATTTCGCGGCATAGGCGCGTTCGGCGGCATCCTTCGCCTCGGTCAGGTTCAGTTCATTGATGGTGCGTTCGGTCACATCCTGCATAATGCCGAACAGGGCGATGACATCACCGTGCGGGTCATGTTCGCAACGCCCTTCGCAACGGATATAACGCACCTCGCCATCGGGGCGTGTGATGCGGAATTCCATTTCGTAATTGTTCTGTTCGATGATCGCGCGCTGGAACGCCTGCAACAGGCGACCGACATCGCGCTTGTGCGTCATACGGTTGACGGCATCAAGGGCCGGAACGAACGTGCCGCGCTCCACCCCGAAAATTTTGTAAATCTCGTCCGACCATTGAATGTCGTTCGACCCGACGCTCCACCGCCAATGACCCATATGGCCGATGGCCTGCGCCTCGCGCAGCATCAATTCCTGCTGGCGCATCGCGTCTTCACCGGTTTTGAACGCGGTCACATCGCGCCCGACGCTGTAAATGATATCGCCGGCGCGCTTATGCCGCCACTCCATCCACCGGATGGAACCGTCCTTCGCCATCACCCGGCATTCGCAATCGATGATGCTGTTCTGTTCCGCATCGTCATACATCAGGCTGGAGAGGGTATTGCGCGCCTGCGGCTTGTCGTCCGGGTGCACAATGTCGAGAAGGGAGGTTTTTTTCAGTTCGTCGTCGCTGTAGCCGAGCACGCTGAAAAAATTATCGCCGACTTTGATAAAACGCCCCGTCGCATCCGCAACCGATTGCAGATCATGGGACATGTTGAGGAAATGGCGCAGATCCGTATCGCTGGAAGATTTAACCGGACCTGAATTCGCCTCGGCCTTCTGTTCCATCCGGGCGATCAGTTCCAGGAAATTGCTGTCGACCGCGCCGCTGTCGTCAGCCAGGGATGCAACGACAAAAGAGCGCCCGTCTTTCATGCCGATCCGGTCAAAGTGCAGTTCCGCTGTCCGTGTCCCGAACAGGACCGGGTGAACCCCCTCGCGCAGGGACCGGATCATTGCCGCCGCGTCCGACGTTTCGGCGGCGCCGGACCCGAACATTTTCTGCGCATGAAACGCTTCTTCCGGATCGGAGAAGGTCAGGAGAGCGCTCAAAGGCTGTCCCCGCAGCGCATCGGACGGGACGCCGCTCAATTCAGAAAAATTGGGTGTTGCGAAAACAATCCGGCCATGGTCGTCGATAACCACGCGGGCCTGGGATGCCTCAACGGCGGTCCCGGCTTCTGCTGCGTTTTTTTGCGGCATCGTTGCCATGGTCAGTGATTCTCCCACACGGATAAGTGAGATGATGATGACAGCTTTGGCGCTTGTCTTTCAACAAAACTTTCTAATGAACGAGGCTTTTTCCAGATTCATATTGTTGTCATATATATATACAACTAGATGGGGAAGGCGGGTTTTTGTGACGGCTTGAAATCAAAAGAGTCCGTTTTCTCATTATACATACTTCCGCCGCGGCTTAACCGCGCCGCCGCCAGCAGAAAACGTGTAGCGATCCCGCGCTCCGCAGGCCGGGGGAACGCGCCGCGGTTGATCAGGCTGAGCGCGGCCCTGAAATAACCATTGGTCCAGTTGGGCAGGCTGTGCAATTCCGCTTTAACGGCGAAGGCAACATTGCTGATCGCCCTTATATCCGGTGTATGTCTTTGAAAGCGAAAATTTTTCACGTCTTCTTCCTGCATCCCATCGATATCAAGCTGGTCCATGGCGGCCACGGCATCAAGGGCTTCAACAAT
>JAQGJB010000065.1 GCA_028290825.1 Micavibrio sp.
ACACAGACAATAAGCGGTAAACGCAGCCGGGTCTATGACTTGCCATAAGTTTTTGATTATATCGGAAATTTAAAGCGCAGTGAGTTTATGGACGATATGCGCGGCGGCAAGGCCGGCTTCATCATACTGGCGGTCCTGAGTGTCGTGGTCCTGGAAAATATCGGGCAGGGTCATGGTGCGGACTTTGAGTTTGCCGGAGTCGAGCAGGCCGTAATTGGCCAGGTGTTGCAGTACGATCGCGCCGAAGCCATTTTGCGCGCCTTCTTCCACGGTTACCAGCGTGTGATGCGTGCTGGCGAGGTTTTCGATGAGAGCCGCATCGAGAGGTTTTGCAAAGCGGGCATCGGCGACTGTGGCCGAGATACCTCTCGCTTCCAGCATATCGGCGGCCTTCAATGCTTCCTGCAGGCGCGTGCCGTAGGAGAGGATGGCAATGTCGGTCCCCTGGCGAAGAATACGGCCTTTACCGATGGGGAGGATTTCGCCGTGCGCTGGCATATCCATGCCGACGCCTTCGCCACGCGGGTAACGGAAGGCGATGGGGCCGTCATTATAAGCGGCGGCGGTGGCGACCATGTGTTTCATTTCGGCTTCGTCCGCCGGGGCCATCAGCACCATGTTGGGCAGGCAGGCGAGATAGGCGATATCAAAGGCACCCGCGTGCGTTGCACCGTCGGCCCCGACGAGGCCCGCGCGGTCCATGGCGAAACGGACGGGCAGGTTCTGGATGCAGACATCGTGCACGATCTGGTCATAGGCGCGTTGCAGGAAGGTGGAGTAGATGGCGACGAAAGGTTTGTAGCCTTCGGTAGCGAGGCCCGCCGCAAAGGTGACGGCGTGTTGTTCGGCAATACCCACGTCAAAGGTGCGATCGGGAAATTCGTAGCCGAAGAGGTCGAGGCCGGTGCCCGACGGCATGGCGGCGGTGATGGCGACGATTTTGTCATCGCGTTTTGCTTCTTCGATCAGGCTTTCGGCGAAGACTTTGGTGTAGGACGGGGCGTTTGATTTGCCCTTGCTCTGTTCGCCGGTGACAACGTTGAATTTAGACACGCCGTGCATTTTGTCGGCGGAGGATTCAGCCGGGGCGTAGCCGTAGCCTTTTTTGGTGAGGACATGGATCATCACCGGACCGGTGTGGTCGCTGTCGCGGACATTGCGAAGGACGGAGAGCAACTGATCGAGGTTGTGACCATCGACGGGGCCGATGTAGTAGAACCCCATTTCCTCGAACAGTGTTCCGGTGCCCATGGCCATGCGGGCGGTTTCTTCAGCGCGTTTGGCGGCGTGGCGAAGGGGCGGTGGCAGAATGTCGACGATTTTCTTCCCGGTTTCGCGGGCCATTAAATAACGGCGGGAGGAGACAAGGCGGGTCAGATATTTGCTGAGCGCGCCGACCGGCGGGGCAATCGACATTTCGTTGTCGTTGAGGATAACGATGAGGCGCGATTTGTTTGCGCCCGCGTTGTTCATCGCTTCGTAGGCCATGCCTGCGGAGATGGAGCCGTCGCCGATGACGGCGATGACGTTGTTATCTTTTCCAGCGAGATCGCGCGCCACGGCCATGCCGAGACCGGCGGAGATTGAGGTGGAGGAGTGCGCGGCACCGAAGGGGTCGTATTCGGACTCGCTGCGTTTGGTGAAGCCGGAGAGTCCGCCACCCTGACGCAAGGTGCGGATGCGGTCGCGGCGACCGGTGAGAATTTTGTGCGGGTAGGCCTGATGACCCACGTCCCAGATCAGGCGGTCATCGGGGGTATTGAAGACAGCATGAAGGGCGACAGTGAGTTCGACAACGCCAAGCCCCGCGCCAAGGTGACCACCGGTGACGGAGACGGCATCGACCATTTCGGTGCGTACTTCGTCAGCGAGGGATGTGAGTTCTGGGTCGGAGAGGGCCCGCAGGTCAGCAGGGGCAGAAACCCGGTCGAGGAGGGTTTGCTGCGAGGCTGTTTCAGTGGTGTGTTTTGCCGGGTTTTGCATGGTCCGACACTTTTAAAGAGGGGATGAGGATTTAGCCAGAAATTTTAAAATAAGAGAGCGATGATTTTTGTTTACATATTTGTTGGGCGGGGTGTTGTGTTTGGTATGGATTCCCGCCTGCGCGGGAATAAAAGTGGCTGGGTTCTGCGCTGCAAAGCCTAATAAGCTATTTTTTAGGATGTCAGAATTTACGCTATAAATTTCTTAAATTTTTGGTCCGTCCTTCAACCGCTGTCTTCTTTCGTGATCAATCGGAATGTGTGGAACCGGTTGGCCAGCGGCGATGACGGAGTCGTACCAGTCGAGTCCGCCAATAATCAAAGCGCGGCGAAGTTCAGTCAGGCCGATTTTATTGTCGAAAGCAAAAGCCCTGAGGGTGCGATCAAGTTCAAAGTCCTGGAGAATGAAAATGGAAAGAATGGGAGGCTCTTTTCCCTGTGGCAAAGTTACGACATTGGCTGGATATGATTTTTCACCAGACACGGCATTGAATTGTCTCTTCAACAGGAAATTAAGGACCTCGTCACGACTACGGTTGCGCGTACGAGATAATGCGGAAAGTCGGTCGTGCTCGTCTGGTGCAAAGTAAAGAGTTCTAAGTCCGGGATGCGACATGGTTATTATGCTCTCCTTTGCAGAACGTAATCGGCCAGTTCTTTCAAAGTATCGGCGCGGCCCTGGAAGATGTTGAGGTGGGCTTTGGCTTGATGCACCAGCATCTCGGCGCGTTGTTTCGCCTGGTCCTTGCCCATCGTCGAGACGAAGGTGGATTTTTTCGCGGCGGCGTCCTTGCCGGAGTCCTTGCCGGTTTCTTCCAGTGTGGATTCAACGTCGAGAATATCGTCCGTCACCTGGAAGGCGAGGCCGAGGTCGTTGGCGTAATTGCAGAGCGCGCGGCGCTGCGGCTCACCGGCTTTGCCGAGAACGGCACCGGCTTCGCAGGAGAAAGTGATGAGTTTACCGGTCTTCATACGTTGCAGGCGGGAGATTGTTCCGACATCGAATTCAGTTTTTTCACCGATGATGTCGAGCATCTGGCCGCCGCAAAGGCCCTGACCGCC
>JAQGJB010000088.1 GCA_028290825.1 Micavibrio sp.
CCGCCATATCGATAAGGGCGGAGGCGTAGCGGGTTGCGATCTGGCCGGTGCCTGAGTTTGCTGCCAAGGTCGTACTCTCTTCGTCTTAGGGGTTTGAGACGGCCTTGATGTAGCATATGGACTAGACCGGATCAACCACTTTCTAGGCGGATTTCCGCGCCTTCCAGACTGGTTTTTCCTACAGTAACCAGCGGGCTAAGGTATCATCAGGGTCGGGTGGAACCATGAGAAGCGCCCCGGCTCTATCGCCATCATCATAAACTTGAACAGAATCAAATGCGCGACGTATATTTCCAGAGTCCTGCGCCCCAGAAACTGCAGACCCTTTACGGCCAGACGCGGTAATTTTTGTGTCAGGCCAGCATATTCCATCGGCCTGAAAAAATACAAAACATAGGTGACAGCGAACACCCCGGCAGAAAGAACGATCATCTGCGCCAGATTGAAACCAAACAGCACTCCCTGGATAAAGATAAACTGGCTCAGGCAAAATAGGGCGAAAGCCTTCGGCACAGTAGCAGGATTGCTGACATCTGTGACCTGCGGGCGGTTTTTCATGAGAAAGCCGAACATGGCCATCAATACCCCTTCCGTTCCGTATTCCCAGTATGAATAGGAAATGGGCGTGAGGAGTAGCAGGGCGATGATCACCCCGATAAATCCCTCATAGCCGGTTTTGCAAGATTGCATCAGCCGGTCAAGGCAAAGCCGCACCACAAGCATGCTGAATAAAACATTGAGAGGAAATAACCACATCCCGACCATCATATTGGCCAACACCAGGATGATCCCGCCAAGCCACATGCGCGGCCCGATATCGCGGCTGTCCGCATAACCGATAAGGAAGAACCAGATCGGAACGCACAGGCGCCCCGCCACCCGCCACCAGTCCTGGTCATCGAAGAAATAATAACCCACATGGTCACAGATCATCGAGAGAATGGCGAACGCCTTCAGAAGATCATAGGACGTAATGTTGCCCGGCAGTTGTTTGGCCATGGTGAAACCCCTCAAAGTCGATTAAGGTTAACACCATGAAGCGGACAAATCTTCTCCTTTTTCTCGTGATTTTTCTTGAAGGCTATGCCGTTTTATCGACGGAATTACTGGCTATCCGCCAGGTTATGCCTTTTGTGGGCAGCGGGGCGGATACAATCTCGATTATTATCGCTGCTGTGCTGATGCCGCTGGCCTTTGGCTATGCTCTGGGCGGGTCTTATGTACCCCATACAGACCGACAGGGTCAGAAGCAGACGATCCGCAAACGGCTTCTTCTGAACCTCTCCGTTTCGGCCATAATTCTTGCAATCGGGCTTTCACACGCAACGACCAGCCTATTTTTCAGTACCCTGATTCAGACAACGCAGATTACGTCCAAGCCGGTTGTTACCACGCTCTATGCCGCCGTCTTTATCGTTCTTCCCGTTTTTCTGCTGGGGCAGACGGTGCCGCTGATCAGCAATTATTTCCGCCGCCAACATTTATCCACCTTTGCCGGTCGTATCCTGTTTTTGTCAACGATGGGTTCATTCGCCGGTTCTGTGCTCTGCACACTGGTGCTTATGCCGCATATCGGTGTTCATATGACGGTGGTAGTGACCATTGCCTGCCTTGCGCTTCTTACGCTCCTGCTCTCACGCAATCCCATTAACCCTCAGGTTGCATTGGTCTGCGCCGCATTGCTGTTGACGCTTGGCCTTAACAGCAAGTTTGTCTTCGAGCGCATGCATATCGTCGCCGATGACCAATATATGACGGTCGAGGTTTTTAACCCAAAAAAGAAAAATGGCACGGAAGATGAATCCATGCGGATTTTCAAGATCAACTCCACTTGGGCATCCGGCCTGTACACAGACAAGACCAAAGCCGACAATTTATTCCCGCCACTTGATTATATCGAAAAGCAGTTCATCTACAGCCGCCCGGAGAGCACCCCGCCTATCTACATCCTGATGATCGGGGCGGGCGGATTTACGCTGGGCCTCAAGGACAAGAAGAACCATTACACATATATTGACATCAACCCGGATTTGCAGCGCATTGCTGAAGCGCATTTCCTGAAAGAGAAAATCGGGCCTAATAAAAAATTCGTGCCGGAGGAGGCCCGCGCGTTCCTTGCTTATACCAAAGAAAAATACGACCTCGTCATTCTTGACCCCTATCAGGACGCCAGCGGCATTCCTCTCGGGCTGGTGACAACGGAATTCTTTAATGCGGTCAACGGCGTCCTGAAGCCCGGCGGCATCATGACTGGAAATTTTTATATCGCGGTAAACTTTTCCGATGAATTTTCCATCCGTCTCGATAACACGATACGCACAGTGTTTCCGAACCTGAACCGACAGGCCCTGACCGGTTACAAGGGGTGGCAGCAGGACAAGGCGCAGTACCAGAACGTGATCTATTCCGCCTTTAAAAACGGGATAGGTGTCGAGGGCGTTTACACGGATGATCTGAACCGGTCATTCCTGGATAAGAACAAAGTCCCGTGATACGTTATATAGCCTGACTACAGAAAACTTTGCGGATCAATGTCGATCTGGACACGCACGGTTGACGGAACCTTTACGACAGACATCCAGCCTTCGATGGTTTTTTGCAGGTTGATGGTTTTATCGGCCTGGACCAGCAGGCGCTTCCTGAAATTGCCGCGCAAGCGTGCCATTGGCGCCGGGGCCGGGCCGAGTGTTTTGATCCCCTCGCCTTGCGGGGCGGTCTGCCCTAGTTTTTTGGCGATATCATCGACCTGTTTTTCATTGCGGCCAGACACGATAATTCCGGCCAGGCGAGAATAAGGCGGCATGAAGGAGCGTTCTCTTTCCTGAGCCTCGACATCCAGGAAGCTGTCACGGCCATGCCCGGACAGGGCCTGCATCACACGGTTTTCCGGCATCCAGGTCTGCAGATAGACATGTCCTTTCAGTTCCTCGCGTCCGGCGCGCCCGGCGACCTGGTGCAGCAACTGATAGGTCCGTTCCGCCGCGCGTAGATCACCGCCGCCAAGCCCGAGATCGGCATCGATCACGCCCACCAGTGTCAGCCCGGGGAAATGGTGGCCCTTGGCAATAATCTGCGTTCCAATGACAATATCAACGCGGCGCTCGCGAATGTCGCTTAGTACAGCCTTCAGCTCATCATGCGTCTCTGCCGTGTCGCTGGCCAGAACGATGGTTCTGGCTTCGGGGAAATATTCCAGCACCTCTTCGTGAATCCGCTCCACCCCGGGGCCGCAGGCAGCCAGTGACTCCTCATCACCGCAGGTCGGGCAAAGTTTTGGGAAAGGCAGGTTAAAGCCGCAATGATGGCATTGCAGTTTTTGGTTTCCCTTGTGTTCGACCAGCCAGGCCGTGCAGCGCGGGCATTCCATGCGCTGGCCGCAGGTGCGACAGAGGGTCAGGGGCGCATAGCCGCGACGGTTGAGAAACAGCAATACCTGTTCGCCGCGCGCCAGAGTTTCCTCCATTGCGACAATCAGCGAAGGGGCGATAAAATGCTGTCGCTCCGGCTTGTCCGCCCGCAGGTCGATCAGGTGCATATCGGGCATTGTCGCGCCGCCGTGGCGGTCGGGTAAATGAAGATGAGTGTATTTGCCACTCCACGCATTGACCATTGTTTCCAGCGACGGGGTGGCCGACACCAGGACAATCGGGATTTTCGACAAATGCGCCCGCACCACAGCCATATCCCGCGCGTGATAGATAACACCGTCGTCCTGCTTGTACGCCGGATCGTGTTCTTCATCGACGATAATCAGCCCCAGATTCTGATAGGGCAGGAACAATGCCGATCGTGCGCCGACAATGACCTTTGACTTCCCCTCAGCCACACCGCGCCAGGTGTTCCGGCGCAAAGCGGGGGGGAGAGAGGAATGCCACATTGCGGGCGCACAACCGAAGCGTGCCCGGAACCTGTCCAAGAAAGCATTGGAGAGTGCGATTTCGGGGAGCAGGATCAGTACCTGCCTGTCCATCTTGAGCGCCTCGGCCACCGCCTCGAAATATACTTCGGTCTTGCCTGCCCCTGTTACGCCATCAATGAGCGAGGCATAAAACCCACCCTGCCGGACTTCCTTCACAAGATGTGCGGCTGCGGGTTTCTGGTCGAGGGATAATTGCGCGCCCTCCTGGATGATATCGGGGTGGGAACAGGGCGGAGCCGAACGCATTTCCGCACTGCGCAGTAGACCGTTTTTAACCATGCCTTTTAAAACCGCAGGCGTTGCAGGTAAGTCAGCCGCGCGGCGTGTATGGCCGTCACGCAATATCTTCAATGCCGCCATATGCTTGGGCGACAGTTTACCCTTCTTTATTCCGCCGTTCTGTTCGGTAAGGAATTTACGGCCCAGTTCAGAAATGGCGTAACCGTTGACAGCCCTCCCCTCCTCCATCGCCGCCGGGACGCTCAGGGCCATTTTCAGGACCGCGCCAATCGGTGCCATTGTGTAGGCCGCAACCCACGCAATAAAATCGCGCTCCACCTTCGGCATGGGGGGCAGATCATGTTTGAGAATAACGGATTTCAGTTTTTTGGACGGGACTTTTTCTGTGCTCGGGCCCCAGGCCACACCCGTGACCTGACGGTTGCTTAATGGGACCGTGACATATTCACCAGGCTGCAATTCCATTCCGGCAGGTACGGCATAAGTATAGGTTTTGTCCACCGGGAAGGGTACGAGGATGGCCATCACCGCGCCCGGATTCGGGACGGAGACATCTTCCGCTTCATCAAGATTGCCAAACAGGGTCTGCATCCCTACAGAACTAGCACAAATCTGTGCGGAATCCGCCTGCTTTCCAAGATTTTATTCTGTGCTAAATTGGGATCATTGAAAAAAGTCAGAAGCTTTAATGACCAGCCCCAGAACAGGACATATAAATGAAAAAGAATTTCCTTAAGGCTTAGGATGCTTTATTCCCCTGTAATCTAGGATTTTTCATCCACTCGCATACCATGCTTCCATCATCTTAAGAAAAAGATAGCGCGGTCAAGTTTTTGCGCCCTTCTTACGGAAGGGGCTGGAAAAATCTCTGCGGAACGGTTAGTCATGTCCGGTAACCAAAAAGGAAAAATTATGAAGTTTTTTGTAGATACCGGCGACATCAACGATATCCGCGACCTGGCCTCCACCGGCCTGCTTGACGGCGTTACCACCAATCCATCGCTGATCGCCAAGTCGGGCAAGCAATTTCTTCCCCTGATCAAGGAAATCTGCGATGTCGTATCGGGTCCTGTGAGCGCGGAAGTGGCCGCCACCGATTACGACACAATGATCAGGGAAGGCCGCAAGCTGGCCGGGATAGCCGAAAATGTCTGCGTCAAGGTCCCCCTTACCCCTGCTGGCCTTAAGGTCTGTAAAGAACTGTCCGACGAGGGCACCCAGGTCAATGTGACGCTCTGCTTCTCTGCGGCACAGGCGATCCTCGCCGCCAAGGCCGGTGCGACCTTTATTTCCCCGTTTGTCGGACGCCTCGATGATATCGGTCAGGATGGGATGCAACTGATCTCCGACATCGTCACCATCTACGGCAATTATCCGGAATGGAATACAGAGGTCCTGGTCGCGTCCGTCCGCCACCCGATGCACATTGTTGATGCCGCAATGATGGGCGCCCATGTCGTCACCTGCCCGCCAGATGTGATCAAGAAGCTCTACAGCCACCCGCTGACCGACAAGGGCCTGGCGGCGTTTGTTGAGGACTGGAAGAAGACCGGCCAGAGCATTCTATAAAGACCGCAAAGATATTAGGGGGTCATGTTGTTTAAATACTGCGTGGCTTCGGCAATGAACTTTTGAAATCTGGCAGATTTTGCCAACTTGCGTGTTGGCAAAATTGTCAGACGTCTGTCGCCGGACTGTTTGTCAGGCTTTTCGATCCGAATGAGGCAGTCAAATAATTGATTATTCTTGTCAAATTCCGGGTGCTCGACAATATCAGACAACCGTGATCCAAACGGGGAGGTGTCTCCAGACAAATAAGATTTCAGACATATATGATCAAAATTTAACGCGGCATCATAATGCCGTATCCATGACTCACTTTTTGTACGCCATAATCCCTGGCCATAGACTAATTCCTCAATAGCCTGCTCGACAGGAATCGAACCCAGAATTCCTTTCGCAAAAGTTGATTTGCCCATGGCCGGATCGGCGCTGATCCCTATACGGACCCCGATACTGTGTGCGCCCCTAACACTTGTGCAAAGGTAGATCCAAGCTCTGACATTTCTTTTACAGTGGCCGCATTAAAGACCCAGGACAAAGTTTTTTTGTCCTCCTGGTACGATCTCAATTTATCTGCTTGCAGAACATTCAAAATTTACAGCAAGGACTTTCATATTATGTCAATAACAGCGAATGTCTTATTGACCTTTCCCTTGCTGATACAATATAACACCTCATGCAAAGAATCCAAAAAGCCCTGTTCTGGTCCATCGTCGCCTCGGAAAGCACCCATGTTTTCTGCTGCGTTTTACCGACGCTGGTAAGTGTGATCAGCCTGGTTGCTGGCATGAGCGCTTTGTCTTTCCTGCCGGGCTTTGTTCTGACAATCCACGAAACGCTCCACGCTTACGAAGTGCCGACAATCTTCTTTTCCGGCCTTATGCTGGCCATCGGCTGGGCGCTTCAGGGCTATAGCAAGCGGCTGGACTGCGGCACGGCTGAAGATTCATGTTGTTCCCACGAACCCTGCGCGCCTCGCAAAGATCATACCTTCAAGATCATGATTGGTGCGACAGCGCTTTTTGCTTTTAATGTTGGGGTTTATTTCGTTTTTCATTACGGCCACAGCCAGTTTTAGGCTTACATTCCATAATTCATTTATTGATCTGTAACTTCTTTCCCGGTATTATATGGGTAATGAGGACATAAACATGTTAAAAAGACAATTTGCCCCCGAAGACGCTGTTTTTCAGGAATTAAAGGACAAACTGCATATATATGGCAGCAATGGCGGTTTTGGCCGAACCTCTTTTTCTCACTGGCAGGAAACCATGGGCAATATCGGTCCGAAGGTTTTCTATGAAACCCTGACCCGCGGTCTGCCGGGCAATACTGTGGTCAATATCGAATCTAAATCCGGTGGCGATGCCGAAATGACAATCGTATCCAGTTATGGCGGTAAAACCCTTCTCCAGGCGGAGCGTTATTTCTCACGCAGGCACGGCGATCTCCGTCTAAACGAAGTGAGTGTTCACGAGTCCGAACGCCGTAATGGCATCGGAAATATCCTTCTCTCCAACCAGCTGGATATGATGAGGCTGCTGAACCTGCGCTATGCCCAGATCCGCACCGGGCGCGATGACGGTCCTTATTACTGGGGCTTGAAAGGCGTCAGATTAAAAGATCAGAGTTATGCCGATATCTTTCTACGCTCTGTTGAATCCAGCTATGAACGTCTTAAAGACGAGATCGATCCGGCTATTCGCCCCGACATCGAAAAAATCCTTGCGGAAAAATCCTTGTATTGCATCCGCTCGCTCGCGCTCCTTCCGGGGACCTTAGGCGATAAGCCTTTAGGCAAGGCACTGATGTACGGCAATGAAGCGGTTTGCGTGATTGTTCCGGAGGATGCGGCACAGATGGAAATCATCAATCATGGCCTTAGAAAAGTAGACCGTCAGCGCGAGGATATGCTGACCCGCTATCCGGACGTTAAACCTTCGATGGCGAAGACGGCCGAGATTCCTTCCCAAACTTCCAGCTTCAAGCTTCACTAAATCCTGATCGGCATATTGTTAAATTCCGTAAATATGGCACACTGAAGTGGCGTAATTCCTGCGGAGTCCTCAAACCATGTCCAATATCATGACCGACGAACCCACCATCACGGATGACGATATTCTGAACTGGCTAAAGGCCAATCCGAAATTCCTCACCCGCAACCCTCAGGCTGCAGATCTTCTGATCCCGCCGACCCGGGTGAACAATGACAAGAAAGTTGCCGATTTTCAGGGCTATATGATTAAGCGGTTGAAGGATGACCGCGAAGATGTCATCTCCAATGCCCGCGATATCGTTGAAACGTCCCGCGCCAACATGAACAACCAGGCGCGGATTCACAATGCCGTTCTGCTGCTGCTGGAGGCGACAAATTTTCAGGATTTCATCCATACGATGACGATGGATTTTGCCGCGCTTCTGGATGTTGATGTTGTCTCCCTTGTGGTTGAAATCGATGCAGGATCGATCCCGCAGATTGACCTTACCGGTGTGCGAGTCGTGGGACCGGGAACGGTCGAATTACTGACCAAACGCCAGAACATCACCCTGGAATCCGCCACGCATGGTCTTGATGAAATTTATGGCGGCGCCTCAGGCCTGGTAAAATCCCAGGCGCTTGTCACCCTGCATATCGGCGGCGATACCCCGCCTGCCCTTCTTGCCTTCGGCAGCCGCAATCCCCAGATGTTTCAATCCGGAATGGGTACGGAGCAGATCGGATTTCTCGGGCATGTCATCGAGCGGTGTTTCCGCGCATGGCTGAACTAGACAGCATAAAACCTGCCACACTCGAGCTTTGCGCCCCCGACCTGCGCGATGCCCTTTCCAAATGGTATGAATATCTGCGCTATGAGAAAGTCGTGTCGAAACATACGCTTCGCGCTTATATCTCTGACGCCACGGGCTTTCTCGGCTTCCTGAACCAGCATCATGAAAAACCGCCCGGCC
The DNA here is from genome assembly GCA_028290825.1 of Micavibrio sp. Taxonomy (GTDB): domain Bacteria; phylum Pseudomonadota; class Alphaproteobacteria; order Micavibrionales; family Micavibrionaceae; genus Micavibrio. The sequence continues at coordinate 8,672 of JAQGJB010000088.1, forward strand.
TGAATGACCTGTCGGAGGCAAACATCCGTGATTTCCGCGCCTGGATGTCGCGCCGGACAATGGACGGGGCCAGCGCCGCCACGCGCGCGCGTTCGCTCTCCGGCGTGAAAAATTTTCTAAGCTGGCTGGATAAGCAGGGCATCATGCACAATGCAGCGGCCAAGACCGTGCGCTCACCCAAACTACCGCATAAACTGCCGCGCCCGTTAAGCGAACGGCAAAGCTTTCAGATTACCGATGTTCCCGCCGGGGAGGGATGGACCGGCGAACGTGACCGTGCGCTTTTTACCCTCCTCTATGGCTGCGGCCTGCGTATCGACGAGGCACTGGGCCTTGATATCGCGGATCTGCCGCGCGACGGTTTTGTGCGTGTGCGCGGCAAGGGAAACAAGGAGCGTCAGGTGCCGGTTCTCGACATCGTTGTAACTGCTATTCAAAAATACCGCTATGCCTGCCCTTTCGCAGAGGAACCCGCACGCCCGCTTTTCCTGGGGGTGCAGGGCAAACGCCTGCACCAGGGCGTGGCGCAGAAAGTCATGCGTGACCTGCGCCGGGGGCTAAGCCTGCCGGAAACCGCAACACCGCATGCCCTGCGCCACTCCTTTGCAACACATTTGTTGCAAAACGGTGCAAATTTAAGGGAAATTCAGGAACTTTTAGGCCATGCCAGCCTTAGTACAACACAGCGTTATACGGAAGTGGATGCAAAGGAACTGATCCGGGTGTATAAATCAGCTCATCCACGCTCAACAGGAAGCCAGACAGAATAAGGGACGGGATATGATCAGTAAGTATTACAGCCGCATCGCAGCCGCCAGTCTTTTGCCTCTGGCAAGTCTGGTTTATGCAGAACCTGTGACCGAGCCGAAGACAGCGGTAAGAGGCCTTAGTTCCTTCGGAACAATCCTCGTCAAAGGTGAAAGCCCCGAAGTCGGAGCCGATAATATTGCGCGGTTTACCGTGCGCATGACCGGATCAATTATGGCTGCTTACCCGACCTCGTCTGCTATGGCTGTTGTTTTCGATGATGCGATGCTGGAGAAAAGTGAAGTCGCCTGCCCTGTCATTAACATTGCAGGACGACAGCGCAGGATCGAAGAGATTCATCCAGACATCCTGCAAGTTGAGGCTTCCGTGACACCGGAAGAAAAGGAACGTGTTCTGCGCTCCCGCTGCGTCGTGGTGACACCGACACCGGCCATCAGCGAATTCAAATTTCTGCCAAGATCACAAAATAACAACTCTGGATACTCGCCCTAAAACTAGAACGATAGTCCAGTGATATCGCGGATCTGGTTCAGGTTCGTTTTCAGATTCTTAATGTTATTTTCTACAATGCCTTCCGGCGCATTCGGATTTTTATAGTGCCAGTTCAGGATGGCTGCGTTAAGGCTGATTGACGTCATTGTCATCATCGCCCGGTCAACGGATTTTCCGCTTTGCTTTTGATATTCATCCAGCACTGTGTCAAGACCCGATGGCAGGATTGCAAAATCCATCAGGTTGTTTTCATTCATGCCTGAAAAACTGAAATCGAATAATCCTGTTATTTTATGATTGGCATCGACGGTGAAATTCCGGTGATGCAGGTCCCCATGTATGACGCCAGCTTTCATATTCACGCGAAAATACTTGTCAGCCTCAGCCAGTGCTTCATTCATACGAGGATCAAATCCTGAAACCTGCGGAATATGCCGCCCCCATTTCAGGCCGCGTAGTGGAGGATTAATTGATTCAAGAAGCGTAGCTGCCTCTGTGTGGAAATGTGCTGCCAGTGCGCCGATTTCGCGCAAATGTTTTTTGATCTGGTCAGGTGCGGCGGTGTCAAAAAATTTCTGTTCATCCATAAGGCTTCCCGGCATGCGTGTCATACGGTAACTCGCGAAGTAATGTCTGCTTTCCAGCGCCCCGTTCTCACTCAGGAGAACAGGCGTCTGCACATCGCCGAAAACCCGGCCGCCCAGAAGGCGGAGGATATGCGTTTCAGTCAGGTAGTTTGCATGAGCCTCGGTCTGAGCTGCTTCTGTCGCATGCCTCCAGAAAATCTTACTGACCGAGCCATCGGGGTAATTTGAGTCCGCCGGGTGTGCCACCACAAGTGCCGTTGAACCCAGACCAAGGGGGATTGTCCCGGCAGCCAGTTCGGGGTCGTTTGCTTTTAAAGCATTGAACGTTTCGGTTAAGTCCGGACCCACAGCCACCTCATATGAAAATTATAGAGCAGCTGAGACTTTAAAAGCAATTAAAAGGGGCAAGACGCAGTAAATACGTATTCTTCCCCGCTCACGGGATGCCGGAAACGCAATTCTGCCGCATGAAGCTGCAGCCGCGGCGCGGCGGCCAGCGCCTCCCCCTCCGCATAAAACCTGTCCCCCAGTATCGGATGACCCAGCGATAACATATGAACCCTCAATTGATGGGTGCGTCCGGTGCGCGGGAACAGGCGGACGCGCGTGGCATTTCCTTCGCGCTCGATCACTTCCCAATCCGTTTGTGCCGAACGTCCTTTTTCGAAATCGACTTTCTGGCGGGGCTTGCGTTCCCAATCGGTGCAGAGGGGAAGGTCAATATGGCCTTTGTCGTCCGTCATCACACCCCAGACGCGGGCGATATAAACTTTCTGCGTCGTACGCTTTTCAAACTGCATGGCGACATTGGCATGCGCTTTCTTATTCAGGCCCATCACCACGACGCCGGACGTATCAAGATCCAGACGGTGAATGATTGAGATGCCGGGCCATACTTTTCTGGCGCGGTATTCAAGGCAGTCGAACAGACGCGGATCTTTCCCGGGAACGTGCAAAAGCCCGCTCGGTTTGTTGACGATGACGATCTCGGCATCCTCATACAGAACCGCGAGCGGGTCCTGCGGCGGGTTGTAAACCAGCTCTGCCGCGTCGAAAAAATTCTGGTTGTTCTCTGTCACCTCAGATATGGATCGGGCGTCCGTCCACTGCCAGGGCCGCTTCCTTCACCGCCTCTTCCAGTGTCGGGTGGGCGTGGCAGGTACGGGCGATGTCTTCCGCCGTCGCGCCGAATTCCATGGCCAAAACCACTTCGGCGATCAATGTGCCTGCTTCAGGGCCGATGATGTGAACGCCGAGAACTTTGTCGGAAGACGCGTCGGCGAGGATTTTCACGAAACCGTCCGTCGCGTTCATGGCCCGCGCACGGCCATTGGCCATAAAGGGGAATTTGCCGATTTTATACTGAATACCCTCGGATTTAAGCTGCTCCTCTGTCTTGCCAACAGCCGCCACTTCCGGCCAGGTATAGACAACGCCGGGAATGAGGTTGTAGTCAATATGTCCACTCTGCCCCACGATCATTTCGGCGAGGATGACACCTTCATCTTCCGCCTTGTGGGCCAGCATCGGTCCGGCGATGACATCGCCTATCGCGTAGATTCCCGGCACATTGGTTTTGAATCCGTGATCGGTTTTGACGCGACCGCGTTCATCAACCGCGACCCCCACTTTATCAAGCCCCAGGTTTTGCGTGTACGCCTTGCGCCCGACAGCCACCAGAACGATGTCGGCGTCGAGTTTTTCCGGGTTTCCGCCCTTGGCGCCTTCAACGCTGAGCTGGACACCACTTGCGGTAACAACCGCACCTGTTACTTTAGTTTCAAGCTTGAAGATAAAGCCCTGTTTACTAAGAATCTTTTTAGCCTCTTTTGAAATCTCGCCGTCATTGGTAGGAAGGATTCTGTCGAGGAATTCAATGACAGTCACTTCCGCGCCGAGACGACGCCAGACAGCGCCCAACTCAAGCCCGATCACGCCGCCACCGATAACGGCGAGCTTTTTCGGCACTTCTTTAAGCTCCAGGGCGCCCGTAGATGATACGATACGTTTCTCATCGATTGAAATTCCCGGGAGCGAGATAACATCCGATCCTGTAGCAATTACAATATGCTTAGCCGAATGTTCTTCAGAACCAACCTTAACTTTGCCGGGGGCTGAGATCATTCCCTCGCCCTTCAACCAGTCGATTTTGTTTTTCTTAAGTAAAAATTCGACACCCTTGACGTTAGCCTCAACCACGCCGTCCTTGTGCTTCATCATATTGGACAGATTCAGGGCGACATTGCCGACGTCAATGCCCAGCGCACCAAGGTGATGACCCGCCTCTTCATATCTCTCCGATGCGTGAAGCATGGCCTTTGAGGGAATGCAGCCGATGTTCAGGCAGGTTCCGCCAAGGGTCGGGCGCTTCTCGATGCAGGCGGTTTTAAGACCAAGCTGCGCGCAGCGAATCGCGCAGACATAGCCGCCAGGTCCGGAGCCAATAACAATCACATCATATTGAGACATAAGGATTCTTTCGAGGAGAGAAGTTTACAGGCGGTCAAAATACCAGAGAATTCCCTTTTCGTCACCAGCCCAGTCGGACCAAAATCCTGACGGAATGACCGCATAGTGAGGTCTTTGCGGATATGATTTATATCTGTTTCCGAGTTATCCCCAACAGGCAGATTTTCTTTTAGACCCTTTTTTGCCATCTTGTTGTCATTTTGCCTCAGGATTCCGCCAGCCTTTTTTGCTTATTTTCGTAACCTTTTAATGTTTTTTCATAATTGTTGTTGACAAAGTATGAGCTTTTTCTTATAAACACATAACATTAGTAAGGCCACCTTGCAGGAAACAGCATGACGAACAAAGCCCTTACCCATAACGGGACCTCGCACCTTAAACCCCAGTTCAACGGGGAAGCCTCCGATGTTTGCGAGGTAGAGATCAAGTTTCTCGTTCCCAAACGACCCGATAATACCCCCGACAAGTCCATTTTTTCCCTAATCCAGAATAATTTCAGGTCTTTAGGCTGGATCAAGACCACAGAACGAAAAACCCTTTATACGCGCCAGCTTGATACCCATGATATGGGCCTCTTGGCTCTTGGGACCACCGTGCGGGTGCGCGCAGAATCCAAGTCCCACGATCTCTCCGATATTTCAACGCCTGATGTCTGCATCAAATTCGGCAAGTCCGAAGACGATAACGGCGCCCTCCGCCGCAGCGAGTTCGAAGCGCGTATAGCCGATTTCCACCGTGTTGACCTTCATCCTCTTTTTAAAAAATACCCGAAAGACGAATTTCCTGAATTGCACACTGCCCTTGAAGGCGTGAAGGAAAAGGATTTACGCGAGTTTTTCCGTATCGAATGCATCCGTACCCGTCACCTGGTCGATTTCCCTGAAGACGTCCACGGTATCAAGGGCAAGCGCTTTGTCGGTGAACTTCTTTTGGATGACGTAGTTTTCGTTCTCGATGCGCCGGGCCTGCCCTATCCGATCATTTTCAATCATGACCTTGAAGTCGAGATGGAAGCACTTTTCAAACCCTGCGATTACGATACCCATCCGGATGCCGGGAAATATATTTCCTCACCCATGACAGCGGCGGAAAGCGGTCTCGCCATGGCCAATGCCAGCGCACATATTCAGAAAGCGTCGGGCAATGTCCTGACTGCCAATAACATGAGCAAGGCCGAGCGCGGTTTCATCACCCTGCCCCATGCCCTGGAGTGCCTGCAGGATTCGGTTCTCAGGAACCCGGCGACACCGAAGAAACGCCACATCACCTCCGCTTTCGTGGCCACCGATAAGGCGGCCAATGACAGCAAGCCGCACCATAACTTGGATACCGATTTCGGTTATGTGGTGCGCGAACGGAACGGAACCGATCCAACGCCAAAAGTGGCGTAGACTTCCCCTAAAAAAGCGCAGTTTATGCGCTTTTTTTATGTTCGCCCCCGATCTTTATTGTCATTCCGGCAATGAGATTATTTGAGCTTTCGCCCCAAACCATGCTAAGAACACCAACTTTTAAGGACAACCACACGTGTTTGATTTCTGCGGCATCGGGAATGCCTGTGTTGATATTATTGCCAAGGTCGATGACCTGTTTCTTGCGGAATGGAATTTCCCCAAGGGCATTTGCACCTATCTGACATTGGAAGACGCCAATAGGCTGGAAGCGGCCCTGCATAATCCTGAATATATACCCGGCGGCTGCGCCGCTAATCTTGCCGCGTGCTTCTCCTCCCTCGGCGGCACTTCCGCTTTTATGGGGCGGGTTGCGGATGATAAAATCGGCCGAATTTTTCTGAGCGACATGGAATATTGGAGCATCCGTTACAGCGGCGTGCCGCACCCGGCGCAGGAAGCCGGGTCCACCCGCATCTTCTGCCTGATCACACCGGATGGAGAACGTACCTTCGCTTCGTTCTATGGTGTGCAGGAAGACCTCAATGACGACGATCTCGATACTGAGGCTTTGCAGCAATCGAATATCCTTTATCTCGACGGCTATGCCCTTAATGCACAGCGCGGCGGCGAAACATTCCTCAAGGCGGCGGGAATTGCAAAATCTGCCGGTCATATGATTGCATTTTCCCCGAACGATGTTTCCATCCTTGAGAAATATTCAGGGGCCGTGGCCGCCATCATGGCCTTCACCGACATCATCCTCTGCAATGAAACAGAGGCAATGCATATGACCGGCATGGAAACACCGGATAAAGCCATCGAGGCCTTGCGCGTTTCCTTCCCCATGGGCGCGGTAACCCAGGGGCATGACGGGGCTGTGGTTTTCGATGCCGGGAATATCGCACGTTTACCGGCCCAAACCCCGCCCGGACCCATCATTAATACCAATGGCGCGGGCGATAATTTCGCCGGGGGCTTCCTGTTTGGCCTGGAACAGGGTTACAGCATTGAAAAAGCCGGTATTCTTGGTACGCTATGTGCAGCGCAGGTCCTTACCCGCAGCTGCGCCCGCCCGGGCGATGATTACAAGGCGCTTCTTTCACAACTGGTCTGATATGAATTCTGATCCTTTTATTGCCATGCAGGCAGCTGTTGACGTCGTCAACACTTCCCTGCACGCGACGAACAAAGTGGCTGCCACCTTGTTCACGAAGGATTACACCATCTCAAAAACGAATTTCTGGCCCGGTGTGATCGAACAGGCTTTCGGGCATGATATCGATATCGGGTCGAGCAGCGGAACTGTGCATGCGGAAGTCGCCTGTATTCTTGCCGCATCCATGACTGAAGGTGCGTCGCTCTGCGTCACCGATCCTTTCTGTCCCAACTGCGCGAAGAATATCGCCGAAGCCGGGATTAAGACGATCTATATCGACCACAAAGGCTTCGATAAGGATTTCGCGGCGCGGCGCGGCGATCATTTTAAAAACATGTCGCTGCAGGTCTGCGCGCGCGCGGGTATCGCAATTTACCAACTGAACCGCAAAGAGAAGACCATTACCCCTATTGCGGAAATTTCTGATGACTATAAACCTTTCAACGATGCGCCCGTGGTTGTCGGCACTGTCGCATCGGCCAGCCGCGCATATTTCCTGGATGTGATTTCCGATTCCCGCGCGAATCTTGCAGGGGAAAAATTTGCAACGGCCCTCGCCTTCGATGCTTCGGGCAAGGTCTTCAGTCTTTGCGCCAAGCCGCATCTGGCGGTGGGTTATTCGCGTTGCATCGAAGCACCGGAATTCCAGGACCTGACGGGGAAATACAATTTCATCCTGGAGCCGGTCAACCGCCTGCTGATGAACGCCGCACGGCTGGGGCTAAAAATCCATGCGGAATATCTGTATTCTTCCATCGTTCCTACCTCGCGGGAACTGGTGAATGTTGTGGGGGCTGGATTGAACAAACTTCATTTAGGTGACGCCAATTCTGCCCGCGACCCAGAAGCCCTGAGCGCCATTACACAATTGAATAACGCCAATATTCTAACGATTGTAACGGTTTAATATACAATTCCATTATGAAATTCCCCCCTAGTTAATTACTTCGATTCATAACGGAGATAAATATAAAAAACTTAAAGAGGGCTGGGCCAGCGTTGTAAATTATTTCGATCTTTCAAAACGTTGAAAAAAACCCGCATCTCGCGGGGTTTTTTATTACCGGATGATCAGATATCTAAAATAAGTCTTTGCGGGTCTTCAATCGCTTCCTTAACCTTCACCAGGAAGGTCACGGCATCGCGACCGTCAATGATGCGGTGATCATAAGATAAAGCCAGGTACATCATCGGTCGGGCGGCGATCGACCCATCAGGCATAACAACAGGGCGTTGCTGAATCTTATGCATACCGAGGATACCGGATTGCGGGGAATTCAGGATCGGGGTCGACATCAGGGAACCGAAGACACCGCCGTTGGTGATGGTGAAGGTGCCACCCGTCATCTCGTCGATCGTCAGTTTTCCATCGCGGGCACGGGTGCCTTTATCGGCAATGTCTTTTTCAATCGCGGCCATGGATTTGCTGTCGCAATCCTTCACAACCGGAACCACGAGTCCCTGCGGTGTAGAAACGGCGACGCCGAGGTCGTAGTAGTTTTTGTAGATAATATCTTCGCCGTTGATCTCGCCGTTCACTGCCGGGATGTCTTTCAGGGCGGTGACGGCTGCCTTCACGAAGAAGGACATGAAGCCCATTTTCACGCCGTGTTTCTTCTCGAATGAATCTTTGTATTTGTTACGCAGTTCCATCACCGCTGTCATATCGACTTCGTTGAAGGTGGTCAGCATTGCGGCGGTGTTTTGTGCTTCTTTCAGGCGCACGGCAATACGCTGGCGCAGGCGGGTCATTTTTACACGCTCTTCACGCGGGCCGGTTTCGCGTGGGGCTTGCGGTGCGGCGACGGCGGAGGTTGCCGGTGTCGGGGCGCTGGTGGCGCGGACAACGTCGTCCTTGGTCAGACGACCGTCTTTGCCGGAACCGGCAACGTTTGAAACATCGACGTTGTTATCGGCAACCATTTTGCGGACGGCCGGACCGGAATTGTCGAGGGCCGAGGATGACGGCGCTGCGGCTGGTGCCGGAGCAGCCTGTGCAGGAGCGGCGGCTGCCAGGGCTGGTGCGGCTGCAGCAGGTTTCACATCATTCGCTGCGCTGCCGGCGCCGATTTCACCGAGGATAGCGCCGACTTTAACATTCTCGCCCTGCTTAACACTGATCGAGACGAGTGTACCTGCGGACGGGGCGTTGACTTCCAGGGTGACCTTGTCGGTTTCCAGTTCAAGGATCGGCTCATCCGCCTTAACGGTGTCGCCCTCCTTCTTCAGCCACTGTGCCACAGTTGCTTCGGAAACGGATTCACCAAGGGTGGGGACAACGATCTGGGCCATTAAAAAAATCCTGAACTTCGGAAGGGTTGATTACCGCGTGTAATGTGGCGCTTTCTGCGGGTTTGGTCAATGCCCGGAGGGTCTAAAAACGTTAAAAACTGCCCGAGAAATTGACAGAATTCGCGGCTCTATACGCACAGGATCGCCAAATTCTCACCGGAGAAGCAAGCCTTTATGCCCGCAAAAATCCTGCACCCGTCCTCAAACGCTGATCAGGGTGTGCAAGATGAGGCCGTTGCCTCGAGCGGAAGTTTGTGTTTCCAGGGAACGCTGGGGATTGTCTGGAATAAGGCCAGCAATATTTGCCACGATCAGAAAAGCGAAGCATACTGTCGCCACTACGGGATATCACTCAACAGAAAAAACTTTATCCGGGCTGACGTGTCATTCTGCGGATAGCCAGAGCAATCTGATGAGCCTCAGCCTGTCGTTCCAGAGCAGATAATTCCGCCTGTGCGACTTGATTTACTGATGTGACGTTCATCTCGATAATATGCTCCACCTTCCTCGCTGTCGGTTCCGCAAACAGGGCCGGCGTTCCCATTACCAGATACAGCCCACGGCTCGGCATGGCATCAATCACGGTATCGTTCAGGTGTACATAGGGCACGATATCGTGGTGACGTCCCTTGCGGTCGGGCTGATCGATATGGATGGCTTCTGCTGCGGCGAGATGGCTGTTCACCGGACGGTACATACGCATTTCCATCAGTACAGGATGTGAAACGCCATTGCGCAGGCGCTTCACCAGATTCCGAAAAGATTCATGGCCGCTTTGTTCATCGTAGCGCACGATAAAATCTTCATAGGGCACAATGGTCTGGCGATTGATGAATAAAGATTGTTTAAGCCGCGCCGGGTCGGCCAGGCGGATCAGGCGGATAAGCTCCTGAACGCTTTCAACCTTCACGGGTTGCATGCCAGCCAGACGCGTATCCCTGATGCGGATTTTGAAGTCCTGACCGCGTTCGTATAAGGGCGCGTCCCGCAACCCGTCATTGGCCTGGGACCAGGGACCTTTGAGGTGAATACGGTATCCGGCCGCCGGGTCATAAACCGTATTCTTTTTATTTTCAAGGAGAGGGAGTATACAGCTCTCTTCATGTGGCAAGCTGGGTTGTTTGCGCATATGCGGACGCGAACCCCACAGATTGTCACCCGCAATGGTAGCGCCGGACCCGTTCGTGAAATCGGCACGGATATCGCAATGCGGGCATTTCATCTTACCTTTATGAAGGTCAGGATTGTAGGCCACATAACCCTGGGCCGGGCGTTCGTTTGGGCGGGTCGGCTGAACCAGATCAGGCTTTTCCGCCCCATCAGGAAAATACCGGGCATAGGGCATATGAAGGTTGTTGAGCGGGTTACGGTCTTTGGTCATCGCAAACTCTAAATTAATCACAGCGCATGAATATCGTTTTCAGACAATTCATGGCCACAATATATTTAACACTATGGAAAAACAAGATTAATTTAAGTGCTTAACCCCACGAACAGATATCTGATGACCCTAAGCAAGGGTCAGTTCCTGTTCCTTTTTTCGGTCGCCGAGGGCCAGTGTATCGAAAACGAATTCAAAGCCTATTGCTAGATCGCGTGCCACGACCACTTTCTGCGCAGAGCGGGGCAAAACGATTTTGAAATTCCGGCAGGCCTTGATTAGCAGATTTTCCATCACTTCATCGCGCACAATCATGCCAACAGTATCCGCACCGTTTAAGGCGCCGCCGGTAGAGAGACGGAACATAATGCCCTCACGGCCTGCACTTTGCGCATAGAGACTGCGAAAGCGCGACTGAAGATTATGAAAGGATTTATGAAAGTCACGTGTATGCAACGTATCGAGGATTCTGACCTCTCCCGTCGGCGGAATCCTGCCATACAGGACCTCTCCCGCCACCATAATGGCGGTGGTAAGTTCCGGGAGATAGAACATGATCTCTCTCCGTTCAAAGGGCATGGGACCTTATCCCTTACGTATATTCCAAACTTCTAATTTAATTATAGCTAATATATTTACATATTAAAAGTAAATTTTAAGGATTTGGTGGGGATTGAAAAAAATAGGCAGAAAGACGATTAGGACCGCAAAACGAAATTTCATATTTTAAGACTGATTGCTGCTTTCGATCTGGCCTAATGCCCTACCTTCGCTTAAAAAGGGCCAAACCCACAAAGCGATAAACAGAATGCTGAAAAAATTCCGCCGTCATTTTAAGAATGCCAAGCGCGGTTTGCGTGAACGCCGGAAGATTATCGACGAGGCCAAAGCCATTGGCGCGCGTGCCGCCGCGCATACCGGCCCGAAAATCTTTATCGATTGCGGATTTAACCAAGCCAAGGTGATGGAAATATTTGCGCGTCACTTGCCCGATTTCACCTTTTACGGCTTCGAGGCCAATAACAATTTCAAACAGCAGGCAGAGAATTTAAAGCGTCGCCGGAAAAACGTTCTTGACCTCAATTTCGCGGCTGTCTCTACGCGCGACGGTGAAACATCTTTCTTCCTTGCCGGCGCCGAAAGCGGCACACATATCCAGGAAGGGTCAACCATGGTCGTCGGCAAGGATTCACACCAGACCGATTTTACCAAGCCGACCCTCGTCAAGACAGTTGATTTTTCAAACTGGATCAAACAACTGACCGGTGCGAACCAGAACGCCTTTGTTGCGTTAAAAATGGATATCGAAGGCGCAGAGTATGATGTTCTCGAGGATATGTTCGCCCGCGATGCGATTGCTGAGGTCGATTATATGATGATCGAATTTCATAGCTATTGCTTTACCGGCGATCAGAAAACTGCTTACCAGGCGCGCGAGGATGCTCTACTTGATCGGTTGAAAAAATGCCCGCTGACCTTGTCGCGCTGGATCTAAAAACGCCTGTTACCGCACACTGTTTTATTTGATGAAGGCCTTATAAAAAAGCCGGTGACATCGCACCGGCTTTTTTATTTAATTTGTAATTCCTTAAACCTTCAGCGCCGCATCAACCAGTTTCGCCTGTTCCGCCGCGTGGCGTTTGGCAAGGCCAGTGGCCGGGGCCGCAGCAGCGATGCGTCCGACATATCGCGGACGGGCAGCTTTGTGTTTGATACCTGTCAGAACATCTTCGATCAGGCGGTCGACGAATGACCAGGAACCCTGGTTATACGGTTCTTCCTGGCACCAGATGATGTCAGCATTCGGATATTGCGCCAATTCGGCGGCAAGAGCCTTTGCCGGGAACGGATAGATTTGTTCAAGGCGCAGAATCATAACATCTTTCAGGCCGCGCTTCTCACGCTCATCAAACAGATCGTAGTAAACCTTGCCCGAGCAGATAATGACGCGTTTGATGTCTTTGCCCGATTTCAGAGTATCCTTCGCATCGTCCCAGAGGACGCGGTGGAAGGTCGACTGACCCGTCATCATATTCAGCGGAGAAACAGCCAGCTTATGACGCAGCAGCGACTTCGGTGTCATGATCGCCAAAGGCTTGCGGAAGTCGCGGTGAAGCTGACGCCGCAGCGCATGGAAATAGTTCGCAGGTGTCGTGATATTGCAAATCTGCCAGTTATCCTCAGCGCTCATTTGCAGGAAGCGTTCGAGGCGGGCGGAGGAATGTTCAGGCCCCTGCCCTTCCATCCCGTGCGGCAGCAACATGACAAGTCCCGACATGCGCAGCCATTTGGTTTCCGCAGAGGCGATGAACTGGTCGAACACGACCTGCGCACCGTTGGCGAAGTCACCGAACTGTGCTTCCCACATCACCAGAGCCTTTGGTTCCGACAGGGTGTAGCCGTATTCGAAGCCCAGCACTGCCTCTTCCGAGAGGGGGCTGTCGCAGATTTCGATGCGGGCCTGACGGTCTTCGATATGCTGCAGCGGAATGTATTTCTTCTCGCTTTCCTGATCATAGACGATCGCATGGCGTTGAGAGAACGTGCCGCGTCCAACATCCTGACCGGAGAGGCGAACCGGGAAACCCTCGACCGAGAGCGAACCGAAAGCGAGCGCCTCCGCCGTCGCCCAGTCAAAGCCCTGCCCTGTAGCGAACATGTCGGCTTTTGCTTCCATCTGGCGCGCGATTTTCGGATTCAGGTTAAAATCGTCCGGAGTGCTGGTGATAGCCGCACCGATCTGCTGGGCGGTGGCTTCGCTGATTGCGGTGGTGCCGCGGCGTTCGTCGCCATAGGCGATTTTCATCCCTGTCCAGGCACCTTCCAGCATGTCGGCCTTGTTGGGCTTATAGCTGGTAGTGGCTTCGAACGCGGTTTCCAAATAACGGACGAATTCGTCAGTAATCGCCTGTGATTCTTCTTCTGTGATCGTCTTTTCCGCGATCAGGCGCTTGGCATAAATGCTGCGGGTCGATTCATGGCCGCGGATCGATTTGTACATGATCGGCTGGGTGAATGCCGGTTCGTCACCTTCATTGTGGCCGTTGCGGCGATAGCAGATGATATCGACAAAGACATCCTTACCGAACATCTGGCGGTATTCGATAGCGATGCGCGAAACGCGGATGACTGCTTCCGGATCGTCGCCGTTGACGTGGAAAATCGGCGCGTCAACCATTTTCGCCACATCCGTGCAATAGGGCCCTGAACGGCTGTATTGCGGAAGTGTGGTGAAGCCGATCTGGTTGTTGATGACAATATGCATGGTGCCGCCGACTTTATAACCCGGCAGGCCCGACATCATCAATGTTTCCGGCACGACGCCCTGCCCCGCAACGGCGGCATCGCCGTGCAGAAGAATCGGCATGACTTTCACGCGCTTGTCATCGCGGCGCTGTTCCTGTTTCGCACGGACCTTCCCGACCACAACCGGGTTGACGATCTCGAGGTGTGACGGGTTCGGCGTAAGCGAGAGATGAACAGTCTTACCGTCAAATACACGGTCGGTCGAAGTGCCGAGGTGATATTTCACATCGCCCGATCCCTGGACATCATCCGGGTTCGGCGGATTACCCTGGAACTCGGAGAACAATGCCGTAAAAGGCTTGCCCAGCACATTGGTAAGGACGTTTAGGCGGCCACGGTGGGCCATACCGAAAATCACTTCCTCAAGGCCCATCTTTGCGCCGTGGGCGATAATTTCCTCAATCGACGGGATCAATGCTTCGCCGCCGTCCAGACCGAAACGTTTAGTGCCGGTGTATTTGACGTTGAGAAATTTCTCGAACGACTCGGCCGCCGTTAAACGCTGTAAAATCGCGCGTTTTTCGTTGGTATCCAGCGCGCCCTGGGTTCCTTCGATCTTCTCTCGGATCCAGGCCTTTTCGGTCGGGTTGGAAATGTGCATGTATTCATAGCCGATAGCCGTGCAATACGTATTGCGCAGGACCTGGATGATGGTGCGGAGTGTCGCCGTTTCTATCCCCAGGACGCCGTTAATATAGATGGTGCGGTCGAAATCACTATCGCTGAACCCGTAATGGCCGGGGTCAAGTTCCGGATGGATGCCGCGTTCTTTCAGTTGCAGAGGGTCGAGCGACGCCAGCAGATGCCCGCGTTCACGGTAAGCCTCAATCAGTTGCAGCGCGCGAACCGAGTCCAGCGCCGCGGTGCGAATATCCTTGTCGCTCACGCCCGCCGACGGCCCCTTTGCCGGTTTCGCGTCCTTGACCGTATTGTCGACCAGGTCGAACCCGTCCACCGGCCGATACCCCGCATTCTGGTTTGCAGGGGTCCAGCTTGCACCGGCCAGGTCCTGGAGCAGCGCCAGTTCATTGTCCTTCAACTCGTCAAAAAACGACTGCCAGCTCGGGTCCACGCTGGCCTTGTTCTGAAGGTAGCGCGTGTAAAGGTGGGCAATGTAATCGGCGTTGGTACCGGTGAGGAGAGATTGAAGATTTAGGGCTGAAACAGGCATGTTCTTGGGCCTCTGCGCTGACAAAATGATAACGTTATGAAAAGATTACCCTTTTCCTACGGACTATATCATGTCCCACTGATGTGAAAAGACCCTTAATCACTGTAAAGACTGGAAAAATCTCCTAAAAATAAAACTAATTTTTAATCTTTTGAGTTACTATTAATCTGTACAAGTCTGTATTTAATGGGGCAAGGACGTATGCAGGGCGTTTTTAGGGATAGTTCCGGTCATGCACGGGAAAAGGGGTTCACTCTGATTGAGATTGCCATTGGCATGATTATCATTGGGCTTCTCGCCGTTCCTTATCTACAGACCTATCAGGCCTGGAAATTAAAAACGATTACCAAAGAAACGTCAGATAATGCCTCGGCTGTACAGTCTGCTCTGGCTAAATATGCTACACGATACGGGCATTACCCCCTTCCAGCCAACCCAAGCCTTGCATCTGGTGCTGCCGGAGACGGCGTTGAAGTTGCCGTTGGTGGCGTTGGGACATGTTCCCTTGCCAGTACTGGCGTCTGTCGGTCGACTACTACCTGGACAGGTGCCCATGGGCAAACCACCGTTCTTATCGGGACAGTCCCTTATGCAACCCTGGGATTACCCCTTAAGAACACCTATGACGGCTATAAAAACAGATTTAAATACGCTGTTACGGAATTGATGACCAAAGCACCCCCGACTTACACTTTCAGCAATGATGACGGCATATTGCAGGTTGTTGATAAGGACGGTAACGATGAAGATTCTCAGACGAAACCGGACTGGCAGTTTTGCTCAAACCAAAATTCGAACTGTAACTTTACAGGAAACCAGCAGGTCCTGTACGGAACCAGCATTACAGATTCTACGAAATATTTTATTAAGCAAAACATGACCAGCACGCCCTGCACTGATGCAGTTTTTGGTGATCCGCACGTAGGACAATTAAAGAAATGCTGGGTCGCACCAATGCCAAAAGCACATGCCAAACATTTTGTTATAATAAGTCATGGCGCGGACCGAAAAGGTGCCTTTAGCCTTACAGGGATTCAAACGGTCCCCTGTACACCTTTGACAGCACCCCAGGCGAAGGATGATATTAACTGTCGTAACACGCCGATTTATAATAGCAATAAGGCTTCTGATGGCAGCGGCGGGCGTTCGACCCCATTGGATGCAAATCACTATGATGATTATATTCTTTCTACAGCAACTCTCGAACAAGGCAGTTGGGTACAGAAGACCGGACAGACAGATGTTTACAGCAATCTTACAGCGAGCGGAAATATACTTATTTCGCCAAGTCTGACCTATAATGGCAGCGGCGTCGTTGCGCCGGAGGCCCGCCTTCAAGTAGAAGGCGG
>JAQGJB010000076.1 GCA_028290825.1 Micavibrio sp.
TCTTATGATGGTTGATGGCGTTATAAATCGCCGGAACCGCCGGAAAAATATGCGGCTTTTTCTTGTCGATCAGTTTCAGGGTCTGGTCCAGATCGAAGCGCGGCAGGGCGATAATTTCAAATGCGCCGAGAACGCTGAGGTTCATCACCCCGGTCATCGCAAAGACATGGAAGAAGGGCAGCACGCCGAGCATGCGGTATTTCCCTTTCTCGGTGTAATTCAGATAAAGGTAACACTGCGTCACATTCGCGACCACATTGGCATGGGTCAACATCGCCGCTTTTGGCACACCCGTGGTTCCGCCTGTGTATTGCAAGACAGCGATATCGTTCAGCGCATCGATCGCAACAGGCTTCGGCCTGCCGTCATTATCCATTAAATCGTCAAGGTGTACGATCTGATCCGATTTCGGCAACCGGGCAACATCCTTCATTTTTACAATCGGATAAAGGAGGCTTTTCGGAAAAGGCAGCATCTTCGCAAAATTGCCGACGATGATTTTTTTCACGCGGCTGCCGGGCAGAACCTCGAGCATCTTCTGGCACAGCATGGCGACGTCCACCGTGACCATGAAATCGGCCTCGCTGTCGGCGATCTGGTGAGCGATTTCCTTGGTTGAATAAAGCGGGTTAAAATTGACGACCGTGCCGCCGACCTTCAAAACCGCGTAATAGGTAATAACGAAAAGCGGGCAGTTGGGTAGAAAAAGCCCGACCTTCACACCCTTTCCGACACCCAGCTTCTGCAGTCCGCACGACATATGGTTGATCTGGTCGCCCATTTCTCCCCATGTAAGTTTCTTGCCCAGGAAGTCGAACCCCGGGCTGTGCCCGAATTCACGGACGGTCCGGTCCATCAGGTCGGAAACCGGGCAGACAGGAATCTCGCTGTCCCACTTCACGTAGGCCGGGTAAACGCTGGTCCAGGGTGTATGCGCGGGGGCCGTTACCATTCTGCGAAACCTTTCATGTCAATTAGCTAATGTGCGATGCACAAGAAACCCTTGTGCGGCAAGGGGAAGTGTAATCGGTAATGTTTATTTGTCCATGGCCCAGCGTAGTAATACAGTGAAGCCGAAGCACGTTTTGATCAATATATATCAGTTCTTTCTAAACTTCAGCGCCGATTGAAAAAAATCTGGATTTATTTGCGGGGAATATGCATGATCCTTCCTATATTCGGTGTGTAAAATTATAAGCGGCTATCTATTATGAATGATGCAATCAAAATGCCAGAGCAGGAAGACGCTCCTGTCCGCGCAAAACTCAAATGGTTTAACGGACCAAAGGGCTTCGGCTTCGTCGTCCCCGACGGGGAGGACATTGACGCCTTCCTGCATGTCACCACTTTACAGCGCGCCGGCGTCACCACGCTTGGCGAGGGTGCGGATGTATTGTGCTGCATTGACCGCGGTCCTAAGGGGGCAATGGTTACGGAAGTATGCGAGGTCCTGAGTCATGGCATAGTCCCGCAGACCGCCTATAGCATGATCGCGGAAAAAGCCGACATGAACGACAATGCAACCATCCGTCAGATGTCAGGCGCTGTAAAATGGTACAAGCTTGACAAGGGCTTCGGCTTTATCGTGCCTGAGGATTGCGGCAAGGATGTTTTCGTTCACAAGGCCTGCCTCGATCTCTGCGGCATCGAAGCTCTGGAGGCTGGTCAGCGGGTCATCATGAAGGTTCGCTCTGTCCCCAAGGGCCGAGAAGCCGTCACGATCGAAATCACCACCTGATAATCATAAATTACATTGTCGATGCGGTGCCTGGCATGATCAGGCGCAGATCCCTCTGCCACATCTGCATGGAATTGATTGTGCGGGCGAAACATAATTTTGTGCACACCTCGCTGTTTTGCGCCGTGCCAAGAATTTGAGGTAAAGTCTGCCCGCAATCCAGTCGCGCCAGCGTATCCATCAGCCAAGTCACGGCAAGGTGATAGGACGACACCTGGCTTTCGAAATAAGTCCCTACCCCGCCATTGGCATCGTTGCGGAACGGAACATCGAAGGCAAAAAGATTGCGGATATGCTGATGGATGATCGCCCTCGCATTGCCTCCAGCGATGACCCGCCTTTCCGTATCCGCAATCAGGCTTTTATAATCATCGATCCGGCCATAGCCCGTTTCGCTGCCCAGCAGCGTTTTCGCCATATCCTGCAGATGAACCTGCATCAGGCAGGCCAGCGATCCGAGATGCTGTGAAAAAAGACGCTGGTCGGACTCCGGATGAGCCATTCGGTAGGGAAGGCTGCTCGGGTCAGACGCAGCCGTCATAATAATGAGATTGATGTATTCCAGCCGCTGGACGGCTTCGTCTCGAATGTCATCTTGATACAATTCAGGTCCGGCCATAACACACCTCATTTTTTATAACGTTTATATCGTTTGAGTGATGCTAAGCCGCAAATTACCAATCTGTCCAGAAATATTTACATAATATTAATTAAGCATGAGAAAAGGCCGTTTCAACCGATAGATCGTGAAACTCACAGATCTGACGGCTGAAACGGCCCAAGGCTTGGATGACTGTTAGTAACGTGTTGAGAACGTTAGGGATTAGCCCGCAGCGACGACTGCTTCTTTCAGCTCTTCATCAGAAAAATCATGGCTGTTGGGACGTTCACGTTCGAATTCTTTGGGATCGAGCACACGGGAGCGGCTCGGCGCCTGATAGGCCATTTTGGCATGGTCGGGGCAGTAGGGCAGACCGGGGACAATCTCGTCACCGCACATATGGAAGTCTGCATCCTGCGGATCACCATGCGGCCAACGGCACTGGCGTTCTTTCAGATTGACCATCTTCACGCCGCCGGTCGATTTCTTGACGGTCTTGGCGATTGGCACGGGGGCTGATTTTTTCTCTTCAACAATCTTGGCGACGGGTGCCGCGGCCTTTTTGTTGTTTTGCTGGATCGGGGATACGCGGTTCGAAAGTTTCAGGCGATGGGCTTTACCGATAACGGCGTTACGGGTTAGTCCTCCGCCAAGCATCTTGGCAATCTCTGCTGCGGACTTCCCCTCGCCCCACAGCTTTTTTAACAGCGCTACGCGCTCGTCTGTCCAACTCATCGAAATGCCTCCCACTTGCAAAATTCGACCCTTTCT
>JAQGJB010000091.1 GCA_028290825.1 Micavibrio sp.
CCTTATAATCCCTTTGAAAACCCCGGCTTTGTCGGGGTTTTTGACTTCGCAGGATAAAAATCTATATTCACTCTTAACCAGAGGAGAATCACAAATGAAAGCATCATTTAATAAAGTCGGCAGCGCCGAAGCCATCCTCGCCCCGATGAGCACAGAAACGATCATCGCTAAAGAAGCTGACGGCTTCGCCATCCAGCCGCGTCCCGGTATCTGAGCGTATCTGCAGAATTAGAAAAGCCCCGGCATCGTCCGGGGTTTTTTATTGTCCCGGATTACTTGGACAATATATGAAAAAGTTTATGAGGCTGCTTTTGGAACTATCCACCCCGTTTCTGCGTTATATTAGAGACTTACAAAAACACACGAGGGGCAAAATATCATGAAAATCTGGGTTCTCTTCCACGGCGAAATGTCACCGGACTATCCCGAATATTACGAATGCCTGCGCCTGCAGGAAGAGGCGAAGAAAATGGGCCACGACCTCGATATCCTCAGCCCCGAGGATTTCGATCTCGTTATCGACGCCACCGACGAATGGCGCGCAATTTATAAGGGCGAACACATCGACACGCCCGATCTGATCATTCCACGCACCGGCGCGGAAACCGATTATGTCGGCTTCTCTATTCTGCGCTTTTATGAATCGCTCCAGGTTCCGATGATCAACTCGTCCATGACGATCGAAACGGTCGCCGATAAAATCCAGACCGGTCAACGTCTGGCCGCGAAGGGCTTCCCAATCCCGCGCACCATCCTCGGCAAGTTCCCGGTCGATGTGCCGTTGATCGAGGAAAAACTCGGCTTCCCGCTTGTCATTAAAACCCTGCGCGGTACGCGCGGCGGCGGCGTTTTCCTGTCAAAAACCAAGGAACAGTTTAAAGACGTCACCGACCTCCTCGCCGGTGCGAACCCGAACATCCACTTCCTGTTCCAGGAATATATCTCCAAAAGTCATGGCCGCGATCTGCGCGTCTTCGTCGCCGGCAAAAAAGTCGTCGCCTGTATGGAACGCAAGGCTGCAGACGGCAATTTCAAATCCAACATCTCTCTCGGCGGATCGGGTGCTCCCTATCCCGTCGATAATGAAATCAGCACGCTGGCTCTTGGTGTCGCCCAGACGCTCGGCCTTGACATGGCGGGCATTGACCTTCTGTTCAACGAAGGTAACTACGAAGTGTGCGAAGCCAATTCCTCTCCAGGCTTTAAAGGTCTTGAAACCTATTGCAATGTGAACGTGGCTGAAGAAGTCCTGAAAATCGGCCTGGAAAAGGTCAAGGCGCGGAACAGCCTCTGGAACCGCATTTTGCATCCTCGTATGGTTGCCAACGGGCAACGATGACCCAAATCCCGCCCCTCAACGCCGTTGATCCGCCCCTGTTCGATTTTTATCAGGGCGGTCGGGGTAACATCCTGCTGATTTGCGAACATGGCGGAAACGCCATGCCGCAATCCTTCCGCCTTCTCGGCCTAGATCCCGGCGATATGAACACCCACGCCGCAATCGACCTTGGCGCCAGAACCCTGACGGAAACACTTGCCGCGACAATGGATGTATCGGCAATCTGCGCCAATTATTCACGGCTGATTATCGACCTCAATCGTTTTCCCGATGCCCCCGATCTGATACCCGCCAATTGCGAAAACAAACCAGTACCGGGGAATTCCAACCTGACCGCGCATGCCCGCGATCTCCGGCGTCAGGAATTCTACGATCCGTTCCATGACCATATACGCGACTGGCTGGACCGCCGCGCCGCCGCCGGAACGCCTTCCGCGGTCGTAACACTGCACAGTTACACGCCCACTCTCGGGAAAACTGCGCGGGCCGAAGAAATCTGCATCGTTTCGAATACTGATCGCCGTCTGGCCGATCCGGCCCTCAATGACTTCAGGCAGGCAGGATACAAAGTTGGCGACAACAAACCTTTCGACGGGCGCAGGCGCGTCAGCGCAACTTTCAACCGCCATGGTGACGACCGGGGTATCCCCTGCCTGATGATCGAATACCGCAACGACCTGCTGCAGGATAAAACCATGGCCCCGGTACTGGCGGCCCAGACCGCCGCCATACTGAATTCAAACCTTCTGAGACTCGGTTTTTGACAATACTCAGGGCGACGGGATTTTTGGTGACGATTTCGTCGGTGAAAGCCGCGGGCTTTGCTTTGAGGCCGGCCCCGCGGCCCTAGTCTTTTTTAGAGGCGACGTGGCCTCCTGCAACCACGCCTGTTCGTCTGGACTCATATAAGGCATCAGCAGTTTCGCGACACGTGCATGATAATCGTTCAGCCATCTGATTTCATCGGCGTTCAGCATTTTGGCGTCGATCAGGGTTTTGTCGAATGGCACCACGGTCAGGGTCTCAAACACCAACGCCTTCTTGCCGTCTTCCATCAATCCCGCTTCCCGCACCAGGACCAGGTTTTCAATACGGATGCCGAATGCCCCGGTTTTGTAATATCCCGGCTCGTTCGAAATCACCATGCCGGGTTTGTACGGGCGCATCGCGCGCGAGGAAATTCCGCCACCTTCTTCATGCACGGACAGATAACATCCGACGCCGTGCCCCGTCCCATGGCCGTAATTGAATTTATGCTTCCACATCGCCATCCGTGCGACAATGTCGATATCCGCGCCCTTTGTTCCTTCCGGGAAGGTCAGATCGGCAATCCCGATATGCCCTTTGAGAACCAGCGTAAATGCCGTCTTTATCTCTGCCGTCGGTTTGCCGATGGCAATGGTGCGCGTAATATCCGTTGTCCCGTTCGCATACTGCCCGCCGCTGTCAAGCAGCAGCATCCCCGGGGGCTCGATTGTCGCATGATCGGCCTCGGTCGCACGGTAATGCACAATCGCCCCGTTCGCATTCCATCCGGAAATCGTATCGAACGATGAATCGCGGTAGGTCGGATCGACACGGCGGAAATCCTCCAGCCTGTCGGCAATATCCAGCTCGGTAAGAGTCTGCGTCGTCCCCTCACGGTCCAGCCATGCCAGAAACTTGGTAACAGCGACACCGTCGCGGAAATGTGCATTGCGAATGCCGTCCTGTTCCTCCGGCGTCTTGCACGCCTTGGGAAGAATGCAAAGATCTTCCGCATTCCTGGTCGTTCCCCCGCCCGCCTCGATGCATTGCCGCGCCCAGATCGACGACCGCGCCTCATCAAAGAGTACTGGCTTACCCGCCGCCTTCGATTGCGTCCCAAGCGTCTTCAGCGCATCTTCCAATGTTCCCGGCTCCGCCAGAGTCACATGGTTCCCCAGATGGGCATGCACATCCTCCGGCACCTTTTGACCGTAGATAAACAGCGTCACCATCCCGTCCGCCCCGACAATCGCCTGCGACAGCGGTAGCGGCGTATGCGGCACATCGGTCCCGCGAATGTTCAGCAGCCACGCAATTGAATCCGGCAGCGTCAGCACGGTCGCAACCGCGCCCTCTTTCACCACCTTTGCAGCAATCTCCTCGCGCTTGTCCCGCGCACTACGCCCGGCGATATAGTCAGGGAAAATCTCAATTTTACCCATCGGCGGTGACGGCTGATCCGCCCACACTGAATCCAGCGGATTAAACGACAACGCCTTCAGTATAATCCCCGACCCTTTCAGATCCGCGTCCAGCGCCCTGATCTGCCCCGGCGTATGCACCTTCGGATCATACCCGATCACCTGGCCAGACTTGGCATTCCCAGCAATCCACGCGCCGAGCGAAACATCGGTGTTCATCGTTGTCGTATAAATCGCCGCATCCACCTGCTTCTCGATCTGCAGCTCATAACGGCTGTCACTCTGCACCATCGCTTTATCGGCCAGCACCACGGCATTCCCCGCCGACCCCGTAAACCCGGTCAGCCACAACAGGCGCTCCGCCCGTTCCGGCACATATTCATTCTGATATTCATCCGCCCGCGGCACCAGAAATCCATCAACCTTCTGCGCCTTTAATACGTCCCGGAGGGCCGCAATCTTCTCTGCCTGTTTCATGATTTTTTCTTTTTTTGCTGTTTGTGTCATAGGTCGGATCATAAGGGATGGCGGCAGAAACGCAAAAGCTTGACTTCAATAAGTTTTTTCCATAAAATTATTCGCGTGCAAAAGCTTCAGGCGGTATTTTGGGATTTAGACGGTGTTCAGGTTCTCAGTGAAGAACTCCATGAACGCAAAGTCCGCGTCACGGCCCAGGCCCATGGCGTGACCGTTACGGATGCCATGTGGAAATCCTGGCACGGCATTGGCGACCACCGCATTCACCAGGAACTTCAAAAAATTAATCCGGCCTTCCCGCCGCTGGAAAACTTCCTTCAGGAATGTGAAGATTATTACGTCGCCCATGCGCATGAACTGCAGGCCCGCCCCGGTGCCATCGAAGCCTTCAATATTTTTGCCGCAGCCGGTATTCCGCAGGCCGCCGTTTCAAGCGGCGTCAAACGCCAGGTTGAAACCAATCTGCAAATCGCCGGCATTCATGACCGGGTCGTCTTCGCGCTGAACGCCGGTGACGTCATTAACACTAAACCACACCCCGAACCTTACAACACCGGCCACGGCAGAATGCTGACGATGTGCTTCAACGGTAATGCCGGAATGTTCCTGCCTGAAAACTGCCTTGTTATTGAAGACAGCGGAAGCGGTATCAAATCCGGTCATGGTGCAAAGATGACAACCATCCTGTGGAAACTGACTGCTGGGCCTGATAACGCCCTTGCTACCCACAATCTCGACCCTGAAGCCCGCCACCTCATAAGCCTGGCAAGACATCTGACGTCACGCCATCCCTGACCAGCACGAAATGCTTTTCAATCATTGAACTCAGGGCAGACGCATCTCGCGGCCGCAGTTCCTGGCATTTGCCTCCAAAAGCAGCCTGGTCTGCTGCATCCGCGCGAAATACGCATTGGTCTTCGGCTCGATCTCGTCTTTGACTTTTTTCATCAACAAAAAATGCCCGTCCAGCTGTGCGTCAAGCTCCTGAAACGCCCCGTCATAATTGATGCGCTCGTTAAACGGCATTTCCATGCTGCGGCTCACACGGCCATACAATCCACGAATTTCGTTTTCGCTCTCGCGCATCACTTCAAATTCCTGCGGATGCAAGCAGCTTCAACTGCCGCCTCACCTGGGTCCGTATTATTGCCGAGACGTTCGACCAGGTAACCGCAGGAAGGATACCTTGTTCTGCCCTGTACATAAACCTCAGCCAGACGAACGCCGTTTGCCCCGGCCATAAGAAAGGATTCATAAACATTTTTCCGCGAAAGACGCGGCGCATCCGGCTGTATTGCTGAAACCGGCATCATGCGCATATTGATTTCAATGGCGGTGAATTCGTCCAGCGCCTTCTCGTAACGTTTGGTGACGGCATCGAATTTTTTCTGCACGTCAAATTCACGGTCCACCATCTTTGATGCTACCTTTGCCTTTGATGCAAAGGGCGGGGGAACGCCATCCTGCCCTTCAGCATCACACCCGCCAAGCAAAGCCGCCCCCGCAACAAGAAAGGCCGATGTCACTGCCGTGTAAATTGTTTTTATATCCCTGTTCATTATCCAGACCTTAAAAATAATACCGTGTAAACGTTCCGCCTGCTTGAAAACTTCGGCCTGCGGCGCCCGCGCGATCCGGAAAGCGGCGATAAGGTAAAAGACTTCGTTTGAAATTACCGGCTTACTCTACCGGGTCAGTAATGATATCCCGGTCCGTGCTTCGCAACGGCTATCACAAGATCTGCCATCCTCTCTGCAAACGCGTCCTGAACATCGCTCAGGCCAAACTCGTCACGCAGGCTGCGGGCGCGTGGCGAGGCAAGCAATGAATCGATTTCAAGGACATTCCGCTCCGCCGCGTTGAACGCAGCCACCGCATCGCCCATCAGCCAGGGAAGGCCATAGCCGACGGCATCGATATATGTCTTCGCCTGCTCGAGCGTCGCGCGCTGCATCGCCAGTTCATCACCGGACCGGACAAGCTCGGGGTTCATTGGGGCATCCAGAAAGGCTTCATATGATTTGCGGCTCATTACATCTCTCCCATTAAATGTCTGAACGATCGTTAAGGCGATAATCCCATCACCTGATAAATATGTCAAATAATTTTGTCTTGAATCGCCTTTCTGCGCAAGACCTGCTAAAAACCCCTCCGAACCCTAGGGAACGCGTAAACAATCCGGTCAATCTGCCGGAACCGAACCCGGTGTACGGCGTTAACATACACGGCAACCGCGCCATCATGATTAAGGAGCCTGCTATGCAAACCTCAACCAAAGCAAAAGACATGAAACCAGCCCCCTATACCTTCAATCCTGAAATCCTGCGCGAATACGATATCCGCGGCCAGATCGGCAAGAATCTGTCCGATGCCGACGCTTATGCCCTGGGCTGCGCCTATGGAACCTATGTGCGCCGTAAAATGGGCGGTAACCGCATCTGTCTCGGCTATGATGGACGCGCCTCCAGTGAAGGCCTGCAAAAGGCGATGACCCAAGGGTTGATGGATGTCGGTATCGACGTCACCCGCATTGGCCTCGGCCCGACGCCCATGCTCTATTTCGCGGTCAAGGATCGCGGTACCGAAGCCGGCCTGATGATCACCGGCTCCCACAACCCTGCCGACTACAACGGCTTCAAAATGGCTTTGCAATCCGGCCCTGTCTATGGCGACGCGGTCCAGGAAATTGGCAAACTCGCCGCCGTTGGTGATTTTGAATCCGGTACAGGCTCGGTAACCGATGTCGATATCCAGGATCAGTATGTCGACCGCCTGATGCGCGACACCAAACTCGTCGCGGGCAAGGAAATAAAAATTGCCTGGGATTGCGGCAATGGCGCGGCCGGTGAAATCGTTCGCCGCCTCACCAAAAAGCTGCCCGGCACACACATCCTCATGTTCGATGAAATCGATGGCACCTTCCCGAACCATCACCCGGACCCGACCGTTGATGCCAACCTTGTTGATCTCATCAAAGTCGTCAAAGAACAGAAATGCGACCTCGGCCTTGCTTTTGATGGCGACGCCGACCGCGTCGGTGCTGTCGATGAAAAGGGTGAAGTTCTCCGCTGTGACAACCTCATCACCATCTATGCCCGCGACGTCCTGAAACGCCATCCCGGCGCGACCATCATCGGGGATGTCAAATGCTCCCAGGTCATGTATGACGAAATTGAAAAAATGGGCGGCAAGCCGCTGATGTGGAAGACAGGCCACTCCCTGATCAAGGCCAAAATGTACGAACTGAAGGCGCCGCTTGCGGGTGAACTTTCCGGCCACATCTTCTTTGGTGACGGCTGGTACGGCTTTGACGACGGCATTTATTGCTCGGTCCGCCTGATTGACGCCGTTATTGAATCCGGCGGTACGGTTTCGGCCCTCACCGAAAACCTCCCGCACATCGTCAACACTCCGGAAATCCGTTTTGAAGTCGATGAAGCGACCAAATTCGCATCTGTCGCCAAAGTCGTCGCCTCCGTGAAAGCTCAGGCTGCAAGCGACACATCCATCACCGTCAATGATATCGACGGCGCGCGCGTCAAGACCCCTGATGGTTGGTGGCTGCTGCGTGCCTCCAACACCCAGAACGTTCTGGTAACCCGTGCCGAGGCACAGGATGAAGAAGGACTTGAACGTCTCAAAACAATGGTGAAGAATGAGGTCGCCAAAATCGGCTATGACGTCGTCTTCGAACAATCCAACCATTAAGCATCAGGGACCCTCATGGAAAAACAAACCATCGACTCCACCGTTCTCGAAATCATGGCGTCCCGTATCTGCCACGATCTGATCTCGCCTGTCGGCGCGGTTAATAACGGCGTCGAATTCCTGCAGGAAGACATGGGCGCGGATGGCGGCGATATGTCCGACGCCATCGGCCTGATTTCCATGAGCGCGCAAAGCGCGGGCGCAAGGCTGCAGGCTTTCCGCCTGGCCTACGGCGCCGGTGGCCGCGATGTCACCGTGAAACCCTCCGAAGTCCACAAGGTCTTCGAAAACCTGGTCGTGCCGGAAGGCAAGATCACCCAGGACTGGAACGCCGAAACCCTCTACGCCGGTGTCGAACTGGTCGAAGGCTTCTGCAAGCTTCTGATGTGCACGCTGATCCTGGCGCAGGAAGCCCTGCCCAAAGGCGGCGTGGTCCGCGTCACCCGCGAGGGCGAAAATACCATCGTCACCGCCGAAGGTAACGACGCCATGGTCCGCCCGCAGGTCGACAAGGCGCTGGAGCGTAAGATCGACATTTCCATCGTCGAACCGCGCCTGGTGCACCCCTATGTGATCGGCATTCTGGCGTCTCAATACGGTCATTCCATCACCGTCGTCACCCAGGAAACCGGGAAAATTGCCTTTAAAATTACAAAAGCCTAGCGTCTTAAAGAACGCTTAACCACCTTTCCCGTAGAATACCCTTAAGTATTCGAAGGAAAGCCACACATGAAATCCTGCCTGATCGTCGACGATAGCCGCGTTGTCCGTAAAGTCGCCTCCCGCATCGCCCAGAATATGGGTTTTGCGTGCACCGAGGCCGAAGACGGGGATCAGGCGTTTGCACTCTGCGAACAGAACATGCCCGACGCCATTATTCTCGACTGGAACATGCCGGTGATGAGCGGTCTGGAATTCATTGAAAAATTGCGGATGATGGATGGCGGCGATCATCCGAAAGTCATCTTTTGCACCACGGAAAACGATACCCCGCATCTGATGCGCGCCCTTCGCGCGGGCGCGAACGAATATGTCATGAAACCCTTCGACAGCGAAATCATGCAGACGAAATTTGCGCAGATTGGGCTGATCGCCCCGCTTCCGACCGAAGCCCATGCCTGATAAGCACATTAGAAATATCAAATTCACCTTGAGTATGAATGTGGGATGCGCCACACTGGCTCACCATGAAAATCAATGACTACGAACTTTATCACGATCTTCTCCAGCGTAACTCCGGCCTCTCTCTGCCGCCGGAGAAAACCTACCTTCTCGATTCACGCCTGACCCCTATCGCCCGCAAATGGGGCTATCCGACGCTTGAAGGCATGACCCTCGCGTTGCGCGGTATACCTGACAACACTTTGGTCAGTGAAGTGATCGAGGCCATGACCGCCAAGGACACCTCCTTCTTCCGCGACATGACTCCGTTTATCGCCCTCGGCGAACGCATCCTTCCCGCTATCATCAAGGCCAAGGGCCGCCGCCGTGAATTACGCATCTGGTGTGCGGGGTGTTCCACGGGTCAGGAAGCTTATTCGGTCGCCATGGTCCTGAAGGATAATGAGATCAAATTGAAGGGCTGGCAGGTTGAAATTCATGCCACCGATTTGTCGGCGGAGTCCCTGCGCAAAGCCCGCACCGGAAATTACACGCAATTCGAGGTGCAGCGCGGCCTGCCCATCTCTTACCTGATGAAACATTTCGACGAACTGGACGACAGCTGGCGTTTGAAAGACAATGTGCGTAACCTCGTCAACTTCGAACAGATGAACCTGCTGGATTCCTACGACGAGGTCGGCGGTTTCGACATCATTCTCTGCCGCAATGTCCTGGGCCAGTTCGAGGAACGAACCCGCACCAAAATCCTCAGCAAGCTGTCCGAGGCCCTGAACGAAAACGGCTATCTCCTCCTCGGCCTTGAGGAGAAACCGGCCCCGGATTTCACCGCCCTAAAACCGCTGGACGGTACCGATGGCTTCTATGGCCGCCAGGACGGCAAATACGACCTGCCCGTTCCCAAGGTGTCCTGATCTTCACCTGCCATATCAGTCCTAAAACCGGGTAACGCCTCTGCGAGAATCGCCTTATACTGCCCTGCATCAATCATCTCTGCCCCTGGTGAATCCAATGTCCGTCACACGCGCCCTCCTCTCCGTTTCCGATAAATCCGGCCTCGAAGATTTCGCCAAAGAACTCCAGACCCTCGGCATCGACATCCTCTCCACCGGCGGCACGGCGAAGGCACTCGGCGATGCAGGCATCACCCTCACCGATGTCGGCACCTATACCGGCTTCCCCGAAATCATGGATGGCCGCGTCAAAACCCTGCACCCGAAAGTGCACGGCGGCATCCTCGCCCGGCGCGACGTCACCGACCACACCGACGCGATGAAGGCCCACGGCATCAACCTGATCGACCTCGTCGTCGTCAACCTCTACCCCTTCGCCAAAACCGTCGTCAGCGGTGGCTCCTACGAAGACTGCGTTGAAAACATCGATATCGGCGGCCCCGCCATGATCCGCGCCTCCGCCAAAAACCATGCCTTCGTCACCATCGTCACCGACCCCGCCGATTACCCGCGCGTGATCGAAGCATTGAAGGCAAACAACAACACCGTGCCGGAAACCCTGCGCCGCGCCCTCGCCGCCAAGGCTTTCTCCCTCACCGCCCACTATGATTCCATGATCGCCGACTGGCTCAACAACCAGGTCACGAAGGAAGCCGATATTTTCCCGCGCGTCATTTCGATGGCCGGAACCCTCGCGCAAAATCTCCGCTACGGCGAAAACCCGCACCAGATGGCCGCCCTTTACCGCGACATGACCGGCCGCGCCGGTGTCGCAAACGCCAAACAGATTCAGGGGAAAGAACTCTCCTACAACAATCTCAATGACACCGACGCCGCCTTTGAACTGGTCTCCGAATTCGATGAACCCGCTGTCGCCATCATCAAACACGCCAACCCCTGTGGCGTGGCTACTGGCAACACTATGCTCGCGGCCTATGCGCGTGCCTTTGCCTGCGACACCACATCCGCCTTTGGCGGCATCATCGCCCTCAACCGTCCGCTCGACAAAGACGTCGCCGGCGCCATCCTCAAAGTTTTCTGCGAAGTCATCATCGCCCCCTCCGTCGATGATGATGCCCTGCCCATCCTCGCCACCAAACCGAACATCCGCGTCCTCACCACCGGGCAACTCCCCGACCTCAATCAGCCGCGTCTCACCGTTCGCTCCATCGCGGGCGGCATGCTGATCCAGAACGCCGATACAGGCCGCGTGGAACGCGCAGACCTGAAGGTCGTCACCAAACGCGCCCCCACCGAAGATGAACTGGACGACCTCCTCTTCGCCTTCCGCGTCGGCAAGCATGTGAAATCGAACGCCATCGTCTATGCCAAAGACGGTGCCACCGTCGGCATTGGCGCGGGCCAGATGAGCCGCCTCGACTCTTCAAAAATCGCCGCCACCAAAATGCACGAAGCCTACCCCGACCTGAAAACCGGACTTGTCGTCGCCTACGACGCCTTCTTCCCTTTCCCTGATGGCATGCTCGAGGCCGCCAAAGCCGGTGCGACTGCCGTCATCCAGCCGGGCGGATCCATCAAGGACAACGACGTCATCAGGGCCGCCGACGAGGCCGGACTGGCCATGGTCTTCACCGGCATGCGGCATTTCCGCCATTAAGCCGATTCCCCGAATTGAGATCGTTTCGCAACGCAGGGGGCGAAAATAACCTTTTCCGGCGCATTAACCGCCCGTTAACGAATCGATATTTATATTTATTATCAGCATGTTATGGGTGAAACTTTCCATATATTAAAATATTGAAATACACCCCCCTTTTCTATATGATAGGGGTATCAATCCAAAAGCAAAAAAGGCCGTAAAAACAAGGCCATCTGGAATTGAAAGCGTAAAAGCGAGGGTAATGGCGAATGGCTGATAAAACCGAATTGGACAAGGCAATGCAGGATGCCAAAAGGGAATTCCAAAAGGAAAACCCTGGCCAGACCCTGAGTCCGAAACAGCTCGACGCCATGCGCTCCAGCATCGAAAAAAATCTGACAGAAAACAATGCCATTCGCACCAAGAGCCAGCTTGTCGGCACAACCCTCTTCACCACCCTGAACACAGTCGCGGTTTCGCTTGATGGCGCCGCCATGTATTCCGCGGGTGCCAAAGGCGGCATCCCCGGCCAGGTCCGCAGCTATGGTTGGGACCTTGTCGCCGACAGCCGCAATTTAGGCTCTGCCGGAAAAACGGTAATTACCGACGGTCTTTTGGCCAGCGCCGGACGCAGCGGCGCAACCTCTACCCTGCGCACGGGCGGGGCCGTACTCGGCCGCCTTTC
Source organism: Micavibrio sp. (assembly GCA_028290825.1). Classification (GTDB taxonomy): domain Bacteria; phylum Pseudomonadota; class Alphaproteobacteria; order Micavibrionales; family Micavibrionaceae; genus Micavibrio. The sequence goes on from JAQGJB010000091.1 coordinate 12,050, forward strand.
AATTCCTTTAACCGTGGCCCTGGGTGCCTACGAAACCGTTCATAACTATAATACCGGCAACCGCAAAGGTGCCTATGAAGCCGGCACAGGAACCGCTCTAAGCCTCGGCGCATCGATCGCGGCCGGTGCTGCGGTGGGCACAATGGTTACGCCCCTCGTCGGCACGATCGTCGGTGCTGTGGTTGGTGTTGCGGGCTATTACGGGGGTCGTTATCTGGGCGGCGCTTATGCTGATGCAACCGATGCTAAAAAGGATTTTAAAGAGGCTGCGGCCAAACTGCCGACCTCGACTCCGTCCAGCAGATTGTCGGTATCCCTCGATCCGCAACTCTTTAAAGGCGCACCCGCATCACAAACGGCGTTTTCAGGTGCGGTGAAACCCGCCGGTGTGGACGTCACCAAAGTTGCCACGCCAAATGCGGAAGCGGCCAATGAGAAATCGTTCAAGAAAACTGCACAAACGTTTACTTACGGCTAAATTTGGCCTATAATAGGGTAAATAAAAAATAAGGAGTTGGTGTAATGGCGAAATGGTGGGAATCCCTTTTTAAGGGCTCAGAAGAAGCGGGCAAGATCGGCGTAAAGATCGCTGGGAAATCTGCCGCGCAAATTTCCAAAGAAGCTGCAGAAGCCGCCAAGAGCGCGGAGCGCATCGAGCCGACGCTCGGTACCGCCAATGGCGCAGCCGCTGCGACCCCGAAGCCAAAAATAGACTCCCAGCAATATCTCAAAGAACTCGCCGAACGCCGCGCGAAAGAAGCAGCAGACGCCGCAGCCCTTGAAAAAAGCAAGCCGCTCGAGTTCCAAGCCGGCTCACCTTCCGGTAGCGGCATTCAAAAAACGTTTGATCCCAGGAGTGGAGCTGCTGCAAAAGCTGCCGATCCTGCCGCTGATGCGGCCAAGGCCGCCGCAGTACCTCCAACAGTTCCGAAAGAACCAATGGGCTGGATCACTGCCCGCAACATCGGGCACAATAACGGCACAAATCTTAACAGAAAACTGGAAGCGCTCGTTGATCAGGGGCCGAATGCTGAGGCTTGGATCAACCGTGCTGTTGCCAAGGCCCGCAACCGGGGCATTACTGAAGCTGAGCGCGATGCCATCAAGGACAGCACTATCCTGAAAGAAAAAGCGCCGGAACTGCGTGAAAAACTGCTGCAGTACTACGACAATCGCCACCCTGTGAATCCGGGTATTCTCGGGGTAAAAGGATGGATCTCAAGAGTTAAGGAATCAATTGCCGCACCCCTCGATTATTGGCGTCACTATCCAACGAATGCCGCAGGTTCCTTTATTGGAAATACGCCTGGCCGTGCAATTGGAGCGGTTGCTGTGACCGCCAAGGTTGCAAGTGTGGTTCCAGCCGTTGCAACGGTTGCCTTCGCAGCAGATGCAGGGGTTCGTGCCTACTCGGCCTCTAATTCGACTGACCCTAATGTTAGCTCAAACGCTCTTATGACAGGTGCTGCTGGCGCAACACGCGATGCCGGTTCGGCTTTGGGCGCGGTAGCCCGGGGAACAGGGCACGCCCTATCCGTACTGCCTTTTGGCTGGGCGCAAAAAAAGGCAAAGGAATTGATTGACGACGCGCCCAAAGTTGCAGGAGCCGTACTTGAAGGTGCGGATCAGATCACGCGCGGCGTTGCCAGAGGCGCAACAGATTCCTACGAAGAGCAAGTTAACGGTAAAAAAACGACCGACACGGATAAAAAGAAAGAAGGTAATGACATGGGCTTGATTGGAACACTAAGCGATGCCAACAAAGTTCGCAAAGCCGCAGAGGAAAAGCTCGCGAGAGATAAAGCGAATAAACCCGATGAAACCGGGGCGCCAGGTCCTGCAACAGCCGCACCGGCACCGGCAGCACCGGCAGCGGCTGCTGGCTCAAACCCGGCCCCACAAAACGGAAGCGAAAAGACCGAAGCCGGAAAAGCCGACGAGCCGGAACTGACCGACGAGGCAAAAGAAGCCGTAGCAAAAATGAACCCCGACGAAAAATTAAAATTTCTCAAAGATAAGGGCGAGGGCGCCTTCAAAAAGGCCAAGGATAAAGTTGAAGAGTTCGACTTTAAGAAATTTGCCGAAGAGAATAAGCACAAACCAGGCGCGCTCCTGGGTGCCTTCAGTGCCTTTGACAAAAACAAGGGCTTGCTCGAAAACGGACGGAATGTCGGCATTATGGCTGTCCTGGGCCAGCTCCTCTGGGAAACATTCGTGCCGATGATCATGAATTTCTTTGGCGGCGGCGGTCGCGGCGGTAATGCCCGCTACAACCGGAACATGGCGCAGGGCCAGATGGCTTATGCCGACATGTCCTCAAACATGGGACCGAATGCGCGCTTCACACCCAATGGTGTTCGTATAGATGGCCCTGCTGGTGCCTCTGCGCCTTCAGGCGAAGCTCGCTACACCGCTCAGGGCGTACGCATCAACGGGAACCAGCAAGCCTCCGCTGAACCGCGCAGTGCCGCCCCTGCGGGCGGTATCGATCAGGGTAATGGTGTTATCACCTATCCTGTCGCGCCGCAGCCGTCCTCAGTCGCGAAAAGCATCGATGGAAATGCAATCCAGACTTCGGTCGACCCGAAGAAAGCTGCAGACGATGCCGCCTATGAAGATCTTATCAAAAAGGTGAACAACGATCACAACTGGGCAAACAAAAAAGTGGCCGATGTTCAGGTCAAGGGTATTGAACGCTCCTACGGTGCAGAAACACCTGCTCCCGCACAGACAGCCTCGGCTGCCCCGGTTACAGTCAACGGGATCGAACGTGAATATGGCGCACCGGCCGCAACCGTTGTTGCTGCCAATGCCCCCAAGCCAAAACAGCGCGAATTGGAATACGCTCCGTCCAACGCTTAAGCTGCTTTATATTAAAAAAAACCGCCCCTTCCCGGGCGGTTTTTTATTGCTTAAAACGCTGCATTTATACGCATTTTTGCTAACGTTTTAGTAACCATTCCCTGTCATAGTTATGGAACCATAGAGGGAGAATATACCGTGCAGACAGCCGCCGCGACGAACCAGCAGACAGTGCCGCACACGCTTCTTATAGCGCTTGGCGATGTCATGAAGTTCGAAGTGCTGATCAACGACAGGACCAAGGTATGGGTCTTCCATGATCGCGCAATGCCCGGCCGCCTCGCCTGGGTTGAATACGATCAATCCTCCGGCCGTCTCGATCTCGTGCCGCATGATATGCGCAATGGCATCCATTATATCGACGTTCCCGCCGCGCTGCATATGCGCATCCAGGCTTCGGACGTTGTCTATTTTTATCTGACCGAAGGCGACAAGGTCACCGGCGTGCAAAAAGTTGCGCTGCGTAACCGTCGTTAGAAATTAAGAGTAACTGGGGGACTACAGGAATGCCGCTCGAAAATACAGCAAATATAAATCAGACCTTTGACGGTGTTGCCAATCTCGGTGGCAAGGCCCCGATGAGTATCGCCTTCGAAGCCGCCCACGATAATATCGACCCGAGCCTCGCGCAGCTGAAACGGGATGCCAAAGCCGGCAATCTCCAGAGCTTTGGTCCAAATCCGGGTCTTGCCGCAAATGTTTTCCCGGTTCTGGCTGCGGCCACGCCGGTCCGCGACACCGTTGCCCCTGTTGCCCCGAAACTGGACAACACGCAGAAACTGACGAACTAGATTTACCCGTGTACCGGGCTTGAAACCGCCGCGGCCGTTGCCGTAGGCGGTTTTGCTTTGACCGCGCCCATGATCAAAACGCCGCCCAGAACCAACCCCAGGACGATCAGCACGATCACAACCGGCATAATCACCACGACACGGATTTTCTTGGTCTTGTCCATTCTAAAAGCCTCTTCAATCTGGTTTGAAATCTGCCGGGATCATGCCAAAGCGGACCCGGTTTGGCAAGGCGGCTAAAGCCTGCAGACGCGCCCGCCTTTATTGGCGCGCGCCGTCTTCAGCGACTGGTAGTTTTCCGGGCTGAAAGCCTGGTCAAAGGCATCGATGACGGCATCGGTCATATAATTGCCGTAGCCGATCTCGCCCATTTTCATCAGTTTCTCCCTGCTCAGCAACGTCGTCGCGGGTTGCTCGGGGTCATAAGCCTTTCTGGCCTGGTCGATCCAGTCCAGTGTGCTGTTCGCGTAATCGGCCAGAAAACTCTTCTGCTCCAGAAACGCCAGCATGGCCATGCGCGCCGCCTCTGGCACGTTGGTTCTATCCTGATTAAGCGTCTTGTAAAAGGCGTTGATCATCGTCTGGTCATCCGCCACAGCCTGCAGCTGGCTTTTGTCACCCCTCTCGGCTTTTTCAAACGCGTAGAGAATGCCGGTCAGGCGCGCATCGGCCTCGTTCATCCAGTACAGGACGACCCTTTCCCGCTCCGGGATGTTTCCACCGCCGCCGTAATCAAGCCCTATCCGGCGCTGAAACCGGTGCCGCACCTCATGCAGGGAGAACACTTCCCGCCATGTATCCGTGACACGCTCCGCCCGATTGAGAAGGAGTTTGCCGACAAATTTTCCGATCGCGTAAAATCCGCA
>JAQGJB010000023.1 GCA_028290825.1 Micavibrio sp.
GATTACATTACCATTCATGCCAGCGGCGGGATGGAGATGATGAAGGCGGCGCAGGATGCGGCGGGCGGCATTAAGCTCCTGGCTGTGACTGTGCTGACATCACTCGATGACTCAGCGCTTCAGGATGTCGGCCAGCAGACTCCGGCGGCGGCGCAGGTTCTTAGCCTTGCAAAACTGGTTCATGACTCGGGGCTGCCGGGCATCGTCTGTGCCGGACCCGATGTTGAGTCGGTTCGCCTCAGTCTCCCAAAACCTTTCGTTCTGATGGTCCCGGGCATCCGCCCTGCGGGCAGCGCCGTCGGCGATCAAAAGCGTGTCATGACTCCAAATGAAGCGATCATGTCCGGTGCGACACATCTTGTGATTGGCCGCCCGATCACGGGTGCGCCGGACCCGGCGGCGGCGGCGGCGGATATCCTCGCCAGCCTAAAATAATATCCTTATTTATCAATGGGTAAGGTTTAAAAACCTTGACATTCACGGCCCTAGACGAGATAACACGGGGGTCATTTAATATGAGAGGTCTGTACGATCCATGAACTGGCTGACAAACATCATTCGTCCGAAAATCCGTTCGCTCGTCGGAGAGCAGAAGGATATTCCTGACAATCTTTGGCAGAAATGCCCAGCCTGCGATGGCATGCTGTTCAACCGCGACCTCACCGCAAACCTCAATGTTTGCTATCACTGCGGCCATCACATGAAGATCAGCGTGACGGAGCGTCTGCGCGTTCTGTTCGACGACGGCAAGTGGGATGAAGTTCCCCTCGGCAAAGTGCCGCAGGACCCGCTCAAATTCAAAGACCGCAAAAGCTATGCTGCCCGCCTGAAAGAATCGCAGGCGAAAGTGAAACGGGAAGACGGCATCATTGTCGCCACCGGCAAGATCACCGGTATTCCGGTCACGATTGCCGCCTTCGATTTTGATTTCATGGGCGGATCGATGGGCGCCGCTGTCGGTGAAGGCATCGTCCGCGCCGCGGAAGAGGCGATTGCCTCGAACTCCGCATTCCTTGTCGTGCCTGCCTCGGGCGGCGCACGGATGCAGGAAGGCGCCATTTCATTGATGCAGATGCCACGCACGATTATCGCGGTTGAAATGGTGAAGGAGGCGGGTCTACCTTACCTCGTCCTGCTGACCGATCCGACAACAGGCGGCGTCAGCGCATCTTTCGCCATGGTCGGCGACATTCATATTGCGGAACCGGGCGCAATGATCGGGTTTGCCGGGAAGCGCGTGATCCAGGAGACCATCCGCGAAGAATTGCCGCCGAACTTCCAGACCGCCGAGTACCTGATGGATCACGGCATGGTCGACATGGTGGTGCAGCGGAAAGACCTGCGCGCATCAATCGGCCGCGTCCTGTCCCTGATCATGAAGCCGGGCTTTGATGCCGGGACGATGAGCGGCGGCAACCGCGGTAAGGTCACCGCGATCAGCAGCAGCCGAAAAAGCGATACACGGTCATCCCCTGCGGCAATCCGGTCGGTGGCGCGTCTTAGCACAGCCAAAGGCAAGACGGCGACCAAACCGGTTGCGGCGGCCAATGTCAACGAGCCCACAAAAAAGAAAACGGCCACCCGCTAAACGGGGAAGCCGTTTCTTAAATCTACTGCTCCGGTAATGATGACCGGTGGCAAAGTTACATAATTTTTTAATTGGTCTTCGCCCGCATATTTCGGGATGACAAACCCCTCCCCGTTCTGTAGATACGGCTTATGTACGATTCAGATGCCATTCATACGAACAAGAGGCTGGAGGATAAGCTCCGGCATATCTTCACGCTGAAGCGCGGGGCGCGCAGCGACCTGACCATACGGCCCGAATACTTCACCCTGCTGGAGCGTCTTGGGAATCCCCATCATCATGTTCCCCCCGTCATCCATGTGGCCGGGACCAATGGCAAGGGATCGACGATGGCGTTCATGCGCGCGATTCTTGAAGCTGCCGGGTACAAGGTTCATGTCTATACCTCGCCCCATCTGGTCCAGTTTAATGAACGGATCGTTCTGGCAGGGGAGCAGATCAGTGATGACTATCTGGAAACCCTGCTGGACGAGACGATGGAGAAAAATGCAGGAATGGAGCAGACGTTTTTTGAGATTACCACCGCCCTCGCCTTCGCCGCGTTTGCCCGGGTGCCTGCGGATATTCTGCTTCTGGAAACGGGCCTTGGCGGGCGGCTGGACTCAACCAATATTATCGACAGGCCCCTGGCCACCGTAATCACCACACTGTCTTACGATCATATGGAATTCCTGGGCGATACGATTGACTCCATCGCCGGTGAGAAAGCCGGGATCATGAAGGCGGATACACCCTGCATCGTCGCCCACCAGATTTATCCTGAGGCGATTGCGGTGTTAAAGGCCCGCGCGGCTGTGCTCAATGCGCCGCTTTACTGTGAAAATGACGGCTGGGTCATGGACGGGTCACCGGAACCGGGCCATGACCTATTCTCGGTTCATACGAGAGTCAGGAGTCTCAAGGACTTATCCACACCCAGCCTGACCGGCGTGCACCAGATCCGGAATGCCGTGACTGCCTGCGCGACATTGCTGACCCAGACGCGCTTCACGATTCCGGCAAACGCTTTCGGGGAAGGCCTTAAAAATGCATTCTGGCCAGCACGACTGCAGAAAATTGACTCGCCCCTGTTACCCTCCCCTGAATGGGAGCTGTGGCTGGACGGAGGACATAATGATAGTGCCGCCGAGGCCCTGGCCGAGCAGGCGAAACGCTGGGCCGCGGGAGACGGCAAACCGCTTTATATTATTCACGGCATGATGGGTCACAAGGATGTAGGGTCATTTGCCGGTCCTTTGGCGCATCTGACTTCGGCCGTAATCTGCATCACCCTTGAAAACGGCCATTCCCCCGAGGATCTGGCGCGATTCTGGCTCGAGGCCGGCGCACCCATGGCACAGGCCGCACCGCAGCACTGGCCCGCGCCTCTTTTGGAAATTTTCAATACGAAACTGCCCGGGCGGATATTGTTGACGGGGTCTTTATACTTGGCCCAGCTGGTTCTTGCCCGCGCGTAAAATAAGCTTGCTTTAGGCACTCAAAATGTATTAAATTCCATAATATTTTAATAGGCAGGAAATAATGTTACACGCCTTCCCTAATCACGAATTTCTCGAAAACCTTAAGGGTTGCTGTTCGGAATTGGTCGTGAGCGCGGCCGATATTACCGGACGGGGCAATGAAGGTGTCATCGTCATGACATCCGATGCCGTCCGCAAAATTTATGGATCGGCGGAAACCAAGCGCAGCCTGTCTTCCTATTCCCGGGAACAATCTGCATTGTTCAGTCTGAGCGGCGGAAATCACAGGCATTTCGTTCTGCCGCAGCTGAAATCCGCCACGATTTTCCAGAGCGCCTTCAGCCTTGATGGCATTTCCTATACGGCCATGATCGAGCAATCCCGTATCCGCGGCGAAGTCCCCAGATTCGAAACCGCCGGGGAACAGAAGAAGCTGGGCATGGCCCTTGGCGAATTTCATCTTTTCCTCAAAGACAAAGCCGTGGAAGGTCTACAGACGATCGGCAATCTGCTCAGACTGCGCATTAATATGATCAGCGATAAAGGCAACGAGAAAACGTTATTGAAACCCGGCGCGCGAAAAAGGCTCCTCCACGACCTGGACGAAGCTTCAAAAGCCGCGCCGGAGCATGTCAATGTTCACGGCGATTTCCGCCCGGGTAATTTTCTTTATGATTCAGACGCCGACGTCATGGGCATTCTTGACCTGACGACGATCGGCCAGTCCCTGCCGGAGCAGGATTTTGCTCATATGGCAGGATTGCCGCCGGAGAAGCTCGGCAATATTTTTAACGGCTACAAGGATATTACCGGGTACAGGCCCCGGAAATCCGTGGTTCAGAAACTTCATCTGCTGGATATTGCGGTTGCCATGAATTGCGCCGCAGCGTCCCGGAATATCACTGGCGCGCAATCCCTGCGTAAACGCTTTGATGCTGTCTGGAATATCGCTTACAAGGAAGATAAATCGGCCGGAACGACCCCGACCTGCGCCTCCGGGCCGTGTTAAGCCTTATATACAACTCGATTATTCCCCATAATGCCCTATCTTTACCTTTTCCGGGCCTTTAAGCCTTCACATTTCTGATGGAATGTGGAAGCTAGAGGAATACACTATGTTTTCATTAACACGGGACACACACCATATGAGCACGACCGCGACACCTGCTGCCGCCAATACTATCGCTCTGGTCGATGACGACCGCAACATCCTGGCCTCGGTTTCGATGGCGCTGGAAGCCGAAGGGTTCACTGTTAATACTTATAATGACGGTGAGGAAGGATTGAAGGGCATCACCGCCAATCCGCCTGACCTGGCTGTTCTGGACATCAAGATGCCGCGCATGGACGGGATGGAGGTTCTTTCGCGCCTGCGTGAAAAATCATCTATGCCGGTTATTTTCCTGACCTCTAAAGATGATGAGATCGATGAAGTGCTCGGCCTGCGCATGGGTGCCGACGATTATATCACCAAGCCTTTTTCTCAGCGTCTGCTGATCGAGCGGATCCGTTCGATCCTGCGCCGCGATGCCGCGCGCAAGGAAGTGGCGCAAGGGGCCGTGCCGGATGAAAAAAGCCGCCTGGAACGTGGAAATCTGATCCTCGACGATTCCCGCCATCTTTGCGCCTGGAAGAATAAACCGGTCGACCTGACCGTGACCGAGTATCTTCTGGTCAAGGCACTGGCCCAGCGTCCCGGACATGTTAAGAACCGTGACCAGCTGATCGATATGGCTTACGGCGAAAACATTTATGTCGACGACCGGACCATCGATTCACATATCAAGCGCATCCGCAAAAAATTCCGCGTCATCGACGACGAATTCTCCCAGATCGAGACGCTCTACGGTGTTGGATATCGTTACAAAGAAGAATGATACGCTGGCGGGGTTTAAAACCCTGTCTTTCAAAACCCCCCGCCTTGGCGGGGGTTTAACGCTTCGCATTCTGGCGGTCAACCTGATCGCGCCGATCATTCTGGCGGCGGGACTTCTTTATCTGGGGCAATACCGCGACAGCCTTATCGCCGCCGAACTGAAGACCATGATGCTGCAATCGCAGCTTTTCGCCGGGGCGATTGCCGAAGGGGCCGTGCGCCCTGTGCCCCAGGGCAAGCCTTTCTTTTTCGCCAAGCCGGATGAAATTGAAACACTGATCCCCGAATTGTCCCGCCGCATGCTGCGCCGCCTTGGCGAAACGATGGATACGCGCACGCGGCTCTTCAGCGACCAGGGGGAATTACTCGGTGATTCGCAGGAGCTGGTGCGTCCTAACCCGGTAATGGGCCCGCCACGCGAGTTTGATTTCAGGAAGAGGCTGGATGTCGATATCCGCGCTATGGGTGGCGCGTTGCTGGACATCATTCCGATGCAGAATACCCTGCCCAAATATCCGGAAAGCCATTCCGGAAAAATCGATGATTATCCGGACGCTGCCCTGGCCATCAAAGGCACGGTCAGCGGAACGGCCTGGCGGGATAAGAGCGGCGAAATCATCCTGACCGCCAGCGCCCCGGTGCAAAAGACTAGACGCATGATCGGTGTCGTCCTGCTGTCGCGCAACGGCAAGGAGATTCAGAACGCCGTGGACCAGATGCGTTTTGACGTCCTGACCGGGTTTCTGGCTTCTCTATCGGTAACGATTTTTCTTTCCATCTATCTGGCCGGGGTGATCGGGCGGCCCTTGAAGAAACTGGCACGCGCGGCGGAAGCCGTACGCATGGGCCATGGCCGCCAGATTGATATTCCCGATTTGACCCACCGCGACGATGAAATCGGCGAGCTGTCCGCCGCGCTGCGCGACATGACGCGGGCGTTATGGGACCGGATGGACACGATCGAGCGTTTCGCCGCCGATGTATCGCATGAAATTAAAAATCCGCTGACTTCCCTGCGCTCCGCCGTGGAAACGGCGGCCATCGTCAAGGACCGCCCCGAAGATTTACAACGGCTCCTCAACATCATGCAGCATGATGTGACGCGCCTGAACCGCTTGATCAGCGATATCTCCAACGCCTCGCGGCTTGATGCCGAATTGTCGCGGGAGGAGCTGGCCGTTATAAACCTCAGCAAGCTTCTGGCGCAGCTGGTCGATGCGCGGCGCGTTACGCTGGAGCATGCGCGCAGCAAAACGGAACAGAAGCCGGGTGAATTACCGCCCGAACATAAAATCATCCTGACCAGTGACGGGCCGCTTGCCATCCTGGTGCGGGGGAGCGAACACCGCCTGGCGCAGGTGTTTGATAATTTGCTGACCAACGCCCTGTCTTTCAGCCAGCCGGAGGGGTCGGTCAGAATTCATATCGAGCAAAGCGCCGACCGCGTGACCGTAAGCGTATCCGATTCCGGACCGGGAATTCCGGATAACAAAATGGAGGCGATTTTTGAACGCTTCTATACCGAACGCCCCCGCCATGAGGATTACGGCAGTCATTCGGGCCTTGGCCTTTCCATCGCGCGCCAGATCGTGACCGCCCATAACGGCGTCATCTATGCCGAGAATCTCAAAAATGATGACGGGACAACCGCCGGGGCGCGGTTTACGGTCGTTCTCAACCGTGTATAAGATGGATGCACCATGACGACCATCGACGCAGCCGATCATAAAACCCCAGTCATCGTCACCGGCCTTTCAGGTGCCGGGATGTCGTCCGTCCTCAAAACGCTGGAGGATATGGGGTATGAAGTCTTCGATAACTTTCCAATGGTCCTGCTTGATGCGCTGATCGCGGAGAGCCACAAAGACGGGATGCCGGTTGCGATCGGCATCGATTCACGGACACGCGGATTCGATCCTGATATTTTACTGACGACGACCGAAAGGCTGAAGGCCCGGCTGGTATTCCTGGTCTGTGACGATACGGTCCTACAGAAGCGTTTCACCGAGACGCGCCGCCGCCATCCCGTCGCCAAGGACCGCCCGATTTCCGCAGGGATCAAGAAAGAACAGGAATGGCTGCATCCGCTTCGCGCCGGGGCGGATATGGTGGTTGATACCACCGACCTTTCAATTCACGATCTGCGTCATTTGCTTGAGAAACAATTTTCGGTCGCGCGGTCGGACCGGCTGATCGTGACGGTGATGTCGTTCGGTTTCCGTTTCGGTGTGCCGCGCGATGCAGATCTGGTTATGGATGTGCGGTTTCTTTCAAATCCGCACTGGATCAAAACCCTGCGGCCGATGACCGGGCTTGATGCCGATGTCGGCGCTTATGTCAGTGGCGATCCTGATTTCGAAGTGTTCCTGAATAACTTTAAAACCATGCTCCAGCCGCTTCTGCCGCGTTACACGCATGAGGGGAAATCCTACCTGACGATTGCGATTGGATGCACGGGCGGGCGTCACCGCTCGGTTTACACATCGGAACAATTGATGAAATGGTTTCAGGGCCTTGGTTACACCACGGGAATTATTCACCGCGATATTGCACGGACACCGGGCGTGCAGGTTTGATCGCGCGGCGACATTGCCTTCGCGCCTCCGCAACGACTGTCTTGCTTACTGATTATTAATCTGGCTTTGCGTCTGCATGCCAAAGAGCGCGGTTTCTTTTTTCCGGCGTTCGGCGGCGGACAGACTGAGCTTGTCGATCTCGCCAGTCAGGGGCACGTTGTAGTCATAGGCGGCAATAATACGCTGATCCGGGGCCTGAACGATGCGCAAAGATACAAGGATAGTGTTCTTCATGCGCGTATAGGTTCCGCCCACCACACAATCGCCGCCACGCCCGACCGACGCCTTAACAGGGCCCTGCGTGATTTTCGGGGCGGCGGACAGTTCAACAGGTGTCAGCTGGACCGGGGAATCGCTGGCCGCCAGTGGCGGGGCAGCGACAGATTGCACGTTATAGCCCAGTTGGACCAGGCGCGAGCCGATCTGGTTTGCGACCTGATTGCCGAAGGCCGTCGTTTCATTCGGCGCAGCCACATCGGTCAGCGGCGCAATACGGATCGGCGTGTTCTGGGTGATGCGGGCCTTGGCCTGCGGCGCCAGCATATCGGTGGCGGCATAGGTTGAATCAGTCAGGTTGACTTTGGTGGTGTCAAACAATGTTGTCTGCATTTCCTCCGCCACGGCACAGCCGGACAGAAGAAGCATTGTCGTCATCAAAACCAGTCTGACCGGGCCCATGTTCATGGCTTAGTTATTCAGCCCGGATCTGGTCACCGTTGTTGTTGTAGTGGTTTTGCTGACCACTGTGGCCGGGGCCGTTACCGGGGTCGGCAGGCTGGTCACGGGGGCCATTGTGTCTGTCTTCCCGGCTTCCGGATAATGTCCGCTTTCGGTCAGGATTTTATCGTGGTTGGAGAAGAAGTGAATTGTCGCGGTCGGTCCGGCGATGTCATGTTCGATCACGAACGGTCCGTCGCCCGGATTAACGGCAACAGGGATATCATGACGGACGAGGGACGCCTTCAGCGCTGTAACGAAATCATCGGCGCCGGGGATGAATACTTTTTCCATCGGCTTGCCGAGATCGCGGAGGATCATCGCCACCAGATCATCGGCCGCGCTATCCCAATGGCCATTTGCATCCATATTGGCAGAAGCGGTATAACCGCCGGAGCCATCAGGAGTCATGCCGCCCGCGCCGGAGCCGCCGCCCTGCATATTCATGAAATCCTGGCCGGACTTCAGAATTTTTGCCGGTTTCGGCGCTTCGGGGCCGGGAGGCGATTTGTAAATCTGGTTATGATAGGTATAGCCCGTCGGCATCGGGGTCGAAGAACAGGCGGCGAGAGCCACAGGGGCGGCCAGCAAAGCCAGGCGAAGGGCGGATGACAAGGTCGAACGGGTCATGATGAAATTCCTGAAAGAATGTCGAAAAAGGAAGACGGACGAATCCCCGGTTAAGTCAGGGTACAGAAATCCTAACAGGTCTTTTAGGCAAAATACAGGGCCGCAACGCTTATGCCGCCCCGCCCTTCATCTTTTTGATGGTGTTGGTGGTGCTGCGCCCCTCTTCCAGCGGGGCCAGCCAGACTTCGCCGCCGGTGGAGATTACATAGTCAGCCCCCACGACTTTGTCGACCGTATAGTCCGCACCCTTGACCAGAAGATCGGGGCTGATTTTTTTGATGATATCGAGAGAGGAATCTTTTTCCTCCGGCATCCGTCCGAATAATACGACCAGATCGACGCTGCCCAGGGCGCCGAGGACACGGGCGCGGGCCTCTTCATCGTTGACCGGGCGGTCTTTGCCCTTCAGGCGGGTGACGGAGCTGTCACAGTTGAGACCGACGACCAGGCGGTCGCAGCGGGACCGGGCCTGATTGAGATAAGTGACATGCCCGGAATGCAGGACGTCAAAGCAGCCATTGGTGAACCCAACCTTGAGGCCGCGGGCGCGCCAGCGGGCGACCTGTTCCGCCGCTTCGTCCCAGCTGCTTAACGGGGCCTGGCGCACGCGGTCGAACATGACAGCGCTGTTGCCGTCTTTTACAATCGCCTTGTCGCCGTGAGCGATAACGTTCAGCAATTCCTCGCGCCGGATCGGCGCGGTGCCGACCTTACCGACGACGACGCCGGCGGCGAAATTGGCGATGGCCGCCGCTTCATACAGATTGGCCCCGGCGGCAAGCCCGGCAGCGATGGTGGCAATGACGGTGTCGCCGGCGCCCGAGACGTCGAACACTTCCAGCGCCTCGGTCTTTAAATGGATCGGTGTGCGGTCTTTCAGAATGGTCATGCCGTCCTGTGAGCGCGTGGCGACGACTGCTTTGATACCGGAGCGTGCGAGCATTTCCTCCGCCGCGGCGATGACTTCGTCATCACTTCCCGTCGGCATATTATCCACGGCCTCGGCCAGTTCCTTGCGGTTCGGGGTGACGATATCGGCGCCTTTATAGATCGAGAAATCGCGCCCCTTCGGATCGACGAGGACGGGTATTGCGGCCTTGTGTGCGAGACGGATGATTTCGGCGATAACAGGCCGGGTCAGCGTGCCCTTGCCGTAGTCGGACATGATGACGGCCTGCACATTTGGGATGGCCTTGCCGACCATTGCGATCAACTGGCGCTCCAGCCCCTCAACCACGGGCGCGACATCTTCATAGTCGGTGCGCAGCAATTGCTGGTTCGAGGCAAGAAACCTTGTCTTCACGGTGGTGGGACGGTTTTCGACAGAGAGGAGACAGGATGTGTCACAGCCCCGTTCCGTCATCAGGCGGCGCACAGCCTCACCTTCCGCATCATGCCCGATGATGCCCACGATCACGGCATTGACGCCAAGACCGGCAAGATTGGAAAGCACATTGCCGGAGCCGCCCAGCATCAGGGTTTCGCGTTTGATAGTCAGAACGGGAATTGGACTTTCGGGGGAGATGCGGTGGACATCCCCATAGACGAATTTGTCCAGCATGATGTCGCCGACGACCAATACCGTTTTTCCGGCCATGTCGTGCACATAGGGCTGAAGGGCGGAAAGGTCGTCCGGGATGAGAGGCATGATTATAGAAGTCCTGTCTTAACAAACAGTTAAATTAATTAATTAATCCTTTTTGCCTGTTTGTTTAGGTTTCGTCAATATTTATAGGGTTTAATGAATGTAAGGCAGAAGAAAACCTGCCCAGTCAAAAAGGGTGAACCAAAAATATAAGGCCGGAATACGGTCTCGGGGTTAAGAGTATACATGGGGATTTTAAGAGCCTTAAAGGGGTATCTGGACCGTAACCGTCTGGGTGAGCTTCTCGTATCGAATGGCGCATTGTCGTCGCAACAGCTGAATTTCGCACTGGCCCAGAACCGCGGCACCGCTCAGCCGCTCGGTCGCTATCTCGTCGATCATAAAGTGATCCGACGCCGCCAGCTTTATAACGCTCTGGCTCAACAGGCGACGATCCGCATGATGACGGCGCTGATCACCATTACAATTTCAATGTCGGCCATGGGCGTTAAAACCGCGCGCGCCGCCGATATCGGCGATATCCCGGGCCAGGTGCGCCTGGCCAGTGTCGCCAATGCCGCCTTTACGCCGGTTGCCTATTACCCGGCTTTGTTTGGTTCGTCGGAGCGTATGTCCTCGAACCTGAAGCCATTCACCAAATGGACGCAGATGTTTGACAGGTTCCAGGCCAGCATGAGCACGGGTGTAGGGCAGAAGGAAGTCGCGGCCCTGCGCAATGAACTGGAACCGCTGAAAGGCCAGCCGTTGCGCGTGATGGCTGAACGCGTCAATACGATGATGAATGAAGTGCCGTATATCGAAGACACCAAAAACTGGGGTCAGAGCGATTACTGGGAAACCCCGGTTGAGTTCCTGTCACGCGGCGGCGACTGCGAAGACTTCGCGATTGCCAAATATGTTTCGCTGCGCTCGCTCGGTGTTCCGGAAGAACGTCTGCGCGTCGCGATCGTGAAAGACCTGCAAAAAGGCGTGCCGCATGCCGTATTGATCGTTTATACCGACGAGGGCGCGATCATTCTCGACAACCAGTCTGCAAGCGTGCGTTCAGCCGATGCGCTGGCTGGCCGATACAAACCGATTTTCTCGATCAACCGTGCCGGCTGGTGGCTCCATTCCGCCCCCCGCGACAGCAATACGATGCTGGCTTCGGCGCAGTAGTTACAGTTTCTCTCCTCTGTTTTATCCCTGTTGAACTTAAAAAGCCCCGCAAGGGGCTTTTCTTTTGGGATAGCGATGCGTTCCGAGAATTACTCTACCCAGGCCACACGCAGGATGTTGGTGGATCCGGGTGTACCGAACGGCACGCCAGCGGTCATGACGATGCGCTGGCCCGGTTTCGCCAGGCCAATTTCGCCGGCTTTCTGAATGGCGGTTTCCACCGCTTCATCAAAGGTCTTTTTATCTTCCGTGAACACGGCATGAACACCGTAGGACAACATCAGGCGGCGTGTTGTCGCCAGGGAATGCGACAGACACAGGATCGGCATTGACGGGCGTTGCCGCGCGGTGCGCAGCGCCGTCGAGCCGGAGGATGTATAATTGGTGATACAGGCAGCCTTCATCGTCTGGGCCACTTCGCAGGCGGCGACGGTGATGGCGTCGGAGGCGTCGTTCTTGGTTTCCGGGTGGGAGGAATCCATGATGCCGCGGTAATAGGTATCGGCCTCAACCCTCTGGCAGATGCGGTCCATGATCGAGACCGCCTCCAGCGGGTATTTGCCCGAGGCGGTTTCGGCGGAGAGCATGACGGCGTCAGCCCCGTCGTATACGGCTGTGGCGACGTCGGACGCTTCGGCGCGGGTCGGTGACGGGCTTTCGATCATCGATTCCAGCATCTGGGTGGCGACAATGATCGGCTTTCCGGCATAGCGCACTTCGCGCACGACTTTTTTCTGGACGGAGGGGACATCCTCCGCCGGGATTTCCACGCCGAGATCGCCACGCGCCAGCATGATGCCGTCAACCTGGTCGAGAATGGCTGTGAAGTTTTCAATCGCCGACGGTTTTTCAATCTTGGCCATCAGGAAAGCGCGGCCATTGATCAGTTTACGGGCCTCGGCCACATCCTCGACACGCTGGACGAAGCTTTGCGCGATCCAGTCGATATCCATGGCGAGCGCCGCCTCCATATCGATCAGGTCTTTTTCGGTCAGGGCCGGAATAGGCAGGATGACGCCTGGAACGTTGACACCCTTGTTGTTAGAGAGCTTTACGCCCGCCACAACTTCGGCCATCAGGAAATCGGAGCCTTTATCGACGATCTTCATCCGCACTTTGCCATCGTCGCAAAGAATCATCGCGCCGATATCGAGGGTGGAGATAATTTCAGGATGCGGCAGGTTGACGCGTTTTTCATCGCCTTCCGTTTTGTCGAGGTCGAGGCGGATCACCATGCCTTTGGTCAGGTCGATGGAGCCGGTTTTGAATTTTCCGACGCGGAGTTTAGGCCCCTGCAGATCGGCGACGATGCCGATGGGACGTCCATGGCGGGCTTCGATATTGCGGATCATCCTGACGCGCGCGGCATGATCTTCGTGTGTGCCGTGGGAAAAGTTGAGGCGGAAATTATCGACACCGGCCAGAAGCAATTTTTCAATCATCTCTTCCGTGTTCGATGCAGGCCCAAGAGTGGCGAGGATTTTTGTCTGGCGTTTGCGAATCAGGGGCTTGGACATGATGATTTTCTGGTTATGGTTAAAAGCTGCCCTGTTTTAACACAGGCGCAGCCGGAGAAAAGCGTTTTTTGCAAAGCACACGACTTTAGCGGGGATCATAAAATTCAAAGGTCTGCAAAAAGGCGGCCCGGCGGTCTTCGTTCCTGAATTTAAGCTTCTGCCACACGGAAAAATGAGGCCGGATGCGTTCGTAAAGCGCCTCGCGGATCACCTTGTCCGCCGCGGCGGGCAGCAACTCCAGACCGCCTTTGGCTGTATCGAAAGATTTCTGCAGGTCGTAAAGCCCGTTGATTGAAGCGCCCGTGGCGCAGAAAACAGCACGTGTCTTTTCTAAATCGGCGTCATCCTGGATGGTCAGGCTATCAAAGGCGAGCATCGGGCCGAACAGGTCATATGTGCCAAAGGATAACGCAAGCAGAACGCCTGAGCCTTTTTGCGATGCCCTGTCAAAATTGATGCGCAGAAGCTGAGCCGGCGTTGGCAGAGGTGGGGGTTGATCGGAGGCTTCGGCTTCGCGCTTCTTTTTCGCCGCGTAGGCATCGTCGTTATTGCTCATAAAACCAATGAAATCCACCTGCGTTCTCCCTTTCTTATTAGAAGGCGACAATAGCATTCTTAATGCTTATGTCAACTGGCTTCACTGACTGCTATTATCTGAGGCCGATATATTTCCAGCCCCCGGCATATTCCCCGGCACGGCGCATCTGGACCGGGTCCTGCAGATCGATATGGCCACGCCAGGTCGTGCCAGCCAGAAGAACCTGGCCGAGGGTAATTTTTTTACCCAGGCGGAGGCGAACATTGAATCTTTCGCGGAGAGAATCCCTGACCAGGTTCTGTTCGCTGTCATGATTGACTGCCTGTGCAAAGACAGTTTTCAGGCGCACAGAAAAATCAGCATCCTGACGGGCGAGTTGCCGGAGATCTTTTGTCCGTATCAAATCCAGCAGAGGGCGGACATTGTACCTTTCCTCCTCCGTCAGGCAATCTTTGACGGCTTCATAATGTCTGGAAATTAGATTCCGGGTATAGGTATTGAAATCTTCCGAATCAATTTTATCAGGTTCAAAGCCCAGACTGGCCCAGGTATATCCTCCGGCGGAACCACCGGCATATATTGAAAAGGTCCGCATATTCAGCGCATGGGCAAATTCAATTTCATTGCGCATCAGAATCCGTCCGATTCCCGCACCCTGTTTCCTGACATCAACAGAAACGGTCCCATGTCCGGTGCGGCCAGACCCCAGACCGAAATCGCGGCGGTCGTAATAGCCGTCACCGCGCAGGGAACAGGACACTTCGTTTGCGTAGGGCGAATATTCCAGCTCCACTTCCTCCACATCGGGCAGATCACGGGTAAGGATATGAACCGCCAGATCGGGATTGACAGGAACACTGACATTCCACGCCCTGCTTTGCAGGCAGGTTACAGTACCGCGTGTGAAACTTACCCGCGCGGCGGCTGCGGTTATGGTTCTGGGCAGGCCCAGAGAAAAGACTGGCCGGATTCTGCCTGGGGTCCGGTTTGACGGTGTCAGGGAAACGACTTTTTCTGCAGCCATGGCTATGCTTTCTCAAACCGGAGTATTAAGGAGTCCATTTAGGGTTTACATATCGTTAGGCCGATTTGCAAGTTTTTGTGCGTTTGGTGAGGACTTTCGGGTGACTTGCCGCCCAAAATGCCAAACTTTAAAACTTCGCCTAAAAAAGCTGGCCGTTAAGCGCGGAAATCCGCCAGCGAATCGGGGTTCAGGGACCGAATCAAAAGGGATAATTCCCGGTAAATACCCTCGCCCCAAAGGGTTCAGGACCTATCTTAATTCCAGTAATCCTGAAACTTCATGACTTTCAACAGGCGGGAAAACTTCGGGGATGGAGCTGAAAAAGGTAACAAGATCCTGCCCTTAGATTCAAAACCGACACGTCCAAAAAGCCTGTTAGGAATTTTGTCATCTTGGTGGCAGACACGACATCTAGTAGGCTTACTTTGTGAAGACATCTATGGCTTGTGTTTCTTTCCGCATAACGCCCACCCTGAAATTCTCACGAAAAAGCGGCTATTAGCCGTCCCTAATGTTGCTTATGACAACTTCTTGCTGGAGTATAATGGATCATGTTTGACGTCGCCCAGGTAGAACGCGGACCCCGCGTACAGATTGACCGCTCCCGTGATGCAAAATTAACCGATTTCGGCAAGGCGACCCTGATGGATCGTTACCTTTTGCCGGAAGAATCCTTTCAGGATCTCTTCGCCCGCGTGGCCATGTATTACGGCGACGACTCCGCCCATGCCCAGCGCATCTACGATTATATCTCCAAACTCTGGTTCATGCCGGCGACGCCGATTCTGTCCAATGGCGGCACAAATCGCGGCCTGCCGATTTCCTGCTTCCTCAACGAGTCTGGCGACAGCCTCGAAAATATTGTCGACCTGTGGAACGAAAACGTCTGGTTGGCATCGCTTGGCGGCGGAATTGGTTCATATTGGGGGAACGTGCGGTCAATCGGCGAAAAAGTCGGACGCAACGGCAAGACCTCGGGCATCGTCCCGTTCATTAAAGTACAGGACTCCCTAACCCAGGCGATCAGCCAGGGTTCGCTCCGTCGTGGCTCCGCCGCGATTTATTTGCCGATCTGGCACCCGGAGATCGAAGAATTCATCGAAATCCGCCGTCCGACCGGCGGCGATCCGAACCGTAAAGCCCTCAACCTGCATAACGGCGTGGTTATTCCAAACGCGTTCATGAAGGCGGTTGAAGCGGATGAAGAATGGGCGCTGAAATCGCCGAAGGATGGCCACATCGTTTCCCGCGTCAAGGCACGTGATCTGTGGATTCGCCTGCTCACCGCCCGGATTGAAACGGGCGAACCCTATATGTTGTTCATCGATCATGTGAATGACGCGATTCCGGCGCACCATAAAATGGCTGGCCTGAACGTGAAGATGTCCAACCTCTGCTCCGAAATCACACTGCCGACCGGCAAGGATCACTTAGGCAACCAGCGGACTGCCGTCTGCTGCCTGTCCTCTCTCAACCTCGAAAACTTCGAAGAGTGGCAGGATCACCCGACTTTCATCGAGGACTGCACACGGTTCCTCGACAACGTGCTGACCGATTTTATCAATAAAGCACCAGACTCAATGAGCCGCGCGAAATACGGCGCGATGCGTGAGCGTTCAATCGGCCTGGGGGTCATGGGGTATCACTCGTTCCTTCAATCGAAAATGATTCCAATGGAATCGGTGATGGCAAAAGTCTGGAACCGCCGCATGTTCCAGCACATCAAACGTCAGGTTGACGACGCGTCGATCAAACTGGCGCAGGAGCGCGGTGCGTGCCCGGATGCTGCCGATTACGGCGTGATGGAGCGTTTTTCCAACAAAATGGCAATTGCACCAACGGCCTCGATCTCGATTATCACCGGCGGCACATCACCGGGGATTGAGCCGAACGCCGCCAATGCGTATAACCACAAGACACTCTCCGGCTCCTTCGCCGTCAAGAACCCCTACCTCGTCAAGCTGCTCGAGACAAAGGGTATGAACAACGAAGATATCTGGTCATCGATCTTCACCAATGAGGGCTCTGTCCAGGATCTCGATTTCCTGAGCCAGGAAGAGAAAGACGTTTTCAAAACCGCGTTCGAGATCGACCAGCGCTGGCTGATCGAACATGCGGCCGACCGCACGCCTTATATCTGCCAGGCACAATCGCTGAACCTGTTCCTGCCGGCCAACGTGCACAAGAAAGATTTGCACGGCCTGCACATGGAAGCATGGAAGAAGGGCGTGAAGTCGCTTTACTACTGCCGCTCCAAATCGATCCAGCGCGCCGAATCCGCCGCAAGCTGGAAGCGCAGCCAGGACGCAGCCAAGCTTGAAGGCAACCGCGATCCGGAACTGACCAAACAGGGCGAGAACAAATACGAAGAATGCCTCGCCTGCCAATAGGTTCAAAAATTGAACAAAAAAGGCCGGTTTCCCCGGCCTTTTTCTTTGGGAACCTATCCAGCATCTGGCCTGTTTGTTTATCAGGCAGCGGGGGTGCTTTTGTCTTTGGATAGAGGCTGAGATTATACCCAT
>JAQGJB010000046.1 GCA_028290825.1 Micavibrio sp.
TCAATCTTGGCGCGGCCGATTGGAATGACGAAGTCTTCGGAGGTTGGAACCTCGAAGCTTTGGCCGTACATCAATTCATTTTCAAGAATGACCACCGGGTTCGGATCGCGGATCGCGGCCTTCATCAGGCCTTTCGCATCGGCAGCAGACCACGGCACAACAACTTTCAGGCCGGGGATATGACCGTACCATGATGCATATTCCTGAGAATGCTGGGCACCGACGCGGGATGCCGGGCCGTTCGGACCACGAAACACAATCGGGCACCCAAGCTGCCCGCCAGCCATGTAAAGCGTCTTGGCGGCGGAGTTGATAATGTGGTCAATCGCCTGCATCGCAAAGTTCATGGTCATGAATTCGACAATAGGTTTCAATCCTTGGAACGCGGACCCAACGGCAATACCGGCAAAACCGTATTCCGTGATCGGCGTATCAATAACGCGGTCCGGCCCGAATTCATCGAGCATCCCCTGCGACACTTTATACGCCCCCTGATACTGTGCGACTTCCTCGCCCATCAGATAGACGGCCTTGTCCTTGCGCATTTCTTCCGACATCCCGGCGCGCAGGGCTTCACGCACAGTCATGGTTTCTACGGCTGTGAAAGAGGCTTCATCAAATGGCGGCGGCTCAATCACCGAACCCTGCGCATAAAGAATATCGCGGTTTTTGACAATCTTGCCTTCCGGCTGCGACGCCATCGGCCCCTGATCCGGGCGGTCCTGAGCCTCAATGGCCGCGCCCTGCGCAGCGCCAGCCTTTTCAGTCGCCTTCTGAACCGCTTTTGACGCGGCATCGGCGGCATTCTCGCCCTCTTCGAGCAGAACGGCGATCGGTGTATTCACGGCAACGTTTTCAGTGCCTTCGGCAACCAGCAATTTGCCAAGGCGGCCTTCATCAACGGCTTCGACCTCCATCGTCGCCTTATCGGTTTCGATCTCGGCAATCACATCACCGGCTTTGACCATATCGCCTTCCTTTTTCGTCCAGCGGGCAAGCTTGCCCTCTGTCATCGTCGGGGAAAGGGCGGGCATCAGGATTTCTGTCGACATAATTTATACCTGCTTCGATGCGGTTTTAATCTGGTTGATCTCTTCGGCGTGCAGACCCTGCAACATCCCTGTGACGTCGCCGAGGGCCTTTTCCGGGTCGGACGTATTTGCCGTCAGCTTGGCGGCCACACGGATCAACGCCATCAGAACCGACTGCATGGTATAACCTTCGAAAAGATCATCCATTTTAAGCATCAGCTCATAGGAATCGTTCCAGATTTTCATTTGGGGATTGTTGTTCTGTTCCTCTGACATAGCGCTACACCTCAACCAGAACGTCGGTCCACAATTCGGACGCGTCGAGTTCCGGGGATTGCTGCGCAAACTCTGCGGATTCAGTGACGATTTCCTTGACTTCCTTGTCCACCGGTTTCAGGTCTTCTTCGGTCACGCCCTCGGCCGCCAGAAGCTTACGGATAGCCTCGATCGGATCGCGATTGGTTTTGTAATCCTCAACCTCTTCCTTCGAACGGTATTTAGCTGGGTCAGACATCGAGTGTCCGCGGTAACGATAGGTCATCACCTCCAGAAGATACGGGCCGTTGCCGGAACGGATATGATCCATCGCCTGCCGCGCCGCCGCCTGCACGGTCAGAACATCCATGCCATCCACGCGCTCACCCGGAATGCCATAGGCCTCGCCGCGGCGATAAAGGTCACCGGCGGCATGACGCGCATTGCTGGTGCCCATCGCGTAGCCATTGTTTTCGATGACGTATAGAACCGGCAGTTTCCACAGCGCCGCCATGTTCATGGCTTCATAAAACTGTCCCTGGTTTGCGGAGCCATCACCCATATAGGTGACCGCGACGCCGTTATCCTTGTTGTATTTGTGCGCGAACGCCAGACCCGTCCCGAGCGACGCCGACGCACCAACGATGCCGTGACCGCCGAAGAATTTCTTCTCTTTGCTGAACATATGCATCGAACCGCCCTTGCCGCGCGAATAACCGCCCTTGCGCCCGGTCAGCTCGGCCATCACGCCCTTCGCATCCATCCCACAGGCCAGCATATGGCCGTGGTCGCGGTAGGAGGTAATGACGCTGTCCTGCTCCTGCTGCGCCGACTGGATACCTGTGACCACGGCTTCCTGCCCGATATAAAGGTGGCAGAAACCACCGATAAGACCCATGCCGTAAAGCTGGCCCGCTTTTTCCTCAAACCGCCGGATCAGCAACATATCGCGATAGAACTTTTTCAGCTCCTCGACGGTCGGCTTGGGTTCGGAATTCGACAATGATTTAAGCTTTGGCGCTTTGGATTCTTTAGCCACAGGCATTCCCCTGAAAACGTTGGAAAGACAGGGGTTTGATACACCAAATCAGGGGGTGATTCCATGCTTTGGGTTGCTGCATTGCAAAATAATTATGTGCATTAAGAATTCGGGAAAGGCAGAGCTTTTGCCTTACCTGCTAATTCGGCAAAATCACAATATGCTCATCGGGTCTTGCATAGCCAAGAACCACCCGCGCGCGCTCCTCCAGAAGATCCGGATCAATAGAACCGGGCCGCAGCTTGACCACTTTGGCTTCAAGCTGGGTTCTCTTGGCGCGTTCCAGTTCATAATCCGTCGCCACCTTCTCGATCATGTGATTGACGGTCACCAGACGGAAGATGCTGCGTTCACCGGCAACGATATGCCAAGCGAAATAAACGGTCAGGCACAACCCGATAATTGTCAGGATATTATGCCGCACCAGATAACGCTGTTCGATCAACCGCTTCATATAGGTATTGAATCATATTTGATTCCGGCAATCAACGGGAATCTTGCAAGAGAATCAAAGAATTATCAGGTAAAACGTAAGCGCTTCAAAAGACTCATTTTTTCTGTACGCATAATAAAAAGCGCATTAGCATCATTTTCGTAACACAATTCAGGAAGATACTTTCCTTTATAATAAAAAAAACAGAAAGTGTTGTCATGAGCGACAGGGAAGTGGCCCCCCATACGCTGGAATATCTTGACGAAGATTCCCACGCGGTTTCTGAAGCGGCCTATATTTTTAAAAATGGAAACGCCTTTGCCAGCCTCGACAAAAACGGCGGCATCAACCGCGCGGTCAGCGCAACGGGGCTTTATACCAACGATACGCAATATATAGGCACATGGCAGACCACCCTGCCCGGCCAGAGTCTGAAATTACTGTCGCGGGAAGATACAGAAGAGAAAACCGACCTTCATATCCGGTCCGCAAGTGATACCATGCAGGTCGATCGCACTGTGCTGGTTGCGGATGACCGGATGCAGGAAATGCTGACCATCACCAATACCGGTGATCGGGAAATAAAAACCTCCGTGGAATTCACCTTCGGCACAAGCTTCACCGACATCTTCGCCATACGCGGCGACAAGAACCTGAGAACCGGCCCAATCACGGCAAGCGTCAATGATTCAAGCGTGAAGTTCAGCCATGAGGGCCTGACTCGTGACGACGGTGTTACGCATGTCCGCCATTGCGATTTCTCTTTCTCCCTGCCGCCCGAAAAAATTGAAATGTCAGACGACGGGAATACTTACATTGCCACCTTCTCCCTCGCACTCCCGCCGGACTGTGCGCAGAGCCTGGTCCTGGTTGGCGGGAAACCACTGGAAGAAACCCTTCATCCGTCCGAGCCGTTTTTTAGGGCTGTGCTTGCAAAATCCCGTGCCGATTTCTGGGAGATATTTCATACCGGTGCCTGGATTGAAAGCAACGCGCCGGAATTCAATACGGTGTTGCAGACCGCCCAGAAAGATATGGCCCTGCTCATCACAAAACTGGAAACAGGCCTTTACCCGTTTGCGGGCCTGCCGTGGTTCGGCACGACGTTTGGCCGTGACGCCCTGGTCGTGTCCCTGCAATTGATGGAATTGAAACCCGATGTCGCGCGCGGAACGCTGACCCTCCAGGGAAAAAACCAGGCGACAAAAAACGATCCCTCCATCGCGGCGCAGATTGGCAAGATATTCCACGAGCGTCGCGGTGGCGAGTCGTCCGAAAGCGGCCAGAACCGATTCGAGAATTATTACGGCGGCGTCGACACCACCCTTCTTTATATCCGTACGCATCTTGAATATTTTAAACGCACCAATGATGCCGAATTCCTGAAACAGGAATGGCCGCATATTGAAATGGCGATTAACTGGATGATCGAATACGGCGACCCTGATAAAGACGGGCTGATCAAACACATCATCCCCGCCGACCGCAGCGGCCTGACCGTACAAAGCTGGATGGATTCGGGCGACGCCATGAACAATGAAAAAGGCGAATTGCCTGACGGTCCGCTGGCGATCTGCGAGGTCCAGGGTCATGCTTACGCCGCTTACAGGGCCGCAGCGGAGATGGCCGAAACACTCGGGCTGAAGGCCGATGCCGAACTTTATCAATCGCATGCCGATCTGACGAAGAAAGCCTTCGATGAAAAATTCTGGTCGCCGCAACTCGGCACTTATCTGCGCGCGCTCGACGGCGACCAACCCTGCCTGGTCAAAGGTTCCAACCCCGGCCAGTTGCTAGACACCGGCATTATTGCTACTAGGGAAAAAACCGATGCTGTCGTCAGAACACTGATGGCGCAGGATTCATTTTCTGGCTGGGGCCTCCGCACAAGGGCGCAGGGGCAAGCCTGCTCGAATGACATTGCCTATCACAACGGGTCCGTCTGGCCGCATGATACTGCGATTGCGGTGAAGGGCATGTTCCTGACCCATCCGGATGAGGCATATAAAACAATGAAGGCCCTGGTTGACGCGGCTTGCGGCTTCCCCGGTCATCGCCTGCCGGAACTGTTCAGCGGCGCGGCGCGTGGAGACGGTTCAAAGCCTGATGATTATCCGGCCGCCTGTTGCCCGCACGCCTGGTCCTCTGCCGCGCCGATCCAGATGCTGGTCGCGGCGCTGGGGATGACGGTCGATCCGATCGCGGGGGAGGTGAAAGTAAAACGCCGCAATCTCCCCGAATGGATGGGAACAATCACGGTCCATAATCTTCAGGCTGGCGACAAAACGCTAAGCTTAACCGTCAACCCGCCGGACGACGAAAAAAAGATGACGGTAGCCCCAGATCTTAAACCGGCGTAAATCCGAACCAGACAAAAAAATCCCCGGACAAACCGGGGATTTTTTCGATTACGACCAAAACGGCCTTAAGCAGCTTTCGCTTTTTTAGCCTTTGACGATGGCGCAGCGCGCAGGATGGATGTTCCGGCATAAACCGCATTTTCACCGAGCATTTCTTCAATGCGCAGCAACTGGTTGTACTTCGCCACGCGGTCTGTGCG
Source organism: Micavibrio sp. (assembly GCA_028290825.1). Lineage (GTDB taxonomy): Bacteria > Pseudomonadota > Alphaproteobacteria > Micavibrionales > Micavibrionaceae > Micavibrio. Next base: position 5,319 of record JAQGJB010000046.1, read on the forward strand.
GGACAGCGAACCGGTTTTGATCTGGCCGGCATTGGTTGCCACGGCAAGGTCGGCAATCGTCGAGTCTTCCGTTTCGCCCGAACGGTGCGACAGGATGACGCCGAATTTCGCCTTCTGCGCCATTTCAATCGCCTGCAGCGTTTCGGTCAGTGTGCCGATCTGGTTTACTTTCACGAGGATGGCGTTGGCCGATTGCTGCTCGATACCCGTGCCCAGGCGCTTCGGGTTGGTGACGAACAGATCGTCGCCGACCAGTTGCACCTTGTCGCCAATTGCCTTGGTCAGGTTGGCCCAGCCATCCCAGTCATCTTCCGCCATGCCGTCTTCGATGGAAACGACCGGATATTTATTGACCAGGTTTTCAAGGAACTTGATGTTTTCATCGGAGCTGAAGGTCTTGCCCTCGCCCTCCATCGCATACTTGCCACCCTTGAAATACTCGGTAGAGGCGCAGTCGAAGGCCAGCATGATGTTCTCACCCGGACGGTAACCGGCGGCTTCAATGGATTTCATGATAAAGCTGATCGCATCTTCGGTCGATGACAAGGCCGGGGCAAAACCGCCCTCATCGCCGACATTGGTATTCATGCCTGCTTTGGACAGTTCCTTTTTAAGCTGGTGGAAAATTTCCGAACCGTAACGGATGGCTTCGCTGAAGGTCGGCGCGCCGACCGGCCTGATCATGAATTCCTGGAAATCAATCGGGTTGTCGGCATGGGCGCCGCCGTTGATGATGTTCATCATCGGAACAGGCAGTTGGTGCGCGAAGGTTCCGCCGAGGTAACGGTACAGTGGAACGTCCAGTTCATCGGCCATCGCCTTTGCCACCGCCAGCGAAATGCCGAGGATCGCGTTCGCGCCGAATTTGGATTTGTTCTCCGTGCCGTCGAGCGCAATCATCGCCGCATCGATATGCATCTGGTCTTCCGCATCAAGGCCACACAAAGCCTCATACAAATCCATGTTCACGAAATCGACCGCGGTATGAACGCTCTTGCCGCCATAATAGTCTTTTTTACCGTCACGAAGTTCAACCGCTTCATGCGCGCCGGTCGATGCACCGGATGGAACCGCCGCACGGCCACGCGCACCGCTCTCCAGCTGAACATCAACCTCCACGGTCGGGTTGCCGCGGCTGTCCAGAATCTGGCGGCCTGTAATGTCGATAATTGCGCTCATGGGAAACTTCCTCTGCAAGAAAAAACGGGTTCAAAAAGTCACGCCCGTTATAGAGGAAACGCTGGGTTTTGTCACTCCGGCATATATGCTTTCTGCACACGAATACCGTGGCGGACATATAAAACATAGTCCTGATCCTGCCTTAAATCATTGACCGCGATGGAAAAAGCTTCCGCTGGCGATGGGAAGGAATGTCGGACTGGAATAAATATACTGGCGTCCCTAAACTGTACAAATCCGGAATGCGTATCCGTTTTATGCCACAATCCGGATACAAGCTCGGTGTTATCAATCCGCCTGATCGCCATCGAGGCGTTATGGCGCATGGCCAGAAAGTCGAACGGCAAAACCATCTGCTCCCTGCCCCAGTCCGTCCATTCCCGGGCCTTGTCAAAAGCCAGAAGCAGATCGAAATCAAGCAGCTTTGCAAGCCTTTGAAACTGACGAAATGCCATCCCGTCATTCATGCTTGTTTTAACCAGCTTGGGATGATTATGGCCTTGCCTGTCGAGTACCTGCTCATCATCTACAACCGCATAATGCGTTACGCCTTCGTGTGCTGCAAGCCAGGCCTCGATCTGTTCATAACGGTTGCCCCCATTATCGGTATTGCACGACCAGTCACGATGGACATGTGACAGATCAAGCCCGGCCTGCTTGAACCGCCACATGCAATCTTGATAACGTCCGGGATGCAAGACCGCCCGTACACTGGTGCAGACAATCTTTGCACCGCTCGCTTCACAAATATGATTAAGCGCCCGTAACGTAACCGGATCCATACGATCATCCGCACCGTATCCCAGTGTCACACGAACATTCGAGAGCGGGCCGTCAAAATCAAGAAAGATAATTTTCATGACTACAGCTACAGCGGTGTAAAGGGCGGCAATTTGATATGCTTGTACTGCGCATCCTTGCTCTGTCTGACGATGTCTTTGT
>JAQGJB010000058.1 GCA_028290825.1 Micavibrio sp.
GATCCGGGCCTGCGCCGACCCGGAATTCCCGGCGGAAATAATTGCCGTTATTTCTAACAAGGCCGATGCGCCGGGCTTGGAAAAGGCGGAAAAACTCGGCATTAAAACCCTGAGAATTGATCAGAGAAACTATACGGGTCGTAGCGGATTTGAGAATGCGCTCAATAAAGCCTTGATTCATAACCAGATTGAACTAATCTGCTTGGCAGGATTTATGAAAATACTAAGTCCTGAATTCGTCAATTCCTGGACGGATCGTATTATAAATATTCACCCTTCTCTGCTTCCCGAATATCCCGGCCTCGATACCTACACCCGCGCCATAGCTGATAAAAAGCCGGAGAGCGGATGCACCGTGCATTACGTTATCCCGGAAATGGATGCCGGACCCGTCATCCTTCAGCGCCGCGTTCCGGTGGAACCCGGTGACACCGCCGACACCCTGGCCGCGCGTATTCTGGTCGAGGAACATATCGCCTATCCCGAAGCAGTGAAGATTGTTGCAGAAAAGCTCTTGAACTCGGGCACCATCCGCCGCTAAAAAGATCACCAGAGGAAAGAATCCTAAAGGAAAGAATTATGGACACACACGGCCACCCCCCCACAGATGTAAACCCCCAGGAACTGAGCCGCGCCATCCATGGCTGGGCCAATTTCGGCAAATTCGCCACATACGGAGTTTTGCATGTTATCGCCCTGCTGGTCCTGATGGCGATTTTCCTGCTTTAAACCGACCCGATTTTCATTATTAAGTAACCTTTTCCGCGCATCATTTGACAGTGGCCCCACCTGTCTTTTGAGTGCTCATGTCTTTGAATTCGCAATACTTTCCTAAGAAGTTGTCCCTCCCCGGCCTGATTCTGGCTTTGGGGGCCGTATTGCTGTTCTCCCTTCCCGCCGCGGCGCAGCTTGCCGTGCCGACCGCCACCTCCGGCTCCCTGCCCTCACTCATCCATCTGAATGACAGCCACGATGTCTATGATCTCGGACCCGGCACCTATGTCACGCGCGACGAGGCGGGACGCCTGTCCTATACCGATCTCGTCAACGGCCACCTGGGCGCGCGCCGCGGCGCGAACACCGATTACAACATCCTGCCGCTGGGCACCACGCCGACGCCGCACTGGATCATCATGGCGATCAAGAACGACACCGTCGGCACTTCGCGTTTCGTTTTATCGCTAGGCACCCATGCCGACGGACGGTACGGCGCCTATAGCCGACTGTTCATCTACAATCACCTTGGCGGCAACTACCTGATCTACGCCATGCCGGACAAAAGCGGCGCGATGCCGAAGGCCGATACCCTGCCGATCCATGGCGGCGGCATTCCGTTTGACCTGTTGCCCGGGCGGCAGGCGCTTCTTGTCGCCTATGTCGTGCCGGATGGCGGATCACCCGTCACGCTCTCCCCGCAGATCATGACAGAGCAGGCCTTCTGGGCGACGCAGACCAGCCCTTATTCCGCCTCCGCCCTGCTGCGCATCTTCATGATCTGTGTCATCGGATTTTTTATCGGCCTGATCGCCATCCGCCGCGACTGGAAGGCCGTTCCCTTTATCCTTTATATGACGGCGCAGATGGTGTTGTTCAACGTGCAGAACGACAATCCCTATTCCACATCGCCGTTCGCAACGGAAATGACGCCGCTTCTGGCGACGCTCTGCGCCATCTGCGGTCTGGTTCTGACGCGGTCTTTCCTCGGCATCACCGGGGCGCGCAACAAGGAAAGCACGATCATCTTCGGCTTCATGGGCGGGATGATCCTGGTCAGCTTTATGGCTCTTTTCATTATCCCGGAAACAACGTTCCTGCGCGCGGCCCTGTTGCTGTGCGTGCCGCTTGCGGCCTGCACCCTGATGACCCTCCTTTCCATGGCACAGGCGATTATCGGGAAGTCGGCGGCGGGATTGATGGCCGTCGGCTGGTTATTGCTGTCGCTTGGCGCGATGATCAGCATCCTCTCGACGATCGGCGTCCTGCCGCCGACGGTCATGGGTATTAATACGTACTGGGGCGCTCTGGTCATTCAGGCCAGTCTGCTGATCGTTGCGTCGGTTATCCGCCTGCGCGACGAGGAAGCCGTCGCAGAAGAAGACGAGGACGTGCTTGCCGACGACGCCGATGCCATATCCCGCATCCGCCAGGCCAAGGACGGTTCGGAAAACGCCCGCCTGTTGAAAGTGATCGAGCATGAACGGTCCGTCCTTCAGGAACTGCGCGACCGTGAATTACAGCAGAACGAAGATATGCGCCGCGCGCGCGATGACGCCGATCTGGCCAACCGCGCCAAATCCGCCTTCCTCGCCGTGATCAGCCACGAAATCAGAACGCCAATGTCCGGCATCATGGGGATGGTCCGCCTTCTCCTCGATACGACGCTCAGCCGCGACCAGCGTGATTACGCCAAGACCATTCAGGATTCCGGCGACGCGATGCTGGCCCTCCTCAACGACATTCTCGATTTCGAAAAAATCGAAAGCGGCAAAATGGATCTGGAGATCGTGGATTTCGATCTGTCGCGCCTGGTCAACGATATCATGACCCTGATGTCCGGCCACGCGAATCAGAAAAAACTGGTCCTCAAAGCCGACATCAATCCGAATGTCCCGCGTTATATACGCGGTGATCCGGTCCGTTTGCGCCAGGTGCTACTTAACCTCACCGGTAATGCCATCAAATTCACGGGGGAAGGCAGTGTCGTCCTGAGCGTGAAAGCGGTCAGCGACGGCAGCCCGGCGCGTGCCGGTTGGAACCAGATTTATTTCGGCATCCGCGACAGCGGCATCGGCATTTCGAAAGAAGCCCAGAAGAACCTGTTCAACCCCTTCTCGCAGGCGGATAACAGCATCAGCCGGAAATACGGCGGCACCGGCCTCGGCCTTGCCATCTGCCAGCGCTTGATCGAGGCCATGGGCGACAAAATTGCCATCGACAGCGTTGAGGGTCAGGGCAGCACATTCTATTTCACCGTGATGATGGAGACAGGCGCCGCCGACCGCGTCGAAGACCTTTCCAACAGCGCGCGCCAGAGCGTAAAATCGGATACCGCCCTGCATATTCTTTGCGTCGACGACAATGACATCAACCTGAAACTGCTGAAGGAATTCGTCAGCCGCCTCGGGCACCAGGCGACGCTGGCCGGCACGGGCGAACAGGCCCTGAACCTGATGAAGGTCGAGAAATTCGATATGATCCTCATGGATGTGGAATTGCCGGGTATTTCCGGCATGGGTGCAACCCGCGCCATCCGCGCCATGTCGGACCGGGAACGCGCCGCCATCCCTGTCATCGCCCTGACTGGGAATGTGCGTGATGAGGATATCCGCGCCTGCTATGCCGCCAATATGAACGGACACCTGGCCAAGCCGATCGAACCCGACAAACTGAAGGGGCAGATCGACAAGGTCATTCTCGGCAAGCTCGACAACCCGGTTAAACTTGAAGAAGCCGACGCGGAGATGCCCGCCGTTACGGAAGTCAAAATCAGCGACAAGCCCAACGCCGTGCAGGGCGCTTCCCTGTCCTTCGAGGATGAGGATGAGATGCCCGGAAATTCCGGCATGTCTTCCATCCAGGCTTATGCGATGCGCAGTGAAAATACCCCCGTCCGGCCCGCAACGGCGCCGCCCCCGGCGGATACACAATCCCTTCGCACGGCGACCTTCACCGATCTCGAACTGGACGAGGATTCCTTTGCCACGGCCCTCGCCAAAACCACCGAAAACGGGGCGGGTATGCCCGTTCCGTTGGAGGCCCCGGCCGCAGTACTGCCGGAGGTAAAACCAGTCTCCCCCGCCGCACCGGTTAATCTGTATGTTTTCGACCACAGCATGCTGGACGGATTGAAAAACGCGATGAAACGCGAAGAACTGGCCGACATGATCAACAGCTTGACCGTAAAGAATGACGAAATACTGCTCGCCCTGCAGGGTGCCGTTTCATCGGGCGATTATCCGGTCATTGCCGCCCGGGCGCACGAGATGAAGGGCATGTCCGGTAACTTTGGTTTGAAAGAACTGGCGGACCTTGCGTCGAAAATCGAAAAGGCCGCGCGGGATAGCGTACCCGATGGCCTTGCGGAAACCATTGCCCAGCTGCCGGACGCCAACACCCGGTCCAAAACCGCGCTGGAGCAATGGATCAACAGCTAGGAAATTCCTCCCGGGAAACGAAAAGGCCACCCTGCTTTACGCGCCGGGTGGCCTTGAAGTTTTCAAAAGTCCTTATGCCTGGGGCAAAGGATTATTCAACGATTTCCTTACCGGCGAAGAAGTAAGCGATTTCGATCGCCGCGTTCTCGGCAGAATCCGAACCGTGGACCGAATTTGCTTCGATGCTTTCCGCGAAATCCTTGCGGATGGTACCTTCATCGGCGTTCGCAGGGTTGGTGGCACCCATCACTTTACGGTTTTTCGCAATGGCATCTTCGCCCATCAGAACCTGAACGACGACAGGGCCGGAGGTCATGAACTTCACCAGATCGCCATAGAACGGGCGCTCTTTATGAACTTCGTAGAATTTCTGGGCCTGGACTTCGGTCATCTGGATGCGCTTTTGCGCAACGATACGCAGACCGGCTTTTTCAAAACGGTCATTGATCGCACCGGTCAGGTTGCGGCGGACAGCATCAGGTTTCAGGATGGAGAAGGTTTTTTCGATGGCCATGATAGCTATCTCCTTGTAATAATTATGTTTTTTAACGGCGAGCTGCCGGAACTGCCGTGGTTATAGTCACTAACCCCTGAAAATGCAACTCCCGCCACGCCGCGCCCCAGGCAAAACCTTGAAAAAAATCAGCAAAAGGTAAATTTTTCCTTGTGGTTACGCGTAAAATGCATTTTACTAATATCAATGTGGGAATAAGAATAATAATATTCTGGGAATAGAAGGTAAAAATGAGCGCTGTATTAGCCTACTCAAATACCTCTGAAGGTGAAACATTTGGATTGCAGCGGAAAACGCTGGCCCATGCCTTCAATCGCGCCGCCGCCGGCCTGAAACCCCAGCAACCCCACGCAGACGGCCAGACCCTTATTGCCGAAGCTTATATCGCCCAGGAAACCCTGAAACAGGTGGGTGAAGCCCTGACCTCCCTGCTGAAGTACAGCGAATTTGAAATCGGGCCTGAAAAAGACCTTGTCCGCGCAATGGATAAAGTTGCCCAAAAAGGCACCGATCTCTCAGAAAATTGCGATTTCAGCCGCGCCCGCCACTTCACCAGTGTCGAACAGATGAAGACCATGATCGATTTGTTCGGTCAGCGCGGCCCTGTATCCCTTGCTCATGAGGACAGGGAGCTCAATGTTCATATTCTGGACGTTGACAATACCTTCACCACACCGAACCCGAAAAAACCCGGCCTCTGCAATCTCGACGTCAAGCTGCTGGTGCCGTTTACACTGGAAGACGGGACGGAAACCTACCATGTCTGCGAATTGCAATTTATCCTGAAAGACATGCGCAAAGGCTGGGACAAATCCCACGACGCCTTCAAGGAATCGCGCAGCCATGCCAAACGCGCCGAATTTTTGGAAAACGCCATGGAGATGCTGGGCACCAATTCCGGCACCTCTTTCCGCCGTCTGGAGGCCGAGCATTCCAAGACCGTTGAAAAGCTGAATGCCGCCGAAGACCGCCGCCGCGAAGACAATATCCGCAACGCCAAAAAGGCGGGAGCCTACAAGCTTGCCGGATACCAGCCATGCAAAAACGGCGCATCTGAAAATCTGGCATCTGCGCAGCCAAAGGACTATATAAAGCTCGTTCCTGCTTAGGAACCCGCCCTATTAGGGCGCGTCACGAAAGAGGCTTTATATTATGAATGCACCCATTCTTAAAGAATATTACATGGTTGACGGCACACCTGTCGTCATGATCATGACCGACAAACGTGTTGGCATGCAAACCTGGGCTGCCCACCGCGAAAGCGGCGAGATGAAGCGTGACTATGGCCTCATGCTCGATATCGTCCGCGGCGACCATGACGGCCAGATCAGTGAAAACCTGTTCTTCGCTTATTGCAGCGCCAATCATATCAGCACGGAAATCCCGCCAAGAAGCATCAGCAATTCCTTCCGCCTGGCGCAACAGGGCCAGGGCCTGATCAAGAGCGTTCCTACAAATGACCGTCTCTACCATGGCTCACTGACTTACTCCCCTTCCTAAGCCTGTCCGCAGAATAAAAAAAACGGCGCCTCGCGGGAGACGCCGTTTTTTTATTAACTGTATGATCCTTACGACGCCAGCGTCTTTTCAATTGCCGCCACGGCATCGTTCGCCGCATCCGCATTCGGGCCGCCGGCCTGCGCCATGTCGGGACGCCCGCCGCCGCCTTTGCCGCCCATGGCTTCTGCGCCGACCTTCACAAGATCGACGGCGCTATAGGTTTTGGTCAGGTCTTCGGTGACGCCGACAACGATGGAGGCTTTGCCGTCATCGATGGCGATCAGGGTGACGATGCCGGACCCGAGGGTTTTCTTCAAATCATCCACCATCGGCTTCAGATCCTTGGCCGGAAAACCGGGCAAGATGCGTGATGTGAATTTCACCGCGCCGAAGGTTTTCACTTCAGGCGCAGCACTACCCGCCGAACCGCCGGTCGCCATCTGGCGGCGGAGATTAGAGAGTTCGTTCTCCAGCTTCTTTTTGTCATCGATCAGCGTTTTCACGCGCGTGGTGATTTCGTTCGGTGATGCTTTCAGTGTCGAGGCGACCTCCATGATCACCCCCTCTTTCTCACGCACATGGGATTCCAGCGCCTTGCCGACAATTGCCTCGATCCGGCGGATACCGGCGGAGACTGCGGATTCGGAAACAATCTTGAACATGCCGATATCGCCGGTGCGTTTCACATGCGTACCGCCGCAAAGCTCGACGGAATACGGAATGTTCTGACCCGGACGGTTGGTGCCCATGGAAACAACGCGAACCTCATCGTCATATTTCTCACCGAACAGCGCGCGCGCGCCGGATTCCATCGCTTCATCTAGCGGCAGGACGCGGGTGACGACTTCGGTGTTGGCACGAATCTGGTCGTTTACCTGATCCTCGATCACACGCAGTTGGTCGAGCGTGATCGGGTTTGGTTGCGACACATCGAAACGGGTACGTCCGGCATCCTGCAACGAGCCTTTCTGCGCGATATGATCGCCGAGCGTTAGACGCAGGGCTTCGTGCAGGAGGTGGGTGACAGAGTGATTGGCGCGGATATTGGTACGGCGGTCGTGATCGACGCGCAGTTCAACGGTGCCACCCTGCTTCAGGCTGCCCTTGGTGACTTTACCGACATGCACGAAAAGTTTGCCGAGAACCTTCTTGGTATCGGTGATTTCAATCTCGGCCCCTTCCGCCGTGCGGATCATGCCGGTATCACCGACCTGTCCGCCGGACTCGCCGTAGAACGGGGTCTGGTTGACAACAACGCGGACATCATCCCCTGCGCCGACACTGTCGACGGCTTTGCCGTCCTTCACGAGGGCGGCAACAACACCTTCGGCATTTTCGGTTTCATAGCCGAGGAATTCAGTCGGGCCTGCTTTATCGAGAACCTCGAACCACAGTTTTTCTGTTCCGGCATCGCCGGAGCCGGACCATGCGGCACGGGCCTTGACGCGCTGTTCTTCCATCGCCGTGTTGAAGGCATCGGTATCAACCTCGATCGCCTTGGCGCGCAGGGCATCCTGGGTCAGGTCGAGGGGGAAGCCGTAAGTGTCGTAGAGTTTGAAGGCAGAGGCGCCGGGGAATTTCTGGCCCGAACCCAGTTTCGCGGTTTCGTCTTCCAGCATCGAAAGACCGGTTTCCAGCATACGCTTGAAACGGCTCTCTTCGTTCTTCAGCGTTTCGGTGATGAGGGCCTCGGCACGTTTCAGTTCCGGATAGGCATCGCCCATCTTGGCCACCAGTGTCGGGACCAGTTTGTAGATCATTGGTTCTTTGGCACCCAGCATATGCGCATAACGCATCGCGCGGCGCATGATGCGGCGCAGAACATAGCCGCGGCCTTCGTTCGACGGCATGACACCGTCAGCCATCAGGAAGGATGTGGCACGCAGGTGATCGGCAATAACGCGGTGTGCGGCAGCCATCGGCCCTTCCGGTGAAACACCGGTCAGTTCGGCAACGTGATCGATGATCGAGCGCAGCAGGTCGATATCGTAGTTGGTGAATTTACCCTGGACGAGGGCGGTGGTGCGCTCGAGGCCCATACCGGTATCGATCGAGGGTTTCGGCAATGGCTTGCGGTTATGTCCGCCGTTGCCATCCGGTTCCTGTTCATACTGCATGAAGACAAGGTTCCAGAATTCAAGGAAACGGTCGCCATCCTGGTCCGGTGAACCCGGAGGACCGCCCTGAAGTTTATCGCCCTGATCGTAGAAGATTTCGGAGCATGGGCCGCATGGCCCGGTATCGCCCATCATCCAGAAATTGTCGTTAGTATCGATGCGGATGATGCGGGAATCGGAGAAACCCGACACCTTGCGCCAGATGCCCGCCGCTTCCTCATCCGAGGAGTGGACAGTGACGAGCAGTTTGCCGGTGTCCATATCAAGGCGTTTGGTTACCATTTCCCAGGCAAAAGCGATGGCATCTTCCTTGAAGTAATCACCGAAGGAGAAATTCCCCATCATTTCAAAGAAGGTGTGGTGGCGGGCGGTGTAGCCGACATTGTCGAGGTCGTTATGCTTGCCGCCTGC
>JAQGJB010000060.1 GCA_028290825.1 Micavibrio sp.
CCAATCTCAACCATGCAGCGCGCAACCATCTCGGCGCTGCGCGATCCGCGCACCGACCCGGCTGTATCGTCGGCCAGGAAATGATCGGGCGTGTAACCGGCGCGGAATTTCGCCATGGCATCCTCGAATTTCCACGATGGATCGATTTTTTCCGCCCAGAGGCCGAGCGCTTCGCCGTGTTGAACTTCCTCCACCGCCCAGCCGCGCGCGAGGGCCTGGAATTCAGGATCATCGTTGAATACGCGGCAAAGGTAATCCGCATATTGATTGGCGCCGTATTCAACCAGGGCCGCGGCCTTGATCACCATCAGAAGGTCGGAACTGACCTTTGAAGGGTCCAGCTTATCCCAGGACAGATCCTCGATTTTCCAGTGCTTGTATTCGGCCATGATCGTCCTCGCGCTTTTGAATGAGACATTGATGTAGCAATATTCACCCGTTTTGCCAATGTTTAGCGGGCAAAAAAAAAGACCGGCTGATGTGCCGGTCTGCTTATTAACAGGTATAGTGAAAATCGGGTGGCAGATCGGTCTTCTTTTTTTCAGTCCGGCCGCCTGAGACCAGCCTCAAAACAGGGGCGGGCCTGTCGAGCGTATCCTGGCCCTCCGCGTCTGCCGGGAAATGGCCGCGAATTTCTGCAATGACGTCATTCGCGCTCCGGATCTCTGCATTGCGGGCATTTTTAAGGTGATCGAAGAATACAAGGACGACGGATTTTTCCATCGACTGCCTTTTGTTGCAGGCATCTTCAGCCGCATAAATAAAGTCACTTTTGCCAGAGTCCGGCGTTTCCTCGGACATGATGCAATTGGGATCGATATCTTCGCTGCTATTCCGGTCGATGGATACATAATCGATATGGCCGGCGTGGAGCCGGGCATCTTCGGTCCTTTCCTCCTTATGGCAGATATAGGCGACTTCGCCCGATTGCAGCCTGAGGCGATTCATCGAAACAAGCCCGTGCCGCGTATCAAGTGTTGCCGTATCGGGAACGGCGGGGGTTGCGGCCTCGGCCGCCTTTTTGAAGAATTTAAACATCATTCTGTTCCTCAGCCTGCCATCGGATAATCTTTGTAATCAACCGAATTGCGGAATGGCGTGGTTTTTGGATCCCATCCCTCACGTGTGGTCGGTTCCGGCGCTTTATAATTAAAGACGCTCGCGCCCTTTGCCGGCTGCGGCGCTGCTTTCGGGGTGAAGGCGCTGGTCAGTTTCTCTACGAATTTAAACATTTTAAAATCCTCTATTGATGGTTTCTCTTGGACCCCTCTTTTTTTTGGGGTCCGCTACAGGTCAGTTCGATGTGCTTTGGGAAATGGGGTGTATGGCGCTTAAGCGCCAAGAATTCGAAGTAGGATCGCGGTGAGAGCGAAGTTCGTTTGCATGAAGGGATATTCTCATAATAATAATTATGCCGCAACAAAAAATCGTTCACTCCGATTTTTTGCAACAATATTTCAATATAGCCGTAACCCGCCCGAACTATGACCGGACGTCGATGGTTTCCTTGGCAGTAAGGCTGTCTTTTCTTTCCTGTCCCAGGGCGCGGTTCATGATGAACGGGCCGGACCAGGGTTGTTCCTCCACCGTCGTCCAATGGCCCTCTATCTGATTTTTTACCTGGTTAAGGGTGCCCTCATAGCGCACATAATGGTTCTGGTCGGTGGAATTTTCATACTCTTTGATAAACAGAACGTTCTGGCCATCATAATGACCGGTCAGGTTGGCATAGGCCGTTGTTGCTGTCGCAAATGTCGATGGCTCGTGAATAGTGCCTGTTAAATGCCCGGCGGTATCCAGCAGGTTCACGTCGAAGGGTACGGCTTCATCAACATTGTCCGGGTAATCGTAAACACCGGTCCAGTGCCCGGTCAGTGATTTGGTGTCTTCATCCATGTCAGGCCCCGCACAATAAAAAGCCGCTGATGAAGATCAGCGGCTTTTATAATTGATTTTATCCTACTCGGCGGCGCTATCCGCGTTCGCTTTGCTGCCATAGCTGCCTGAGAACACGGCGTCATCAAACACCTCTTCCCACGATCCTTGCGTCGAGGCTTTCGAATATTCGGTCGCGCGGTTTTCGAAAAAGTTGGTGTGCTCCGCACCGTTCAGCATCTGGTCCATCCACGGCAGCGGGTTTTTATCGGCGCCGAAGACCGGGTCGAGGTTCAGCTGCTGCAGGCGGCGGTCGCCGATATAGCGGATGTAGTCTTTCACTTCCTGCGGGGTCAGTCCTTCGACTTCACCGGCTTCGAAAGCGAGATCGATGAATTTATCCTCGAACCCGACAATGGTGCGGCAGCAATCGGTAATTTCCGCTTTCAGTTCATCGTCCCAGATATCCTGGTTTTCCTGGATAAAGGTGTTGAACAGGCGGATCATGGACAGGCAATGCAGCGTTTCATCACGCACCGACCATGTAACGATCTGACCCATGCCCTTCATTTTGTTGAAGCGCTGGAAATTCATCAGGATCGCAAAAGACGCGAACAGCTGCAGACCTTCGGTAAACGCGCCAAACATCGCCATTGTTTTCGCGATATCGCGGCGGGACGCCATCGACGCATTCTGCATGTAATCGAATTTGTCCTTCATTTCCTGGTATTTCATGAAGGCGGAATATTCAACTTCCGGCATGCCCAGCGTATCGAGCAAATGTGAGTAAGCGGCAATGTGCACGGTTTCGATGTTGGAGAAGGCGGACAGCATCATGGTGACTTCCACGGGTCCGAACACTTGGGAATAATGCTTCATATAGCAATTGTTCACTTCAACATCCGATTGGGTGAAGAAGCGGAAGATCTGGGTCAGCAGATTTTTCTCGGCTTCACTGAGAGTTTTTTTCCAGTCGCGGACATCTTCCGCCAGAGGCACTTCTTCCGGAATCCAGTGAATGCGCTGCTGCGTCAGCCACGCCTCATAGCACCAGGGATAGAGGAAAGGTTTATAAACATGACGCTCCTGCAACAGCGGCGAAGGGTTGGTGGCGACGTCATTGGCTCGGGTGGCGGTCATGGATGCGGCTCCTGCAGGATTTACAAAGGGGTGATGGTGTTATTTAGAGGGAGTCTGGGGGTGAATCCGAGTCATTTCGAGGCTTCGTCCACAGCTGAAAACGACTCGGTTGCGAATCATTCTCAATTCAATATATAGCATCCTGAAAAGAGTTCAAACACTATATATAGTGGTTTGCGATAAGAATCGGAAACTTTGCGGCGGCGCACGAAAACCTGTATGGTGCGGGCATCTCCAAAGTAAACAAGGTGTAACAGTTTATGTTCAAACTTCCGAGCTTCCTTCCCAAAAAAGACAAGTTCAACCAGCTGCTCGAACAACTGACCCTCAAGGCGCATGAGAGCGCCGTCCAGCTGAAAATCTACACCCAGAGCAAAGATGCAGCCGAAGCCGCAAAGGCAGGCGAGGAAATCAAGCGTTGCCGCATTGAAGGCAAGCTTCTCTCAATCGACATCACGCGCGAACTGAGCATGAGCTTCATCACCCCCTTCGACCGCGAAGATATCCAGGAATTCGCCAGCAACCTCTACAAGATTCCAAAGCTGATCGAGAAAATCCGCGAACGCATGGAAATGCACGGAATGAGCAATACCGAAGGTTTTTTCACGCCGCAGATCGACCTGATCGTGGAGGAAGCCGAGACGCTGCAGCTGATGGTGTCCGCCCTGCTGCGCAGCCGCGACTTCGCCCAGATCAAGGACAAGATCGCCATTCTGCATAACCTGGAACAGCGCGGCGACGATATTCTGGGCGAATTGCTGCAAAAACTGTTCCGAGAAGATTTGAGCGCCCGCGAACTGATTTTGCGGAAAGATATATACGACATGCTGGAAAAGGTTGTTGACCGTTTCCGTGATGTGGCCAGTGTCGCGCTGCAGATCGTGTTGAAATACTCGTAATGTTCGCGCTCCTCTGCCTTATCGTCGCTCTTGCGCTGGTCTTTGATTTCATCAACGGCTTTCACGACTCCGCCAATGCAATCGCGACGGTGGTGTCAACGCGTGTCCTGCCGCTTTCGACGGCGGTGATCTTTGCCGGGGTCTTGAATTTTGCCGGTGCGATGATGGGCACCGAAGTGGCAACCACGATCGGCAAGGGACTGGTCGATGCCGGGTCGATCACGCTGGTCACTGTGCTCTGCACCGTCATCTCCGCCATCGTCTGGAACCTGATTACCTGGTACAAGGGGCTTCCTACTTCCTCGTCCCATGCCATGATCGGGTCCTTACTGGGCGCGACGTATTTCTCGGACAGCACCGGCCACGACCATATTCACTGGAACGTCCTGGTGCAGAAAGTAATTATCCCGATGGTGTCGTCGCCGGTTCTGGGCATCGCGGTCGGTTTTGCAATGATGACGGGGCTGATCTGGGTCTTTCACCGCATGTCTCCGCGCCGCATCGGCAAGGTCTTCGGCAAGCTGCAGATCATCTCCGCCGGTTTTATGGCAGTCACTCACGGCATGAACGACGCACAGAAATCCATGGGCATTATCGCCCTGGCCATCGTTCTGGCCTATCCGCAGAATGAATTTACCGTTCCGCTCTGGGTCAAACTATCCTGCGCCATCGCCATGGGCCTCGGCACGATGGGCGGCGGCAAACGCATCATTCACACGATGGGCAGCAAGATCATCCGTCTGCAGCCGATTCAGGGGTTCGCGGCAGAAACGACCGCCTCCGTCATTATTGGTCTTGCCTCACATATCGGCATCCCCGTCAGCACCACACAGGTGATTTCAACCGCCATCATGGGTGTCGGCGCGACCAAGCGCCTCTCTGCCGTGCGCTGGGGCATTGTCGGTAATATTATCTGGGCCTGGCTGCTCACTTTGCCGCTGACCTTTGCATTCGCCGGGGTGATGATGACGCTGATGCGTGCGGTTTTCTAGGGCGCTGGCGCTGGCGTCGGCGGCTTGGAGGCTGCGGGCTGATTATTCAGGCTGGCATTATATTTGTTCTTGTTGGCCCAGATGATATCGGCTGCATCCTTCGCTTCCCGAATGAAGGGGATATCCGTTTTTTCTGAAACCGGGTCCGATTGCAGATAGGCAATCATGTTATCCAGTGCATTTGCCGGGCCGACCGATGGGTCGCGGCATTCGCGGCGGAAATCCCAGATCATCTGCTCAACATCCGCCGCGCGTTTGACCCACACCGGGCCGAGAGCCATGTTCTGTGCCGCAAAATTGTGAATCCAGATTTCCGGGCTGTCTTGCGGGACGTATTTGGGGTCCATCAGGTCGCGCCGCTTATATTTCATCGATTCGGTAAACTCGGCCCGATGATGCTTCCACCAGCTTAGATAAACCGGATCGTTCAGGAAACGGTCGGCATAGATCGGGTAGGTAAAGCTTTTTGCACGCAATGTCGGCATGTCAAAATAGGCTGCAATTTCCGACGTCACACTGGCATCCGCCTCGTTATCCCCCAGTATGCGCATAAACGTATTGTGCATCAGGCCCGGGTGAACCGGCATTGTCCCCGCATGGGTCATTTCATGCAGGTAATACAGGTCATGAATGGCATCCGAATGTTTGTATTCGTCGGGTCGCAATTGCATGCCGCCCCACCATGAAGTGAAATGCCCGTATTCCAGACGCTTGTCGGTCATCTCGTAAAAAAATTTCGGAGAGGCCGCAAAATCATCAATTACCTTGCGGACCAGACCGCCGCGATCATAAGAATCGCGGAATTCATCGGTGCGGAACAGGGCGCGGACAAAGGTGTGAATCTCCGCCGGTGTGACCAGCTTGGTAATATTTTTCATGGTTCTGCTCCGGGGGCGAAACTGGTGTTTATAATACGGTCAATCATCGGGGTCAGGCAAAGACGGACTTTCGCCTCGTCGTTACTGCCGCGCAGGAGAAACTGGTCTACGGCATTGCCTGCTCTCGGCTCCGCCGTCGCCAACAGCCAGACATCGCTGAGCTTCAGGTTGAGGCCGAGATTCTTGCCGGTGCGCTGTGCTGCCTCGGCCTGAATGACCTGATATTTTTTTGGAAGCTCGTGAACGGTATGTTTTTTCATCAGTTCCATGCCAAGTTTTAGGGCAAGCAGATTTTTAAACCAGGCATTACCGTAAAGGCTGGGCATTTCGGTGCGGCTGAACAGGCCGCCGATGCGGTGATAATAAACCCCCATCGGCTTGCTGAGCGAAAAAACCACGGCTTCGACATTGGGGTAGTCGGCACGGATATTATACGGGCGCGCCACGGCACCGACATAGGTGAGGTCAAGAATGACCTGCGTCTTTGGCTGCTTCTGCGCCAGTACCTGCATGAAGGGGTCGTAATCTTCCCAGATGTTGCCGTCCAGGGCGGAAGGCTGACTTAAATATACCTGGTCCTGCGGACGCAGCGTTTCGATTATCGACCGCCATTCCGAACGCTTATGCGCAACGACCGGGATGTTAGCGGCCTTTGCATACGCCTCATAACCCTCATACTCGCCTTCAAAAACATGGATACGGGGTTTGAATTTTTCGGCGCGGGCGCGGTGGCCATAGGCATTGATTGTTTCGCGCAAAACCTCGCTGGCCCCGGCGGAGGGGTAGGTGAACGGAAAGGCAGAAGGCGCCATGCGCACAACCGGGGCAGACCAGTTCAGCCAGGTTTCAAAAAACGCGCGGTGCATGGGGTCCTGCTTGCTGGTCCATGCTTCGTCATACATGTCGTGCAGGGCCACCCGGTCGAGGTCGAGAACGGCATTAAACGCGGCCTTTGTCTCCGGCATGACAAATGCATAAATCGTCTTCGACCCGCCTGCGCGGATGATTGCCGATTTCATGTCGTCTGGCGACGTTGCATTTGTATTCGTCATGTGCGGTCTTTCTTTCCAGGGTCAAATAATTAAGCATAAACACCATAAATATGTCAAACAATCGCTTGATCAGCCCGTTTTAAAGCTTAACTTAAAGCCAGTTCAAACATTTTAAGAGGTAAACCACCATGTCTTACCAGCTCTATTACAAACCGGGGGCCTGTTCGATGGCGCCGCACGTTCTTCTCAATGAACTCGGTGTGGCTTTCGAAGGCACCGAAGTGACGATCGATCAGATGAAATCGCCGGAATTCATGAAACTGAATCCGCGCGGTCAGATCCCTCTGCTGATCGTTGATGGTGAGCCTGTGAAGGAAGGCGCCGCGATTATGACCTACCTTCTCGATACGCATGATAAGGAAGGCAAGCTTATGCCCAAATCCGGTTTGCCGCGCGCGAAGGCCCTCGAATGGCTGGCGTGGTGTAATTCCTCACTTCATCCGGCCTGCGGTAAAGTGTTCGGCCTTGGCAAGCTGACCAGCCTTGATGAAAAAGCTACGGAAGAACTGAAGAAAGCATATGTATCGCAGGTTCAGGCCCTGTGGGACGAGGCCGATGCCCGCCTCGCCAAAACCAAATACCTCGCCGGTGACACCCTGACCGTTGCCGACATCCTGCTCAGCGTGATCGCTAACTGGGGCCTCCCGGTAACACTCGGCGCAAACGTCAAGCGCGTGATCTCAGAGGTAAGCAAACGCCCGGCTTATCAAAAGACGCTCGCCACCGAGCATGTCGAGTACAAAGCGGCCGCTTAATTCAGGCCCTGAATCAGAAATCCCGCGTCTTCGTGAGAAGCGCGGGATTTCTTTTGCAGTCTTTCCTGTGTCGGCATTACCCGTTGCAGGTCTATGGG
>JAQGJB010000102.1 GCA_028290825.1 Micavibrio sp.
CTTCAGTACGTTTCAGGATATCGGTAATCATTTTTTTCTGGTCGGCATCTACGGCCTCCACTGCAATCAGAACGCTGCCGCGGGCAACTTCTGTTTCGTAAAGTTTTGCTTCATGCTCAGGAATACCGGCACCAACCAGAGCTCCGATAAAGCCACCCGCAGCACCACCGGCGCCAACGCCAGCCAAGGCAGCAACCAGAGCACCGGTGGCAACAAGATTAAGACCCGGAATGAGAATTACGCTTGAGGTTGCGAGCGCGGCAACGATACCGCCCACCAGACCACCAAAAGTCGCGCCGGCGGCAGCGCCTTTGTCGGCCTTACTGCCTTCTTTCATGGCGAAGTGACGACCGCGTGTGTCATCAGACACAAGAACACTGACCTGGGATTGCAGGATGCCTGCGGTGTCGAGTTCGGCAAGCGCCGATTCTGCCGTAAAGCGGTCTTTAAACGTCGCTGTAATGATATGTGTCATGACTTTTCTCCTGTTGAATGAATAGCTCGGAGAACAAACGGGTTTCAGCGGGTTTTAGTTCCCTGTGGCGGCTTCCGCGCGCATTTCCTCAAGTTCCAGCCAGCGCATTTCCGCGTTATTCAATTCATCGCGGGCGAGAACAAGGCGTTTGGTCATCGCATGGAAAGCCCCGGCGTCTCGGGTATAAAGTTCCGGATCGCTAAGCGTATCGACCATTTCCTCGATTTCTTTCTCGAGGGTGGCAATCTTCTTCGGCAGGTTATCGAGTTCGTATTGGAGCTTGTAGGACAGGCGTTTTGTGGCGACTGGTTTTTTGACCTCGGGCGGGGGCGGAGCGGCCTTCTTCTTAGCGGCCTTTGCCTCGGCCACAGCGTCGAATTTTCCTTTGGCTTCAAGGTAATCGGTGTAGCCGCCGATATAGCCTTCGACATGGCCATCGCCTTCGAAGGCGAGAATTTTACTGACGGTCTGGTCGAGAAAATCGCGGTCGTGGCTGACAATGAACAGCGTGCCGTCGTAATTGATCAGGATATCCTCGAGCATATCGAGCGTATCCATATCCAGATCATTGGTCGGTTCGTCGAGGATCATAAAGTTGCCGGGCTTGGCCAAAACCTTGGCCAGCATCAGGCGGTTCTTCTGGCCGCCGGATAATTTCGCGACAGGCTTTAGCGCGTCGTCCGGATCGAACAGGAAGGATTTCAGGTAGCCGATGACATGGCGCATCTTTCCCATGACCTCGATATGGTCGCCGCCGGATGGGGCGAGTGTTTTCCACAAGGACCATTCGGGGATCAGGTCGCGGCGTTTCTGATCGAAATAGGTGAATTCGAGGGTTTTGGCGAGTTTGACGGTGCCGCTGTCCGGTTTTTCCTCCCCAACGAGCATGCGCAGGAAGGTGGTCTTGCCCGTGCCATTGCGCCCGAGAATACCGATGCGGTCGCCGCGCATGACACGGAAATTGAAATCCTGAAGGATCAGCTTGTCGCCAAAATTCTTGTTCACCTGCTTAAATTCACAGACGACGCGGGAAGACAGTTCGGTTTCGGTTTCCGGCATATCGACCTTGGCCATCATGCGGCGCAGGGAGTTCTGGTCGCGTTTTAACTTATCGCGGGCCTCCTTCATCATTTCCAGGCGGCGGACATTGCGCTTTAAACGTCCGCGCACGCCGCGGCTGGCCCACTCAACTTCGTATTCGACGACCTTGGCGCGATTTTTTAGTTCGCGTTCTTCCTGTTCCAGCATCATCGCCGACCACTCCTCGAACTTGCCGAAGCCATAGGGGCAGATTTTCAGCTGGCCGCGGTCGAGCCAGAAAACCTTGTCGGAAATATTCTCGAGAAATTTCTTATCGTGCGACACACAGACCAGAGCACCGCGATATTGCTTCAGGTATTGTTCCAGCCACTCAATAACGTCGAGGTCGAGATGGTTGGTCGGCTCGTCCAGCAGGAGGATATCGGGTTCCTCGACAAGGGCACGGGCCAAAGCGGTACGGCGAAGCTGCCCTCCCGAGAGCGTCGTCATCTGCGCATTAATTTCAAGTTCCAGCGGTTCGACAACCATCTCCACCTTATAACGGTGTAGGTCGCGATCATCGGCATCAGCGAAATGTTCGAAGATGTAATCAAAAACCGTCTGGCCGGGTTTCGGCACAATGTCCTGTTGCAGATAACCGATGGTCGTGCCCTGCAGCTGGAAAAACGTGCCAACATCCAGTTCACGTTTGCCGGTGATAATGTTCATCAGCGTCGTCTTGCCCGTTCCGTTCTTGCCGACAAGACAGATTTTCTGCCCTTCCGAGATATTGAAGGACAGATTTTCAAACAGGATCTTGTCCCCAAACTTGATCTGGGCGTCCTGTACGCTGAGCAGTAATGTGGCGGCCACCGGCCCTCCCAACAGATATAAAAGGATAAAATACGAAACAGGCAGTTACCTACCACAGAACCGGGCTGTATAGCTATTGCATAATCCGCGCAAACCACTTGTGCATAACTGGCCTATCCGGGGTTCTCAAGGGAACCTTGTGGCGGGATAATTGGTTATGGCACTTTCTTTTTCCCGCTCAGTTCTGGCTTTGTCACTCGGTCTGGTTTTGGCCGGGTGCGGGACCGACCCTATGCGGGATGGCGGGCTGCCCACATCGTCGAATGAAATCCGCGAGCCGGGTGACGAGATGATCGATGTCGCGATTCAAAATTACCTGAAGGCGAACAAAGGGCCGCTCTACAGCAAGTATGATTACACCCGCGTCGATCTGGACGGCGATGGCCGCCGAGATGCCCTGGTGATGTTTTCCGGGCCGCATAGTTACTGGTGCGACCTGAACGGGTGCAGCCTCGCGGTGCTGAAAGCCAGCAATGACGGCTTCACCATAGTGTCAGAAAGCTTCCCTGTGCGCGGGCCGCTGTATGTGGCGGAGACGAAAACCGAAGGCTGGAAAAACCTGATCATCCATGTTTCGGGTCAGGCTTATGCCGATGCGAAGAACGTGGCGATGCAATTTGACGGCATTACCTATCCGCGCAACCCTTTCTTCCTTCCGGGAACTCAGGTCAGCCAGGCGGATTTTGCCAAGAAGGTTTTCCCTTAGTTATTTCCCACGACGCTTCCGCTTCGGTGCATTCGAATTGGATGACCAGCCATCGGCCAGCCGTGGGTTCGTCACCATGCCGGTGAAGCCCAGATCCATTGCTTCCAGCTTCCTGATTTCGTCGCGGTAGCGTCCGGCTTCCTCGAATTCCAGATCGGCGGCGGCGGCGCGCATTTTTTCGTGCATTTGCTTGATGCGTCTTTGAAGTTGTTCTGGCGATGAAATGCCTTCGGCTTCCATCGCGTTGCTGCGCATTACCGTCACATGGTCGGCGCGTTCATAGACACTTTCCATGATATCGCCGATTTCCTTGCGGATAGATTCCGGGGTGATGCCGTGTTCGGCGTTGTAGATTTTCTGCTTTTCGCGGCGGCGGTCGGTCTCATCGATGGCGGCCTGCATCGAGCCAGTCATTTTATCGGCGTAAAGAATGGCCTTACCGTCGATGTTCCGGGCCGCGCGGCCAATGGTCTGGATCAGCGAGGTGCGGGAGCGCAGGAAACCTTCCTTGTCGGCATCAAGCACGGCCACAAGCATACATTCAGGGATATCCAAACCTTCGCGCAGCAGGTTGATACCGACGAGGATATCGAATTCGCCAAGACGCAGATCGCGGAGGATTTCAATCCGTTCCAGCGTATCGACGTCGCTGTGCAGGTAACGGACGTTGAGGCCGTTCTCGCTTAAATATTCGGTCAGCGCCTCGGCCATCTTCTTGGTCAGGGTGGTCACAAGGGCGCGACCGCCCTGCCCCACGACGCGCTTGCATTCGGCCATCAGGTCGTCGACTTGATGCTCGGTCGGGCGGATTTCGACGGGCGGGTCGATCAGCCCGGTGGGACGGACCACCTGCTCGATGAATTCGCCGCCGGTGCGTTCCAGTTCCCAAGGGCCGGGCGTAGCGGAGACAAAGACGGTCTGTCCGCGTATCGCGTTCCATTCCTCGAATTTCAGCGGTCGGTTATCCAGCGCGGAGGGGAGGCGGAAACCGAATTCGGACAAGGTGCGTTTCCGCGCCTGGTCACCATTATACATGCCCTGCAACTGGCCGATCATCACATGGCTTTCATCAAGGATCATCAGCGCGTCGGGCGGCAAATATTCGATGAGGGTCGGCGGCGGTGCGCCGGGCGGGCGTCCGGTCAGGTAACGGGAATAGTTTTCAATGCCGGAACAGATGCCGGTGGCGGCCAGCATTTCGAGATCGAAGGTGGTGCGTTGTTCCAGCCGCTGGGCCTCAAGCAGCTTTCCTTCGTCGCGGAATTCCTCCAGCCGGATTTTCAGGTCGGTTTTAATGTTCTGGATGGCCTGCTGCATCGTCGGGCCGGGAGTGACATAGTGGCTATTGGCATAGACGCGCACGGAGTCCATTTTAACGAATTTCTCACCCGTCAGGGGGTCGAATTCGACAATTTCCTCCAGCTCGTCACCGAACAGGGAGAAGCGCCAGGCCTTGTCTTCATAGTGGGCGGGGAACAATTCGACGGTATCGCCGCGCACACGGAACATGCCGCGTTCAAAGGCCATGTCGTTGCGTTTATATTGAAGTGTGACAAATCTTTCGATCAATGCCTGGCGGTCTATTTTTTCGCCCTTGTGGATGTCAAAGCGCATCGCCTGGTAATCTTCCTTCGACCCGATGCCATAAATGCATGAGACAGAGGCGACGATGATGCAGTCGCGGCGTTCGAAAATCGCCCGGGTAGCAGCGTGGCGCATGCGGTCGATCTGTTCGTTGATCGAGGAATCTTTTTCAATATAGGTGTCGGTGCGCGGGACATAGGCTTCCGGCTGATAATAATCGTAATAGGAGACGAAATATTCAACGGCGTTGTTGGGGAAGAATGCTTTCATCTCACCATATAACTGCGCCGCGAGGGTTTTATTAGGGGCGAGGACCAGCGCCGGGCGCTGCAATTCCTGTATGACATGGGCAATCGTGAACGTCTTGCCCGATCCGGTCACACCGAGGAGAACCTGATCGCTCAGGCCCTCTTTCATACCCTTCACCAATCCTGCAATGGCTGTTGGCTGGTCCCCGGCGGGCTGGAACGGGGAATGAATCTGCAAAGGCCGGGACGCATCGGCGACCGGCCTGGGGCTTTCCGTGGTTTTTGGTGTCTCCGCCATGGTCATCTATATAGTGCAGTGTGTACTGTTTCTCAACTCTGCCGGAGGCGCGATACCAGGCCTGAGACAAACGGCACGAACCAGACCAGCGCCCCACCCGCAACACAGCCCACTATTGTGGCGGCAGCCAGCCCCCCGGCCTTTCCGGCAATATGGATGATTTCTTCGACCGCGTGATGCAGGAAAGGGGTGTTATGCGAGATCAGTTCACCGCCGACCACGAACATCGCCGTGGTACCGACATAGGAAATGCCTTTCATCAGTTTGGGCATGAATTTGACGATTCCCTGCCCCAGCTTCCGGGTCCCCGCGCCCCTGCCCTTCATCATGTGCAGGCCGACATCGTCAATCTTCACCAGGCCGCCAACAATGACCGGATAAATCAGTACAGACATGCCAAGCCCAAGCAGTCCGAGTGCCACCAACTGATAGCCCCAGCTATACTCCACCATCGTACTGAGGCCGATGGCGATGATTTCGGCAGACATGACGATATCGGTTTTCACTGCGCTTTTGACTAGAAAGTTTTCATGAGCTTCGGAGGTCATGGCCGGAGCCTCATTCTCCGGATCATGTTTGTGAAAAAGCGCGTGATAAACCTTCTCCGCCCCTTCATAAGCGAGATAGGCACCGCCCGCGATCAGCACCGGGCCAAGCAATGGCGGATAAAGCGTATTGATACCGACAATCAGCGGCACCAGCACAGGTTTGTTCAGCAGGGAGCCGCGAAAGATGCGCAGCACGATCGGGTATTCACGCCGGGGATCGACGCCGGTCACGGCGTTGGCGTTCAGGGCGACATCGTCGGTGATAATGGCTGATGCACGCTGGCCCGCTACCTTGGTCATGACAGCGACATCGTCAGCACTGGTGGCGATCAATTTTCCGGCGGCGGCGATATCATCCCCTGCTGTAATGGCGACTTTGCCCGCCATAGTCGCCACATCGTCGAGAAGGGCCAAAAAGCCACCAATTGCCATGTTAACTCCTGAAAACTTTAGAGAATCTCAAGAAAAGAGTGTAGCAAATTTGCATATTTGCGTCATTGCATGATAATTCTGCAGACGTGCCATGCTGCATATGCACATTGACATAAATGTATATTTTGTACTATTGTTACCGAAATCAGCAAAAATGGGTGTTAAAATGTCAGTGAATACAACAAAAGAAGAATTTTCGAACGCAGCGGATCAGAACACCGTTTACGTTTATGATTGTGAGATCAACAATTACGTTGAAAAACCTGCTCCTACGGCCCAGACCGAATCCCTGCCGCGTCCGGATGCCATCTACGTTCCTGAAAAGAATGCTTATGACACACCATCCGCTCCGTAAGGCTTCTAAGCTTAGGGTGTCGCGTTAATCGCGGGCAGCTTATCTTTTCCGGGCATTCCCGGCGTTGCAGAAACACCATGCGCAGATGCAACGGGTTTTTTCACCTCAACACCCATGATCATATCCTGTTCGGCGTCTGTCAGCTTATCAAAACCTTTTGTCGCATCGACAAAATCAAGGAAAGCACGCATCTGATCACCGCTGTTGTTTGATTTCTGCAACTCGCTCTGAAAGTCTTTGAGGAAAGCCGGTGAGATCGGTTTACTGATGGTCAGCGCATCGGTGTTGAGATTGTAAGATACGCCCCCATCATAAATCGCCTTGCCTGAAGTCTGCGCCAGAAGACGAATGCGATAACGGTCGAACACCTTAAACCAAAGCTGAGTCAGATTGGTTGCGTCCTTGATAGGAATTTCGGAACCAGGCGTAAATGATGAAGGAACAGACCCTATTCTTTTAAGAAACGAAGCAACGCGTGCATCGATATAGGGGCCGTATTCGCCCTTTTGCGCCATATCGGCCTCCGCCCAGCGAAACAGAAGGTCGGCAACCTTCATATCCACCTCCTGATGCTTTGAAAAAATTTCGGCCGCAGGCGTGTTGGTTAAATCCTTCAGCATGTTCAGCAAGGTGCTGTCTTTGGCGGCGACCATATGGAGGGGTTGCAGGTCCCCGCGACCAGCCAGGGTCAACGTATCCATAATCATCAACACGGGCGCCTGCGGCAATTTTTTGAAGAAAAATCCGGATGCGCCAATGCCACAGAAAAGTACCACCATTGTTAAAAAAAGGATGGCGGTCTGCCTGGACATTTTGGGAACGGTGAAGGGAAATTGCATTTCGCGGGAAACCTGATAGATCGTACCTGTATGACAGTGTCACCTATTTTAAAGAAATCCACCAGAGGAAGAATAATGAGCCAGCCCGTCATTTCCGCCCGACACCTTCCCGAAATGACAGATTTTCTGAGCCGCCGCCGCTCGATGAAAGTCAAAAGCATCGGCGAACCAGGACCATCACCCGAACAGATTGAGACGATCCTGCAGACAGCAGCCCGTGTTCCGGACCATGGCAAGATGGTGCCGTGGCGGTTCATCGTCTTTTCGGGCGATGCGCGGCAACGTGTGGGCGAGCATCTGAAAGCCGCGTGGCTGACTGAAGACCCACAGGCAATGCCCGCAAAACTTGAACTGGAGAGTGAGCGTTTCCTGCGCGCGCCTTTAGTGATTGCTGTCGTCTTTTCCCCGAAGGAAAGCCCTAAGGCACCGGAATGGGAGCAGGTTCTCTCTGCGGGCGCGGTTTGTTACAATCTCTGTCTCGCGGCCAACAGCATGGGTTTTGCGACAACATGGCTGACCGAGTGGTATGCCTATAATGCGGCTTTTGCCAAGGCGATGGATCTCGGTGAACATGAACGTTTTGCAGGCTTCGTTTATATCGGCACGGCGCAGGGTGTTGCTGAGGAACGGGAACGGCCTGATATGGCGGCAATTATCAGGAAATTTTGACATAAACTATAATTTCCTCTTACATTCCATTATCCGCAATCAATGGATTTTTCATGAACCGGACCAGTCACAGCCATCCTTTGCGCATTGATACTATCGTGGTTTTCGGCGCCCGGCTCGGGCTAAGCATCTGTCCCGGCAAGGTGCAGGCAGAGTCGCATACCGGCGGATGGGAGCGTGACCTTGAGGTTGATCTTGATGCCGTAAAGCAATGGGGCGCCGGGACGATTATTACTCTGCTGGAAGACCACGAAATGCATGCGCTGCAGGTTCCCTTGCTGAATAAAAAAACGCTGGAGCGTGGCATGGACTGGATTCATTTGCCCTTTCCTAACGACACGGTGCCTGACGATGTCTGGCTTGCAAAATTCCGCCTGGTACAGCAGGAACTCAGTCAGCGCATCCGCAATGGCGAAAATATCTTCACACATTGCATGGGCGGTATTGGCCGAACATCCCTGGTCGTGGCGCTTCTCCTCATCTACCAGGGATGGACGGCGGAGCAAAGTATTACAGCCATCCACCGCGCCCGTGCGGACTCTTTCATCATGCCGGAACAGGAAATGTTTGTGCGGAATTATGAGAGAGCCTTGCATAACTCCTTCCCGATCCCGCAGCCGAAGTAACCCCCCCCCTGTCAATGGGGCGTTTCTTACGTTCAGTTTGCGTTAATCCTTAAGCGGCTTCAGCGTCGGGAAGGCGATAACCTCACGAATGGTCTGCGAATTGGTCAGGATCATGCACAGGCGGTCAATACCCATGCCCCAGCCGCCTGTGGGGGGAAGGCCGTATTCCAGCGCGTTGACAAAATCGTGGTCGACCATCATGGCCTCATCATCCCCTGCTTCACGCTGCGCTACTTGTTCCATGAAACGGGCCAGTTGCAGGCGCGGGTCGTTCAACTCGGTAAAGGCGTTGGCGATTTCCCAGGCGTTGATATAGCTTTCGAACCGTTCGACCAGACGCTCGTTCGTGCGGTGGCCTTTGGAGAGTGGGGAAATATCCAACGGGTGATCAATGACATGGGTCGGCTGGATCAGTTTGTGTTCGACACGTTCACCGAAGACGGTTTCAACCACCTGCCCCCAATTCGCTTTCGGGTCGACGGCGACCTGAAGTTTCTTGGCGGCGGCTTGGGCTTCGGCAGCATCTTTCATAGTCATGAAATCGACGCCGGTTTCCTCCTTGACCAGATCGACCATGCTGGCGCGTTTCCACGGGCCTTTGACGTCGATGATCTTGTCGCCGAAGGTGATCTCGGTCGTGCCGTATATTTCCATAGCGATTGTCGAAACCAGATCCTCGATCAGGGTCATGATGTCATTATAGTCTTTATAGGCGTGGTAGGCCTCGATCATGGTGAATTCGGGATTGTGGCGGATCGAGATACCTTCGTTACGGAAGTTACGGTTGATCTCGAACACGGAATCCGCGAGGCCTCCGACGATCAGGCGCTTCAGATACAGTTCCGGTGCGATCCGCAGATAGAAGTCGGCATCCAGCGCGTTGTGGTGTGTGACGAACGGTTTTGCCGACGCGCCGCCGAGGATGGCGTGCATCATCGGGGTTTCGACTTCGATCGCGCCGACTTTTTCCGTCATGTATTTACGGATTATCGAAATGATCTGGGAGCGCAGACGAAGCACGCGGCGGCTGTCTTCGTTCATGATCAAATCGAGGTAACGCTGGCGGTAGCGTTGCTCCACATCGGTCAGGCCGTGGTATTTTTCGGGCAGAGGCTGCAGCGATTTGGTCAGCATGGTCAGGGTCTTCGCACGGACCGATAATTCACCGCGCGGGGTGCGGCGAATGGTGCCTTCCGCGCCGATAATGTCGCCGATATCGAAGTATTCAAGCATCTTCAATTCGTCTTCATTCATCGTGTCCTTGTGGCAGAAGACCTGTATTTTACCTGACGCATCTGCGAGATCGAGGAACATGCCGTTATTGCGCATCGCCATGATGCGGCCCGCGACCATCACCCGGTCTTCGGTTTCAACGCCCATCTCCAAGTCTTTATATTTGTCCTGCAGTTCCTGCGCCTGATGGCTGCGTGGGAAAGTATGCGGATACGGGTTGATCCCTGCATCGATCAGGGCCTGTAACTTCTTCTCTTTCGCCGCGCGGGGATTGCCGGTATCGGCTGGAATTTCGGGTGTGGTTGCTGCAGGTTTTTGTGACATTTGGTTTGCCGTGTTAAAGTAGAGTTAAGGGACTTTTATAAGGCCCCAGTGCCAATCAAAAATCAAGGCTTTATGCAAATCCATGCAAGATCATCCACGCGATAAAGACAGATCCAGTTCCCAAACCGGTGAAGCCGGTGGCGCCTTGTGGTTCATCCTTCTGGCCATTGCCATGCTGGTGGCTTTGACCATGACCATTACGCGGTCGACCGATAATTCCCAGCAAAACGGATCGCGTGAACGCGACCGCATTCTGGCCAGCGATATCCTGCGCCAGGCCAGGGGTATGGCCGCAATCGCGGATCAAGCGCGGGGTAACGGTATTCCTGAAAACAACATCAGTTTTGAGAATACGACTGTTCCCGGCTATACCACCGTCTTTTCATCATCGAGCAGCAGCTCCACTGTTCCCTATGGTCTGTTTTATTCCAGCGGCGGCGGCCTGACCTATACCGTCCCGAATTCGGAATGGCTGGACGCGGCCCATGCGTCGGAAACCTCCCCCAAATATGGTGAATGGTATTTCTATGGCACGACCTGCATTCCCGAAGTGGGTACGGGCACAGATGCAGGCACATGCGCCGCATCTCCATCGACATCGGAATTGATCGTCGGCCTGCCCTGGATAACCGCCAGTTTATGCACGGAAATCAACCGTCAGGCAGGAATTGAGAACCTGACCGGGCCTATTCGCGCACCGATCGCCACAACATCAGTTTACGGCACGGTCACCAAGTTTGTCGGTGAATTCTCGACCGGAGGCCTGTTGGTGAGCAGCGGCAACCAGTTTAGCGGAAAGCAGGCCGGATGCTTCCAGGGCGGCGGCGGATCGCCGAATGGCGGCTATCATTTCTATGAAGTCCTGATTGCGCGGTAGGATTTCATTTACCAATTCTGTCATTTTGCATGACCTGCCTGTCATCACAAAGGGGGCATCCCCCCTATTCCGGTGAAGGCGATACATCTTATCACAGGCGATGAATCATTTTTGCATTTGGCTTCGGCATGAGGCCGATGAAAAATGAAAACGAAATGGGTGAAGAACAAATCAGAATCGCTTTGTCAACCATCAAACCAAAGATTTCATTTTCAGTATTTTGAATTTTCTATTTTTCAGGTATTATAGTTTTGTATCTATGGTTGATACAGACTCTGTGACCGTCTTATGGGTCACTTCCTTGGGGAGACTAAAAATGGCTGTAGCCAAAAAGAAACCAGCTGCTAAGAAACCAGCTGCGAAAAAGAAAGTAGCTGCTAAGAAGCCAGCTGCTAAGAAAAAAGTAGCTGCTAAGAAACCAGCTGCTAAGAAAAAAGTAGCCGTGAAGAAAAAAGTAGCTGCTAAGAAACCAGCTGCTAAAAAAACCGCTGCTAAAAAGAAAACCGCTGCCAAGAAGAAGTAATTCTTCAGCGTTTTCAAAAAACCCCGTGAGTGATCACGGGGTTTTTTCTTGCCTGTAATACTTCCCGTGATAAGGTTCGATATGTCCTCACTCCTGCCCGATGCGGAAACGCAAAAAGCCCCGAAAAATATGGGCTTTCCGATAACATTGCCTGCCGTTCCGGTGGTCGCGGTGAACGGGTCGAATGCCGCGGTTTTGATGCCGGACGGCGAACTTAAAATCATGACGCATATGCAGGCGCAGATTTTCATTCACAACAAACCGGTGATCGTCTGTCACGCGCCGTTTGTCCGCGCGCGGCTAAAACTGAAGGCCGATGAAATTCTTGCGTTTGACGTTCTCGAACTTTTTGCATTCGTACATCCGGCAAAATTCTGTGTGCCGACTCCGGCGGGTCTTGCGAAAAATTTAGGTGTGTCAGCCCCCGCATCTTTCGACGATACACCGTTCACAATTTTAGAGTCCGCGCAGGCCCTGTTATCCGATTTGCAGCAGAACGAATCACCCGAATCTGATTCGCGGCTTTCACCCGTTTTGGTCGCCGAAGTGATGGGTCTGGGGGGAAAAGGATGGGCATGGACCCCGTTTATTTTGTCGGCGTTCGGAAAAGTTTACGATCCGTTAAAGACCATCATGGCCAAAAACGCACTTCATGTGTGGCGTCACCTGCCCGCCTGGGCAGAGGAAGCACCACCCCCGCCGCCGGGTCATTTCCCTGTGACAGGGGAAGAAGCACGCGATCATTTACGGGCTTTACTCGACCGCCCCCCACATAAAACGGAACCAAGACCGCAACAGGTGGAATTCACCACGCGGATGACGGCCGCCTTCTCCCCCAATGATAGCGGTGAGCCGCATGTGGTGCTGGCCGAAGCCGGTACGGGGGTCGGAAAAACCCTTGGATACCTTGCGCCTGCAAGCCTTTGGGCCGAGAAAAACGACGGGACTGTATGGATTTCCACGTATACAAGGAACCTGCAGCGGCAGATCGATCAGGAACTGAACCGCGTCTATCCGGACCCTGAATTAAAGGCCCGCAAGGTCGCAATCCGCAAGGGACGCGAGAATTATCTGTGTCTTTTAAACCTCGAAGATGTTGTGGCCAGCGCCGCACTTGCCAAGACGCCAGTGCAGGCGATTGCCGCCGGGATGATGGCACGATGGGCCGAGGCAACAGAGGATGGCGATTTAAGCGGCGCGGGATTTCCAGGGTGGCTTCCCGGTTTATTAGGATCGGCGAATACAACGGGACTGGCCGATCGCCGCGGTGAATGCATCTATGCCGCCTGTGACCATTATCACAAATGTTTCGTTGAACGCGCGGTGCGTAAATCGCGCCATGCAAAGATTGTCGTCGCCAACCATGCCTTGGTAATGATCCAGACCGCTTTGTCCGGACCTGATGGCGATCTGCCGCAGCGCTATGTTTTCGACGAAGGCCATCACCTGTTCGATGCAGCGGACAGTGCCTTTTCCTCTCAGTTAAGCGCATGGGAAACGGCCGATCTGCGCCGCTGGATTTTGGGGCCGGAAGCGACGAGCAAGCGCAGCCGGGCGCGCGGATTGAAGAAACGGCTCGAGGACCTTGTCGAAAGCGACGGCGCGGGTGCGGAACTGATTGATGCCATTATCCAGGCGGCGCATACATTGCCGGGCTATGGCTGGTCCCGCCGCCTGAAGGACAAGAACCCGCAGGGTGCGACCGAAGAATTCCTGACCCTGGTTTACCAGCAGGTTTATGCCCGGTCAGAGGGGCGAGATGGCCCCTATTCATTAGAGGCCGGGACACGCCCGATGATTGACGGCATGGCGGCTTCGGCGCAAAGCCTGAAATCAAAACTCAAGACTTTACAGAAACCCATGCTGACCCTCGCAGCTCGTTTACGCCAGCGCCTAGAGGAGCAGGCCGATACGCTGGACAGCGATACGCGCAGGCGGCTCGATTCAGTTTCCGCGGGCCTTGTCCGTCGGGGTGAAATGGCGATTGGCAGCTGGATCGCCATGCTGGAGACTTTGGAACAGGCAGACCAGCCGGGTGAATTTATCGACTGGATGCAGATCGAACGGGCGGAGGGGCAGGCCAGTGATGTCGGCCTTTACCGTCACTGGGTCGACCCGATGCAGGCTTTTGCCTCGACGCTCAAACAAACTGCGCACGGGATCGCCATTACTTCCGCCACGCTACGCGATGCGACGGGTGATGCAGAAGACGACTGGCGCGCGGCGATGGAGCGCACGGGTGCGAATTACCTGAACCCTTCGCCGCAATTCCTTTCGGTACCTTCGCCGTTCGATTATGCGCGCCGTACGAAAGCTTTTGTCATCACCGATGTGCGCAAGGATGATATGGCGCAGGTGGCATCCGCCTATCGCGCGTTGTTCGAAGCATCGGGCGGCGGTGGGCTTGGCCTCTTTACGGCGATTTCGCGCCTGCGCGCCGTTTATGATCATATCCATGCGCCGCTGGAGGAAAACGGCATTTCCCTTTATGCGCAGCATGTTGATGGTATTGACACCGGAACACTCGTCGATATTTTCCGTGATGAACGCAATGCCTGCCTGCTCGGCACCGACGCGGTGCGTGACGGGATTGATGTTCCGGGTGATGCGCTTCGCCTCCTCGTCTATGACCGTGTTCCCTGGCCGCGCCCGACCCTGATGCACAAGGCCAGGCGTGAGGAATTCGGCCAGAAGCGTTATGATGATATGAATACGCGGTTAAAGCTGCGTCAGGCCTTTGGGCGACTGATCCGCCGTGCCGATGACAAGGGTGTTTTTGTCATGTTGGATTCCATGCTGCCCACACGCCTGCACGGAGCGTTTCCGGATGGTGTCAACGTCGAGCGGGTCGGGTTGGCGGTCGCCGTCGCTGAGATCCGTGATTTCCTGAAAAAGTCAGAATTATAAAACTCTATTATCCAGGTTTGAAAATCAGGGGGCCGGTTTTTGCAGGTCCGGTTTGGGCGTTTCATCAGTGGAAAATGACGGGGCCTCCGTCGGACGGTGCCTGCCCTTTGAAGGCTTTGGCAGCCTCAGCGGTGAGTGCGGCCTCTTTCGCGGTGCGCTCTTTAGTTTCGCGCTCCTCGGACTCGGCAATCTTTTTATGCATCAGCAGGGTGATGCGTGCGCTAAAAGTTTCCAGCATGGCTTGAACGTTACAAGCGGTTTTAGCAGTCCGTCAATCTTTACGCCTGCCGCGATGCAGCATGACGTATTTGCATGATCCGGAGATATCGCCATCTTCAGCGAAAAGACTGAGGCTCACCCATTTTACAATTATTGCGATGCAATATGTCAATTTTTGAGTTGACCCATCTTCGTCCCCTATTTATGGTAGGCGGTAATTTACAAACTTTAACTTTGAGGATTCTAAAGATGACCACGCTTACAAATTTTGGCCGAGCCGGTGCCGCATTCCGTATGGCTGCTGAAACCGATAGTGGCGTTTGCTCTAAGGAGCTGTTGCAGAAACGTCTGGATGATGTCGCTCAGGCTTTCAATGAATCTGATCCTGCTGAGCAGCTGGCACATGCTCCTGCGATGGTAGAAATTACAATTATTGCTGCAGACATAGGCCTTCAGAAACCAAGACTACTACCGAAAAACCCTGCCCTGTAATTTCGGGATCAAGCCTGGTTCAGAACGGCTTCCCCGGAAGCTGTTCTTCCTTCTGATCTGTCCTTTTTATTGACAGTGGTTTCAACTTCCGCTGTTATTGAGATAGGGCAAGTTGAACAGAAATGATCAGGTGCAAGCCTGACTTATAAAAAGAATAATTATATAAAAAACCCCGGTATCCTCCGGGGTTTTTTATATTAAATTCAGGATTTATCAGGCGGAAATTTTTCCGGTCACGCCCTGCAGCTTGGCGCGGGTGAGGGTCAGTTTGCGGGCTATACGGGCCTTTTCAAAATCATCCTTTGCCATCGTCATATCTTCGGTCAGATTGCGGATGGTCTGTTCCAGGTCACCGGCGTTAAAGTCGTTCACATTCACGGCTTCCTCAGCAAGGACGGTGCAATTAGTCGGCGACACGTCGGCAAAACCACCGGCGATGAAGATGCGCTGCGACACGCCGTCTGCCATGATGATTTCAACAACACCCGGACGAATGGTGGCAACCAGTGCCGAGTGACCGGGGAGAACACCAAAGTCCCCCTCTTCGCCCGGAATGGTCACCATCTTCGCCGCGCCGGAAATCAGCTTGCGCTCCGGTGAGACGAGTTCGAAGGTGAAGGTGCCTTGGATATTCAAGTCGAGCATGTCTTGCTTCCTTATTAAGCGGCTTCGGCTGCCATTTTCTGGGCTTTGGCTTCGGCTTCTTCGATGGTGCCGACCATGTAGAAGGCCGATTCCGGCAGATGATCGTATTTACCGTCAACGATCGCGCGGAAGCCTTTAATGGTGTCGGCAAGTTCAACGAATTTACCTGGTGAGCCGGTGAAGACTTCAGCAACGTGGAACGGCTGGGACAGGAAGCGCTGGATCTTACGGGCACGGGCCACGACCAGTTTGTCTTCTTCCGAGAGTTCATCCATGCCGAGAATGGCGATGATGTCCTGCAGGGCTTTATATTGTTGCAGAGTTTTCTGAACGTCGGTGGCGCATTTGTAGTGCTCTTCACCAATCACGCGCGGGTCGAGAATACGCGAGGTGGAGTCGAGCGGATCAACTGCTGGGAAAATCGCCATCTCTGCAATCGAACGCGACAGAACGGTTGTCGCATCCAAGTGAGCGAAGGTGGTGGCCGGTGCAGGATCGGTCAAGTCATCTGCCGGAACGTATACGGCCTGAACGGATGTAATCGAGCCTTTGTTGGTCGAGGTAATGCGTTCCTGCAGCGCGCCCATGTCGGTGGCCAGTGTTGGCTGATAACCCACAGCGGACGGGATACGACCGAGAAGCGCGGACACTTCGGCACCGGCCTGGGTGAAGCGGAACACGTTGTCCATGAAGAACAGAACGTCCTGGCCTTCTTCATCGCGGAAATACTCAGCCATGGAAAGGCCAGTCAATGCAACACGTGCACGGGCTCCCGGCGGTTCGTTCATCTGACCGAAGACGAGACCCACTTTGGATTCGCCATCCAGCTTGATAACGCCGGCGTCGATCATTTCATGGTAAAGGTCGTTGCCTTCACGGGTACGCTCACCAACGCCCGCGAACACGGACACGCCGCCGTGGCCTTTCGCGATGTTGTTGATCAGTTCCTGAATGGTAACGGTTTTACCAACGCCTGCGCCGCCGAAGAGACCGATCTTACCGCCCTTCTGGTATGGGCAGAGAAGATCGACAACTTTAATGCCGGTGACGAGCTGTTCTTTTTCAGAGGACTGATCAACGAACGCCGGAGCCGGACGGTGGATCGGATAGCGTTTTTTGGTGACTGGGGCCGGACGGTCATCAACCGGGTTTCCGGTGACGTCGAGAATACGGCCGAGAACTTCCGGACCGACCGGAACGGTGATCGCGTCGCCTGTATCGAGAACTTCCTGACCGCGGACGAGGCCGTCGGTGGTGTCCATAGCGATGCAGCGCACTGTGTTTTCACCCAAATGCTGGGCGATTTCGAAAACGAGGGTCTTGCCGTCGTTCTCTGTGGTGAGCGCGTTCAAAATCGCGGGAACATTGCCCTCTTCGAACTTCACGTCGACGACAGCGCCGAGGATCTGTACGATTTTACCAGTTGCTTGTGCCATTTTTACTTCCTCTTGGTTTTAATTCGTTTGTCTTGGTTATTCTGTTAGCCCAGATACTGGGCTGTCTCACATTTTTTGCGCACCGGCAGCCAGTGCTCCACGGTCTTCATCATTGTCGCATCTTTAACAGGATCCGCTTTTCCACTCAGCTTGAGGTGATAGGCGGTCAGCACCATCGTGTCATAGGCCTTGTTGAACTGCATCATCATGCCGCCGCGCCAGCCGAGTGCTTCACCATGCCGGGCGACATTCTGCTCAATTTCATGATGAATATCGGACACGGCTTTTTCGGCTTTGGCAAAATCGTTGAATTCAGGATTTAATTTGCTCATGTTCATGATTTATCCCTTTGCAGCCTCTGCGCCTGAAATAATTTCGATCAGTTCTTTGGTAATGTAGGCCTGACGCGCGCGGTTATATTGAACGCTTAGTTTATTGATCATGTCACCGGCGTTGCGGGTGGCGTTATCCATCGCAGTCATACGGGCAGCCTGCTCACCGGCGGCGGAGTCGAGCAGCGCACGGAAAATCTGGATGCCGAGGTTACGCGGCAGCAACTGGCCAAGGATGATGTCTTCCTCAGGTTCGAAGCTGTAAGGCGATTTCACTTCCGGTTTTTCGGGCGGCTTGTTTTCGTTCACAGCAGCCACTTCCGGCAAAGTGAACGGAATGATCTGGGCTGCCACAGGGCGCTGCGCCAAAACCGAGCGGAATTCGTTATAGATCAGTGTGCAGACATCGAAATGTCCGGCATTGAACTGTTCCAGAACAAGTTGCGAGACCAGATCGGCGTCGGCAAAGTTCACTTTGCCCTTGGCGCCGATACCGATGAAGCTTTCGATGATTTTATCGCCGAGTTCGCGTTTCAGAACATCGCGGCCTTTGCGCCCGACGCAGATAACTTTGACGTCTTTGCCTTCCGCGATCAGTTTGCGGATTTCCAGACGGGCACGGCGGATGATGTTGGCGTTGAAGCCCCCGGCAAGACCACGGTCGGAGGTGACCATGACCAGCAGGTGTTTCTTATCGCTGCCCGTACCGACCAGCAGATTCGGGCTGTGCGGACCAACAACGACGTTGGCGGCAACACGGCGCATCATGTCGTTCATCGCGGCCGCATAAGGCTGGGAGGCTTCCGCCTGCTCCTGCGCTTTTTTCAGCTTGGACGCCGCAACCATTTTCATCGCCGAAGTAATCTTCTTCGTCGATTTAACGGACACGATGCGGTTACGATACTCTTTTAAAGTCGGCATTATTCAAGCCCCAATATCTGATTAAGCAGCCTTTGCCACATCACCGGCGCCGAAGCGGCTGGTGAACGTACCGAGGAATTCGTTCAGGTCTTTTTCGATGCCGTCATCCAGCGCCTTTTTGGTGCGGATGGCCTCTAAAATCGACTTGCCGCTGGTGCGCAGGGCTTCCAGCATTTGCTTTTCGTAGGCGTTGACGCTGTTCACGGCAACACTGTCGAGGAAACCACGAGTCCCGGCGTAGAGGGAGACAACCTGCTCCTCAACCGGCATCGGTGCGAACTGAGGCTGTTTCAGCAGCTGGGTCAGGCGGGCACCACGGGCCAGAAGTTTCTGGGTCGAAGCATCGAGGTCGGAGGCGAACTGGGCAAACGCTTCCATCTCACGGTACTGCGCGAGCTCCAGCTTGATCTTACCGGCAACCTGTTTCATCGCCTTGATCTGCGCCGCAGAACCAACGCGGGACACGGAGAGACCGACGTTAATCGCCGGACGGATGCCTTTGAAGAACAGACCGGTTTCAAGGAAGATCTGGCCATCGGTGATCGAAATCACGTTGGTCGGGATGTACGCAGAAACGTCACCGGCCTGTGTTTCAATTACTGGCAGAGCGGTCAGGGAGCCCGAACCGTTATCTTCGTTCAGTTTTGCAGCGCGCTCCAGCAGACGGGAGTGGATGTAGAAAACGTCGCCTGGATACGCTTCGCGGCCCGGTGGACGACGCAGCAGCAGGGACATCTGGCGGTAAGCAACGGCCTGTTTCGACAGATCGTCGTAAACGCAGAGTGCGTGCATGCCGTTGTCACGGAAATATTCACCCATGGTGCAGCCGGTATACGGTGCGAGGAACTGCATCGGCGCAGCTTCCGAAGCCGTAGCGGCAACGATGATTGAGTATTCAAGAGCGCCCTGATCTTCCAGTTCTTTGACCAGCTGTGCAACGGTCGAACGTTTCTGACCGATTGCGACGTAGATGCAATACAAATGTTCTTTTTCGTTCGATGATTTATTGATGGTCTTCTGGTTGAGGATCGTGTCGATCGCAACAGCAGTTTTACCGGTCTGACGGTCACCGATGATCAGTTCACGCTGGCCACGGCCAACAGGAACCAGAGCATCGAGCGCCTTGAGGCCGGTCTGCATCGGTTCGTGAACGGATTTACGCGGGATAATGCCCGGCGCCTTGACTTCAACGCGGCGCATCTCCTTCGTTTTCAGAGGACCTTTGCCGTCAATCGGGTTACCGAGCGCGTCAACAACGCGGCCTAGCAATTCACGGCCAACCGGAACCTGAACGATTTCGCCGGTCCGTTTAACAATGTCGCCTTCTTTAATGTCGCGGTCGTTACCGAAGATAACCACGCCGACATTGTCAGCCTCGAGGTTCAGCGCCATGCCTTTAATGCCACCCGGGAATTCCACCATCTCACCAGCACGAACCTGATCCAGGCCGTAGACGCGGGCGACGCCGTCACCGACGGAGAGAACCTGACCAATTTCGGCCACATCGGCCTGAGCGCCGAATTCGGCGATCTGCTTTTTCAGGATCTCGGAGATTTCTGCTGCACGGATTTCCATTTTTCTCTTCCTTGTTTCTAGAAACTTTTAAATTTGGTTGTTTGTTATGCCGCGCGCGTGCCGGAGAGCGTACGCTTTAGGCGCTCCAACTTGCGGCGGACGGAATCATCGATCATGCGTGAGCCTACGGTGACGATCATGCCACCGAGGATATCGCGGTTCACTTCGACATTGAGGTTCACATTGGACCCCATCGCGTCGGAGAGGGATTTTTTGAGTGCTTCCGTCTGCGCATCGGACAGCGCCACGGCGGTCTGCACCTTGGCCTCAACCCCGCCACGGCGACGGTTCAGTTCAGCGGTGAAAGCGCGGATAACATCTTTTAATATAGGCATACGGCGGTTCTGGGCCAGAACGCCGAGGAATTTCACGGTCAGGTCGTCAAATCCTGCCTGCTTCGCGATGGCCAGGATGGCGGCCTGCTGGTTGGCGCGGTTGAACAAAGGATTGCGGATGAGGCTTTGCAAATCTTTTGACCCAGCCACCATCACCTGAAGCTCGTTGAAATCTTTTTCAACTTTTTCAATGGATTGAACCTGTCCCGCCATATCGATAAGGGCGGAGGCGTAGCGGGTTGCGATCTGGCCGGTGCC
>JAQGJB010000112.1 GCA_028290825.1 Micavibrio sp.
ATCCTGGGACTGCAATATTGATTGCATCTGCGTTGCCATGCTATGAGCCAGGCCCTGCTTTTGCTGAGCATAGGGGTCGACCGGTGCGGCGGCAGGCGTCGCGGGGGCAGGCTCGATTTTGGCCTGCTGTTCTTTTTTGGTACGCTCTTCCTGAATCCGGCGCCAGCGTTCCAGCGGATCTTCGGCGGCATCCTTGGTGGAATCAACTTCCACCTTGCCCTTAGAGGGGCCGATCGGAACCTCGATGGCGCTTGTGCCGGATCTGATTGCCTGTTCGGTGGCCGCTTCGTTGGTTTCCTTGACGGCCTTGCCATACAGGTCGGATACCTGCTTGCCCGGCGCCTCTTTCAGGGCAGCCTGGTTTGCACCCGCAACCATTGAAGGCGCAATCGGGTTTGATTTTCCGCCGAATATCATGAAGCCGCCGACGAGTATTGCAAGCCCGCCTACGACCACGCCGATCTTGACCATCGGATTGGTCTTCCACGCATCAGCAAGCGTTGTCTTGCCGCCGGTGTCAAAGTCCTCTAGTCCGGAATCGGCGTCGAGGTCGCCCGTTTCGAGAACATCGTGATCGTTGTCACTCATCGCACATCGTCCTTTTTATCTTTTTCATCGCTCAGGCGGGCCCTGACCATCCGTCCCTTATCGGACAAAAGGATGACAGGGGCATTACCCGTAGCATAAACATTCATACCGTCAGCCGACTTGCTCGATTCGCTCCAGGCCGGTGACAGAAGCGTCAGCGGGGTGCGGATATAGGTTCTGCCAACGTATTTGTAGGCGGTTGTCCGTCCGTCCGTGCCGCTGACTTCCAGTTTCTTTGCATCTTCGGGAATGGTCCCGTCCAGAATATTGGTCAGGCAGTCACAGCCAGCCTCGATGGTCATACCCTGTTCGATAAGCGAAGGCTTAGCGAATGGTCCGTTTTCGGGCAGACGCGCATCGACGCGGTAATAAACCTCGTCACGGTGCGTCCGCAGGACGAAAGTAACTGCCGTCGGCAGTCCGATCATGCGGATCGAAACATTACCTGCGGCAAAGTCTGTCATCGGAGTGATAATAAAACTGTTTGATCCCGGATCGGGAGGTGTCACGGTGAAGTTCCCGGCCCAGGTCAGATCGGCGATTGGCCACGGCGCACCAGTTGCATCAACCAGTCCGACGGTCGTGACATTTCCTGTGGCCAGCTTCAGCTCGATCGGTTTTGCACCAGGGTCGAGAGAAACGTTTTTAACAACGGTCACAGGCTCAGGGTAAGGGAAAATTGGAATTTCGGTTGCTTCTTTGGTTTCATCGAAACGTTTCAGCAGCTTGCGAATCTCCGGGGGATTCAGTGGCATAAGACCCGTCAATGCCGCGTTAAATGCATCATCACGAATTTCGGCTTTCACTTCTTCGGCAGATTTCTGAGCGACCGCACCTGCGGCTCCGGTCGGGCCTGACGGCAGACCGGCTTCGGGAGGAAGCTCCATACCCGGTGAACGGGCCTGAACACCACCACCATCCGGGAGGGCGGAACCGGACGCCGCCGGTGCAGGAGGCGCCACTGTCGTTGCGGTTGTCGTCGTCGTTGTCGTCGCTGCGCCCGCCGGTGGTGGCAGTGATGTCGTAGCAACTGGTGGCGAGGAAGGTTGCGGCGCTGTCTGCGCGAAGGCAGGGCGATTGCCTGCTGCGTCACAGCCCAGAACAATGGTGACACTTACGGCGATCAGCCACAGTGAACGGATTTTCATGCTTTAATAACCCCGAACCTTACCACTTACCCGCACCGGAAACCCGGCATCTATTATGACATGATGACCTTAACGACCTGAAAGGACAGTGTAAACCCCGCCCCGCCCCAAAAGTCAGAATTCTATTAACAATTTTCTAGTGTGACACAGCAATCCATTGCTCGATTCCCACGCCGTTAGCACTTTCCAGACGCGGAACGCGCACGACAACCACAGTCACAAGCAAATTATCCGAACGGGTCTGGGACCCGGCCTGATAGGTAACAACCATCGGAAGCTGGACAGTCCACTGATAACGACCATTTACGATCCCCTCGGCCTGCAGGACAGGTGCGCCGCGTGGCGCAGCGGAGAGAACCTGCTGGTTCGCCTCAACCATTTCAATAATACGGGAACGCTGCAAAGCCTGGGTGAAGCTTTCCCAGCCGCGGCGGGTGAAATTCCGTGAAGCTTCCTGCAGACGGCGGCGGTAATCGTTAAATCCGAATGTCATAACTTCGGTTGCAGCCTGGGCGACCCAGGACATCAGAGCCGGGGAGCTGAGGTTTGCCTGACTGAGCGGGACCATTGGAACCAGTCGGCCATCTTCAGTGGTGGCAAAATAACGGTTTTCCGGCTGGCGCGATTCCACAATCATGAAAATCGCCATAATCAGACCAAGAATGACGATTCCCTGGATGAAAACGATCTTTAAAAGAGTGCGGTAGCCGTCTTTATAATATTGATTGCGGATAACCACGGTGCCAAGGCCACGGGCAACATCACGGGGCAAGCGATCAGGCGAAGCAGCCCCGGCCTCCGGAGTGCTTGTGCGGGCCTGCGCTGCGCGAAGGCGGCGCGGATTGGCATTTCTGTCTTGATCAGCTTGCGGCATGGGATTAATTCACCAGAATCAACAGTGTTGGACGTATAATCTATCAGGATCAACTGTGCCGACCAAGAGTTAAAATTTCCTCAAGATGCCCGCATCGGCGCAGGGCGGGCTATAAACATTAGCAGAGTCAGAAGATATACTTTTCCCGGCGGAGTATGTTAAAATGAGACTAAGTTTACACAAAAGCCGGGCAAAGGCGGGGTGCACGGAATATGGCATATTATAATTTACTGGCTGCTGACATTTCTTTGATTGGCAGACGCGGCCTGCTTATGACGGGCGCGCTCCTGTTTCTCACTTTTATTTTTTCCTTTGCACCGCGTCCGGCCCTGGCCTGCGGCATTTGTGATTTTTACGGCAATACGCAAGCGAATATTGATATTGAGTTAAATCTCGATCAGCTGCATGCAGAAACAGAGCAGATCATCAACGATCACACTGACGAAGATTTTGTCGAGTACCGCGACTGGCTCACCAATGATTATTTCAAGGAACGCATT
Organism: Micavibrio sp.; assembly: GCA_028290825.1. Lineage (GTDB taxonomy): Bacteria > Pseudomonadota > Alphaproteobacteria > Micavibrionales > Micavibrionaceae > Micavibrio. The sequence continues at coordinate 3,111 of JAQGJB010000112.1, forward strand.
CTTCCGGCAATGGCCCTGATGGCGGAGCAGATGTCTGCCGTGGCCATGCAACAGATGGAAATTCTCGGTGCGCTTCTCGATGCCAAGCATCAGCTTGAGACCCAGCGCCTTTTCGGACAGCTGGCAGCACAGGCGCATAAGGATTATCAGCCGAGTGAAGGCATGTGCTCCATCGGCACGGCGGCCCGCTCCCTTGCCGGTGCGGACCGCAACGCGGAAGTCACCGCGCTGGTTCTGGCGCGCCGTTCACAGGAACGCCAATTGCTGAACGTCAATTCTTCCTCTCATGAGGGCCGCGGTTCAGACAGAAAAAGCCGTGCGGAGCAGTTCAAAACGCTTTACTGCGATGTGAATGACAACAACCGCGGCCTGAACGGTGTCTGCGCCAACAACGTTCCGATGGCGCGCAAGAACAAGGATATCGATTATGCCCGCACACTCTGGAGTCCACTGACTCTGGATATCAACCTGACCAACGGCGACGCAACCGATGATGAAACGGATATCATGGCGCTGGAATCGAATCTGTATTCCCATACGGTTTATGAAGCGCCGATGAGCAAGGCCAATCTTGAAAACAATCTCGGTAATCAGCAAATTTACCTGAACATGCGCTCTATCGTGGCGAAACGCAGTGTGGCCGAAAACTCCTTCCAGGCTCTGGCGGCGATGAAGTCACGAGGTGTCACCGATGACGCCGGCACCGGCCAGTATCTTCGGGCCGCAATCCAGCAGCTGAACGGCGACATCACCGCCGATCAAGCCACCGCCCTTATCGGCAGCAACCCAAGCTATTACGCGCAAATGGAAGTCCTGACCAAGAAACTGTTGCAGGACCCGCAGTTCTTTACCGATCTCTACGACAAGCCTGCCAACGTCGCGCGAAAAGGCGTCGCCCTGCAGGCCATATCCCTGATGCAGGACCGCGATTTTTATAAGAGCAACGTTCGCAGCGAAGCCATTCTGTCCGTCCTGCTGGAGATGGAAGTCGTCAACGCGCAGAAAAAAGTTCAGGACGAAATCGACCGCCTGGGTAAATAGAAGCCAGGAACAATTGGGAATTATGCCGGGTATGGATGTGAGCAATTCAAAATTAATGCGCAGTGGCAGATGCCGCCTTGCTTCCGTTCTGGCGGGATTGTTTCTCTTTGGTTTATCGCTTGTCCCAACCAGGTCCGCTTATGCCTGTTCCCTGTGCGATCCGATTTTCAACCTTGCCCAGGTCCAGATCATCAATGCCTATGCGGAACTGAAGCATGAGCAGACGCGGCGCAATGTGAACAGGCACACAGACGAACAGTTTGAAAAACAAAAAGATTGGGATCTGAACGTTTTTTTCAATGATTACTGGGGCAATGCTATGATGCTGATGGCGGAACAGCTGTCCGCTGTCGCTCTCGACCAGATGATGATCGTCGGCACTTTTTTCGATGCCAAGCACCAGCTTGAAACCCAGCGCCTGTTCGGGCAACTGGCCGCGCAGGCCCACAAGGATTACCAGCCGAGCGAAGGCTTATGTTCGATGGGTTCAACCTATCGCAATCTTGCGTATGCTGAACGGAATGCAGATCTGACCTCCTGGACGCTGTCGCGGCGTTCGCTTGCAAGACAGCTGATGAATAAGAACAGCATCGGCACGGAAGGGCAGGTTACCGACAGCGCCAGCCGGGTCGCCCTGTATCTGAAGACTTATTGCGACAAGAATGACAATGCCAGGAATCTGGACGGTATCTGCGATAACGGCGTTACCAATGAGCGCAAAAATAAAGATGTCGACTTTGTCCGCACCCTTTATTCCCCCATGTCGCTTGATGCGAATTTCAGTGACAATACCGCGACAAACGATGAAACAGATCTGTTGGCTTTTCAGGCCAACATTTTTGCCAATACAATCAATAAAACTGCCATGGCCAGCGGTTATGTCGACCAGCAATATAATGTTTATACAGGCAAGCAGGATGGCAACCTGCAGCAATTCCTGGATCTTCGCGCGATTGCGGCAATGCGTGGCGTGGCGCAGACATCTTTCAATGATCTGGCCGGGATGAAAACATCAGGGTCGACCACTGCCAGCGGAAACGCACTATACATCCAGGCGGCGATTAAACAGCTCAGCCCCGGCATGTCCGACGCTGATGCCCAGAAGATTGCCGGGAATAACCCGAGCTATGATGCGCAGATGGAGATTTTGACGCAGAAACTGCTGCAGGATTCGCAGTTTTACACCGACCTGTACGACAAGCCGGCCAACATCGCGCGGAAAGGGGCCGCCTTGCAGGCCATCGCCACGATTCAGGACCGGGATAATTATAAATCCACCCTGCGCAGCGAGATGCTGTGGTCCCAACTTCTTGAGTTAAAATTAATCGAAGCCCAGAGCAACATGCAAAACCGTATAAACGGCGTGAAATAGAATCTTGAAAAGCAGAGCGTTACATCGATACAGACTGACCATGCTACGCCTGAAACAGGCGGGTTCTGCAGCCACGCTTACTTTGGCGGCGGCGCTCTGCCTGTCCGTTTTAATGCCGGGTAAGGCGATGGCCATCTGCTATACACCCTGTATCGCGCTGGGCGAAGGCCCTATCGACAACATGACCCAGGTCGATGAGCTTTATGATTATGATTCGGACAAGCACGAAACGCTGCGCGATAACGTCAATGAGCATACGGATGAACAGTTCGAGCAGCATAAACAGGATTTTATGATCGAGAAAGTCTGGGATGAATGGCTTCGTCCCAATCTGCAGATGCTGACCGAACAGGTGACGTCCGTCGCCATCCAGCAAATGGAAGTTATCGGCGCGTTCCTTGATGCCAAGCATCAGCTCGAAACCCAGCGCCTGTTCCAGCAGATGGCGGCAGACGCTTATAAAGACTACACACCGAGCGAAGGGCTTTGCACAATCGCCTCCATGTCCCGCAGCCTCGGGGGGTCGGAGCGTAATTATGAGATGGCCTCCGCCGTTCTTTCGGCGCGGTCCCTGAGCCGGCAGTTGCTGAAATCCAATTCCTCGGCGTCAGAAGGCGGGGTTAGTGACCGCGAGAGCCGTTTTGTCCAGTTCCAGAAGCGTTATTGCGACCGCGATGATAATACCGCGGGGCTTGCCGCCGTCTGTCAGCACGATGCCGCCGTGCCCCTTGATATCCTCAACAAAGACATCAGTTTTTTCCGGACCGTCGGACGCCCGGTTAACATTGATATTAACTTCGCCAGCACCACAGGCAACGCCAGCAGCGATCAGAACGATGTGTTCGCCCTGCAATCCAACCTTTATGCCCACAATCTGCCAGAAACCCTGCAAAAAGGTGTGATGTCCCAGGGGTCTGAACAGAAGAAGGACACCGGTGAGCAGAAATATATGGATATGCGGTCCATCATCGCGCAGCGCAGCGTTGCCGAAAATTCGTTTAACGAGATTGCCGCGCTGAAGGCGCAGGGACAGACCTCTGTCGCCATGACAGCCACTTATATGCGCGCGGCCTTACAGGAGATGGGAATCTCCGCCGCAGATGCCACCCGGCTTCTTGGTGAGAACCCCAGCTATTACGCGCAGATGGAAGTTCTGACCCGCCGGATGTTCCAGCGCCCGGAATTCTTCGTTGACCTTTACGACAAGCCTGCAAACGTTGAGCGTAAGAGTGTCGCCCTGCAGGCCATTTCGGTGATGCAACGCCGCGATATTTTTAAAAGCCAGCTTCGCATTGAATCAATGATATCCCTGCTTCTTGAACTTGAGGCCGCGCACCAGCAGGAAACCGCCCAGAACGTCTCAGCCGGGATCAAATAGGATTGTTATGATTAAACAGACCAGGCAATTCTGCTCCACCCTGCCGGCCCGGTTCGCCGGGCTGGCCGGTATTTTATTCTGCTGCGCTCTGTTGTTCTCCCCCATTCAGACCCAGGCCCAGACAACGGAAGCCCCGATCACTGAAACGAATATTTTCGGCAGTGGCTCCGGCCTGCCGCCGGGCGCTCTCATGGCCGCCGTAACCGGGTCGGTGAACGGCACGCAGGGCACCATATCCGCGACACAGACCGCTTTCTCCATGAACAAGGTAGTCATTCCGGGGGACGCAGGAACGGTTACCATTACCTATAATATTTCCGCAACGCTTCCTGACGATAGCACGGTATCGGCGACAATCAGTTTTACGGTCTCAACTTCGACGGGCGCGGTTTCCGTGACAGGGTCCGACGGCTCGGGCGGGACCCTGTTTGGCGCAACCGCGACGCTTAATGCGGACGGAGGCACATCGACGGTTGATACCAGCGGCGGTTCCCTCAGCGCTACGGCTACCGGCGATCCAGATGACAGAATGGTCAGGACCTGCGTGAGGTTTGCTGCCGGAATGCGGGTTTGCGCCGATGTCTATTCCATCAGCGATCCGGCAAATAATCCGACGGCCGGTGGCCAGAATGATCCTGCCAACAGCCCGAACGGTCAGCCCAACGGCCCGGGCGGGGCCGCGAACGGTAGCGGCGGTACCGGTACGCTCAGCGGCGCCAACTATTCCGATGCGATCCAGATGTTTGCTGACCAGATGGCAATTATTATGATTTATCAGCTACCGATCATCGGCGAGATGCTTGATGCCAAGCATCAGCTTGAAACCCAGCGCATTTTCGGTGCCGTCGCCGCCCAGGCCTTCCGCGAGTACCAGCCGAGCGAACAGGTCTGCGCCTTTGGGACCCTGGCGCGCAGCACGGCGCCATCCAGATTTAAGGTTGATGACAATATCGGCGCAATCGACCTTATCCTTCAGAAACGTGAAACGCTGAACGCAAACCAGGCCTCTGCCTGGGGACCGTCAGCGGACCAGAACGTAAGGCTGGATAAATATAAATCGGTCTATTGCGATCCGAATGATAATGCCGGTGAGATCGAAAAAGCTGCAATCTGCACCACCACGGGTTCTGGCCTTCGCCGCAACAAGGATATCGACTGGCGCCGCACGGTTGAGGCGAACATGACGATGGATGTCGATTTTACCGACGGGGCAATCACCGAGGATGAGGAAGATGTTCTTTCGCTGGCCAAAAACCTTTATGCCAGCGATGTCGTCACCCCTATCCCGGAAACGGCGATTGCGCCTTACGGTACTTACCGCGAATTGCAGGATTCGCGCATGCTGTCGGCCATCCGCAGCGTCGAACGCTACAGCTATGCCTCCATCGTTGCGGCTAAGGCCCGGGGATCGGGGCTAAACGCGACACAGCTGCGCCAGGTTTTGCAAAACCTGGGTGTGCCGGCGGCGGATGTCACGCAGCTGGTCGGGGAAAACCCGAGCTATTTCACCCAGATGGATTTCTTCACGCAGAAAATGTTTCAGGATCCCGGTTTTTATACCGGCCTTTATACAAGCCCGGCGAATGTGGTGCGGATGAAGGTTGTTCTGCAGGCGATCCGCCTGATGGCGGACCGCGACCGGTTTGAACAAAGCCTGCGCCGTGAGATGCTGGTTTCCCTGATCCTCGAAATGCGTCTTCGCGCGGTTCAGGAAGGTACAACCAATACGACAAACGATGTCAGGGCGAAAAGCCGCTAAACTTTATAAGGGTGTTTAACCCGCCTGCTTCGTGGCTTCCATTTCCTGCGCGAATCTCTGGACATACAATGTCTGGAAATCGACCGGTGCGATCATGACGGCTGGAAAACCACCCTGCTGGCTCATCTCCGCGATAATCTGGCGGGCGAACGGGAAGATCAGGCGCGGGATTTCGATCATCAGCAAAGGATGAATTGTCTCCTGGTCGACGCCGCCGCCAACCGTCACGCTGGCCGCGTAATCAACCTCGATGATGAAAGCGGTCATTTCGCCGCGTTTCGCAGCAGCACGGATACGGAGCGAGACTTCGTACATCCCCGGAAGTTCTTCATCCTTTACTTCGCGCATGCCGATATTAATCGACATATCCATTTCCGGACGTCCGGCGGACGGTTTCAGAACCTGCGGCGCGTTCGGGTTTTCGAAAGACAGATCACGGATATATTGCGCGTGAATGATAACGGGCAGATTGCGGGCGATTTGTGCGGATTCGTCGGTCATCGATCTTTTCCTGATTCATCTGTGTCTGGTTGAAGCATCGGTTTATCATGATCATCGACGCGGGTGAACTCCCCTTCGATAATATAATCACGCGTGCCAGCGGGATTTGGCCCGGTCTGGCCGTTATGCGCGACATAAGGTGACAGGCGGCGGCGCAAAATCGCGCGCAATTGCGGGATTAACAGTCCGATTGCAATAAAATCGCTCAGAAATCCGGGAATTATCAGCAAAATCCCGGCAATGAAATAGCAAAACCCGTCAAAAATCTCCTGTCCAGGCATCTGGCCGCCTGTTGCGGTCCGGCGCAGGGCCGCCATGGTTTTAAGACCCTGTACCTGGATCAGAAATCCGCCCGCAAGCGCAGCCAGGATGCACAGGAGAATAACCGGCCCGGCCCCGAATGCCGCACCGACACGGCCAAACAGAGCTATTTCCAAAAACGGCCAGAGCAGAAACAGGGCGACATAGGGCATGCCTCCTCTTATACTAGGCCATCGTTTTATGCTACCCTTTCAACTATCAATTTTCAGGAACAGCAGGAGATTCGCGTGCCAGCAGATCTATTAATTTATGCCCTCGTGGCCGCCGGTCTGATCTTCTGGTTGCGTTCCGTCCTCGGGACAAGAAGCGGGGAGGAGCGCGAGCGCCCCAACCCTTACCAGCAGAAGCCGGGGAATGATATTCCCGGCCTTCCCGTCGGCATCAAAGAGATAACGCCGGGCGAAACCATTATTGCCAATCCCCTGAGCCTGCCGAAGAATTCGAACTGCAGCATCGCCAGCCCTGTCCTGGAAACGGTTCTCCTCAGCATCGCCGGTCAGGACCGCCGCTTTACGCTCGAACACTTTGCCAACGGGGCACAGGACGCTTTTGTCATGATCGTGGAAGCCTTCGCGCAAGGCAACCGCGAGCTTCTTAAAAACCTTCTGGCGCCCGATCTCTTTAAATCATTTGACGATGCCCTAACGGCCCGCGCCGCCAGCGGTGAAACCATGACCGCTGAAATCCACGCCATCCGCAAAGTTGAAATCAACGACGCGCAGATCAAGAATAAGACCGCTTATATCACCGTGCGCTTTATCGCGGATGAAACCGTGGTGACGCGCGACAGGGACAATAATATTATCTCCGGCAATCCGGACCGCGTGACAGAAACGATCGATATCTGGACCTTCGGCAAGCCGGTCAACACCAAAGATCCGACCTGGTACCTGATCGCGACGCGCGAGGAAGAAGCCTCGCCTGTTCCGACACCCACGATCACAATATGATGCTGCGCCGTTTTTCGCTTTTGCTTTTTGCGCTGCTGGCGCTGAATGCCTGCACGACGGTTGGCTCCGGCCTCGCGCCGGAAGATGCAAAACTCGTTCTGAAACCGGCATCCTTCACCGACCTTCAGGGCTGGAACGATGACCAGGTTCATCTGGCGGCACAGACTTTCGCCAAATCCTGCGTCCGTATTGCCAAACGTCCGGCCACTGATAAGTTCGGGCCTGTCGGCGGGACTTACGGGGACTGGCAAGGCCCATGCTCCCGCCTCACTAAAGAAGTCCA
>JAQGJB010000012.1 GCA_028290825.1 Micavibrio sp.
CTGGGCGGGGGAGCCAAATATCCCGGCAAAAGGAGCCAAAGGCCCCTGTATCACCAGCTTCATTTTCGGGGTGCGTAATATTCCGGCGGCGCTTTACAAGGCGCTTGGCGGCTTCGCCACCAACGGCGTCAACGTGACCAAGATCGAATCCTATATCGACCAGAACCTGAACGCGGCGCAATTCCTGTGCGAGGTTGAAGGGCATCCGGATGACAAGAGTTTGCAGAATGCCCTGGAGGAACTTGATTTTTTCACCAGCCATGTCCGCATGCTCGGGACCTTTAAAGCTCACCCTTTCAGAACCAAAGGATAAATCATGACCGAACAGATTACCCATGCCGCCCTGGCCGCCCGCCTTTTGCGCGACGCCGCGACTTTTTTCCGCACCATCGCCGAACAGAACCCGGCCCTCATGGACGCGATGAGCGAGAACGCGGCGATTTATGATGAAGTGGCCGATCTGGTCGCAACAAATCCGGCCGGGGTGGTCGAGGCTTAACCCGCGCTCTTCCTAAAGGTCTATTTTTGGAAGGCCGGTTCTTTCCCTCAGAATAACGCAGGCTTCGAAGCAGGCCTCTTTCTGGGTCAGAAAGCCTTTGCGCAATTCGGCGGCATCGGAATAATTGCCGAGGATGAATTCGAAATCCTTTATATCGCTGATGCGGTGATCCTGCTTCCGTCCCCATTGCAGATCAAGGGGCACGACCAGGCCACGGACGTCGTTGAAGGTCCGGACAAGGAAGTCTTTCTGCGCGGGATCATAATCATCCCAGAGATGTTTTGCAGTCATGCGTGATTATACGCGGGGCCGGACGCAGAAGGGAAACTTTACCGCGTTCAGTCCTTAATATTCCCGTAGGCGAGGGCGATATCGTCCCGGATGATGCCCACAAGATCGGATTTCTGCGGTTTTTTAAGCAGGGCAATGCGGTTCGCCATGACGTTCAGGGTTTCGTCGAAAAGCTGGCGCATAGTGCGCGCATTGCCAAAATAAACATCCTTCTCCGCGTCCTCAAGCTGGATCACGACGGATAATTCCTCCGCCGCATCGAGGTCGAGGGTATAGCCGAAATCCTCCACGAAGCCCTCGAAAATCTGGAACAATTCGAACGCGTTGAAATCTTCGAAATTGATCACGCGCGAAAAACGCGATGACAATCCCGGATTGGACCTGATCAGTTCATCCATCCTGTCGCCGTACCCGGCCATGATGACCACTAGGCAATGACGATTATCCTCCATCAGCTTCAGCAGCGTCGCGATGGCTTCGGAGCCGAAACTGCTCTTGCTGTCGCCGCCATCCATCAGGGCGTAAGCCTCGTCGATGAAGAGCACGCCGTCAATGGCCTCGGCAACTTTCCTCTGCACCAGCGGCGCCGTCTGTCCTACATATTCGCCGATCAGGTCGGCGCGGGAGACCTCGATCATGTGGCCTTTTTTCAGGATGCCGATTTCACGGAAAATATTTCCAATCAGGCGCGCGACGGTGGTCTTGCCCGTCCCCGGATTGCCCGAGAAAACCATATGCGCCACCACAGGCGCGATAGGCAGTTTATGTTCTTCGCGCAGTTTATGAAGGCGCATGCGGTTGGTCAGGCCGAGCAGCGCGGCCTTGGCCTCATCAAGACCGATCAGGCGTTCAAGCTGGCCCATCGCATCGTCCAGCGACATCACCTGGCTGGCCGGGATTAAAGGCGTTTTGCGTTCCGGAACGGTCGGTGGCATTTCAAGGAATTGCAGACCGCCCTGCCCCTCTCCCTTCGTGTCGTCGGCAATCGCGAAGAAAGGGTTCTGCACGATAACACGGTCTTCGACGGGTTTGCGGGAGGGACCGTCCGGCACCGTGTCGGAGGCGGGTTCCTGCAGGGAATCTTCCATGCTGAAATTCTGGCCGCCGTCTTTTATAAAGCGTTCGATGCCGAGATCGAGAATGGCCTGTGCGCCTTTATCACCCTGTTCCGCGGCAAGTTTCATTTCCACCGTGCCGCCCGCCACATCGCGCTCGCACCCTTTACCGAGCAACAGGCATTGCGCATAAACTCTTTGCGCAGAGCGCCGTCCGGCCAGGGCCGCTTCCCTGTAAAAATGGCAGCCGCGTTGCGGGTCGTTGATCGTTGCATCGCCTTCCATGTAAAGGCGGCCAAGGCGTTCCATCGCTTCGCTGTTCTCACGTTCCGCGGCGCGCAGCAAGTAGTCTCCGGCGGCCTGGAAATTGCCTTCGCTTTCGCTGAGGTAGGCGAGGTAAAGCAGCCCTTTCGGGTTGCCTTTCTGCGCAGCTTTCTGAAACCAGTGATCGGCGATATTCTCGTTCTTCGGCACGCCGTTGCCGTGCAGATAGCGCAGCGCCAGTTCAACCTGCGCCTTGGAATCCCCGCCATTGGCGTGCGCAACGAGGACACGGACATGCGCCGTCGACTGGACCGTATCGCGGGCGGGCGCAGTCACGGGTTTTACGGTGCGGAAGCCGGAGGGGGTGTGATATTTTCTGACCAGTGCCATAGCAACCCTGATGCCGATTGCTGCCGCGGCCATCACGAAAAAGGCGAAGGGGGTTGAGAGCTGGGGGAACATGATAAAACCGGATGAAGCAGCAAAGAACGATCGATTATAAGCCTACTTCTCCAAACCCACCAAGGTGAAAAGTTTAAACCTCGACACCGATCAGGGTGAGGAATTTTTTCATCGGCATTTTGTTGCGGCGTTCAAAGACTTTCAGCGTCGTATCACTGATATGGCCGACGGCGATGTTGGTGTATTTTTCCTTAACCTCGACGCGGCAGAACGCGCCGCTGTCGAAAAGGTTTCTGGCGACGGTCAGGGCTTCGCGCTCATCCTCGAAACTGTCCTGCAACTGCCATTTTTCCTGTTGTTTCCTGTCGCAGCGCTGAAAGGTGTAAACCACATACTCATAGGATTCACGAATCGGATCGGACTGGCTGATAATGGCCATCATGTTTTTACCCTCATATGTCGCTTTTTGAAATCGAATCACCCGGAAGGGCAACCCTCGTGCGGACGTAAAGCCAATATGCCCTGAATTGATTAATGAATGGTTAAGTTCTGTTGCATTGCGATTCTTGCGTTATGCAAATCGCACAAACACTTCTCCTTGCTCCGAATCCTGCAAAACAGTACTATTTCCTTAAGGCTTTCCGCCTTTCCCGCCCTCTTTTTTCTCAAGCAGACAGATATGGCCCGCACCCGTCGTTATACCCGGAAAAAATCCGGATTCTTTGATGCCCTTATTCCGGAGAGCCTGCAGGCGTTTATCGCCAACCGGCTGGTGGACGGGTTCGGTCTTGTGCTGGCCCTTGCCGGGCTGGCGCTTCTGGTGGCGATGGCGACTTACAGCCCGGCCGATCCTTCGATGAACACCTCCGGCAAGCCCGGTGTTGCGATTCACAACTGGATGGGCGGGGGCGGAGCGTGGGTTGCCGATCTTTTGCTGCAGACCATTGGCCTGGCCGGGGCGCTATTTGGGATCATTATCGGTTTCTGGGGTGTGCGGATTATCCGGCGTCACCCGATCCGCCCGCTGACCCTGCGCCTGTCGCTGATGATTGCGGCGACGCTGCTGGCCGCGATTGCGTTTGCGCGTGTCCCGTCCTTCGGATGGATGGTCAATCCATGGATGGGGGGCAGCGGCGGAACGCTGATGCTCGACCGCATCTCCAGCCTGTTCGGGCATGAATTCCACACCACACTGGCGCTGACCTCCGGCATGTTCGCTTTGTTCGCGCTGCCCTTTGCGCTCGCGGTCAGCCTTGGAGAATGGAAAGTGATTGGTCTGAATATTCTGGCCTTCACCCAGTCCGTGGCCGAGACGGTGATTTCCATGACCGGGTCTTTCTATGACTGGGTCCGCCACTACAGCGATCCGGATTATGAAGCCCCGGTGCGCAAGAAAGCCGCCGCAAAAGCCGTGAAGCCGCGCAAGGCGCCCGCCATTGTCGCCAAGCACGAGGAAGCGGAAGAAGAAGAATACGAAGAAGAAGAGGAGGAAGAAGACGAGGACGATCACCCGATCAAGGTTGTCGCACCGAAGAAAAAAGCCGCCAAAAAATCATCCGGCGGACGCCAGGGCGCCCTGGCCCTGACCGCAAACGGCGAATGGGAATTGCCGCCGATTGAATTGCTGCAGGACCTTCCGGCCAACGAGGCGGATGCTTCGCTTGATTCCGACGCCCTGCGTAAAAACGCCGCGATGCTCAAAACCGTGCTCGAGGATTTTAATATCGAAGGCGAAATCACCGCCATTCACCCCGGTCCGGTCGTCACGCTTTATGAACTGGAACCCGCGCCGGGCACCAAGACTTCCCGTGTTATTTCGCTGGCCGACGATATTGCGCGGTCGATGTCGGCGACGTCGGTGCGTTGCGCAGTCATTCCCGGCCGCAATGTCATCGGCATCGAACTGCCGAACAAGAAACGCCAGATGGTGTCGATGCGCGAAATTCTGGAGTCGCAGGACTCTACCGATTCCAACGCCGCTTTGCCGCTGAATCTCGGCAAGGATATTTCCGGCAAGCCGATCATCGCCGATCTCGCCCGCATGCCGCACTTGCTGGTCGCGGGGACCACAGGCTCCGGGAAATCGGTGGCGGTCAACACGATGATCCTCTCGCTTCTCTACCGCCTGCCACCGGAGAAGTGCCGCTTTATCATGATCGATCCGAAGATGCTGGAGCTTTCGGTCTATAACGACATTCCGCATCTTCTCTCCCCGGTTGTCACCGAACCGGGAAAGGCCGTTGTTGCGTTGAAATGGACGGTCAAGGAAATGGAAGACCGTTACCGCGCCATGTCGAAACTGGGCGTGCGCAATATCGACGGCTATAACGAACGCCTGGTCGAGGCCAAGAAAAAAGGCGAAGTGCTGATGCGCAAGGTCCAGACGGGCTTTGATTCTGAAACCAGCAAGCCGGTCTATGAAGAACAGCCGATGGATATGACCGAGCTGCCCTACATAGTCGTCATCGTCGATGAATTTGCCGATCTGATGCTGGTCGCCGGCAAGGATGTTGAAAACGCCATCCAGCGTCTGGCGCAGATGGCGCGCGCCGCCGGGATCCACATCATCATGGCGACCCAGCGCCCGTCCGTCGATGTCATCACCGGCGTTATCAAGGCGAACTTCCCGACCCGCATTTCGTTCC